>CAYLYV010000037.1:6733-32962 GCA_964387655.1 uncultured Cypionkella sp. | reverse complement strand
TCACGGTGAGAACGGTAGCGACGCGCGGTGGGCGCGCAATACCATGGCCAGCAAGACCAGCGAGGCGATGCGCGGCTCGATGCATCCGAACAATCGGCATGGGCTGGATTACACGCCGCTGTATCGGTTCTTGCTGTCACGGTTGGGGCGGGATTGGGATGAAGTCTGTTCTGAGGCCCTGCCCCGGATTGCCGATAAAGACGCGCTTTATCATATGGTTTTCCGGCGCGGCGATGAGGAGCGCGATTTTGTGCGCTTAGGCGAAAACAGCTATTGGAGCGGGTTGCGTGTGAATGCGGCGCACCAATTGGAAAAGGTCGCGCCAGATGTGACAGCCGAGGCGATTGAGCCGGGTTGCATTTGCTGCACCCATACGTTCAACGGGGTGGTGATCGCGTTCAGCAAGGAACAGCTTGATCTGATTTGGAAATATGTTCCAGGGTCAGACGGCTGAAACCACCCAAGGCTGTGGATAGCGGTATTCTTCCAGATTGGCGCTGGTGCCGATACGGTCGAGCACCGCGAACAGGCCGGGGGCGTGCAGCGGGGTGAGCACGCCATGCCAGGTGCCGCGATGCAGGTTGATGGCTTGCGCGCCGTTGGTCAGGAAAGCGCGGGGTTTGTCGGCGGGGCTGGGGGCGACGATGACCAGAAACGGGTGTTGCGTCATCGGGATGAAGGCTTGGGAGCCTTCGGGGTGACGCTCGATCAGATCGAATGTGTAGGGCAGCGCGCGCGGCGCGGCGTTGAAGATCGACAGGCCGGGGCGGTTGTTCGGGTCGATTTCAGCGGCGAACGCCAGCCGGGCGCGGTCGTGGTGGCGTTGGCATTGGCCTTCGTTGATCAGGCGAAAGCTGCCAGTGGCGTCCAGCACATCGCCGAAGGCAGCGAAGGCTGCGGCGGTGAGCGGTTCGGGGGAAATGATCTGCATGGCGCACGCCTTGGGCTTCTGGAGGAGCGAGGGGTTTCACACCCCTCGCGCTCCCCGTGGGATATTTAGGAACAGATGAAACAATTTTAGACAAGTTTTAGGCAGTATTAGCGGCTGGGGCGGTAGGCTCCGGGGCCGCGCAGGTTGGCGTGGCGGTTCACATCCTTGTAGAGCAGATAGCGGAAGCGCCCCGGTCCTGCGGCGTAGCAGGCTTGCGGGCAATAGGCGCGCAGCCACATGAAATCGCCGGCCTCGACCTCGACCCAATCCTGGTTGAGTTTGTAAACCGCTTTGCCTTCCAGCACATAGAGGCCATGTTCCATCACATGGGTTTCTTCAAACGGGATCACCCCGCCGGGTTGGAAGGTGACGATGTTGACATGGGCGTCGTAGCGCACATCGGTTGGATCGACGAAGCGGGTGGTGCC
This sequence comes from uncultured Cypionkella sp., assembly GCA_964387655.1. Lineage (GTDB taxonomy): Bacteria > Pseudomonadota > Alphaproteobacteria > Rhodobacterales > Rhodobacteraceae > Cypionkella. The sequence goes on along the minus strand of CAYLYV010000037.1, from coordinate 31,603 downwards.
CCAGACGCCATTGGTGTCGGGCATCAGGCTGAGGCCGACGTCTTTTTCGTTGATCACGAAGGCGGGCGGGATATCAACACCGGGGGCGGGTTCGTAGAGTTTGCGGATCCAGTGGAAGCGGGCGGGCCCATTGCCTTCGGCGAGCAGGCGCCATGTCGCGCCGGGGGGAATGAAGGCATATCCGCCTGCGTCTAACTCATATCCCGTGCCGTCGATGGTCAGGGTGATCAGGCCATCTGTGACAAACAGGAAATGTTCCGCCCCGGTTTCCGCGTCGGGGGCGTCGGAGCCGCCACCCGGCTGCACCTCCATCACATACTGGCTGAAGGTTTCCGAAAAGCCCGACATCGGGCGGGCGATCAGCCAGAGTTTGGTGTGCCGCCAGCCGGGCAGGCAGCTGGTGAGGATGTCAGAAAAGCAGCCTTTCGGGATGAAGGCATAGGCGGTGGTGAACACAGCGCGGCCTGTCATCAGCGTGGTTTGCGCGGGCAGGCCGCCGGGGGGGGTGTAATAGGGGCTCATGGCAATTGATCCTTCAGGCGCAGGGCGGCGATGCGTTCGACTTGGGCGCAGGCGGTTTTGAATTCGGTTTCGGTGGCGGTGGCGATGCGGGTTTGAAAGGCTTGCAGGATTTGCGCTTTGGTATGGTCGCGCACGGCGATGATGAAGGGGAAGCCGTGTTTGGCGGTATAGTCGGCGTTGAGCCGCTGGAATTCGGCGCGCTCGGCATCGGTGAGGGCATCGAGCGCGGCAGAGGCCTGTTCGGAGGTGGACTCAGGCGTCAGTTGTTTGGCGGCGGCGAGTTTGCCGGCGAGGTCGGGGTGGGCTTGCAGCACGCCGAGGCGTTCGTCGGCGGAGGCTGTGCGGAAGATACGGGCCAATGCGCTGTGCAGGCCCGTGGCGCTATCATGGGCGGGGCCGAGTTCAAGATCGAAGGCGCGGTCGGCAATCCACGGCGAATGTTCGAAAATGGAACCATAGGCGGCGATGAAGCGGGTGCGAGTCATCTGCGAAGGCCGCTCGAACCGTTTGTGCGGATGGGTTTTTGCCCAATGTTCGGCGATTTCAATGCGGCGCGGAAACCAGACGTGATTGTGGGATTTTGCATAGTCGAGGAACCGCTTCAGCCCCGCGATTTTGCCGGGGCGACCGATCAGGCGGCAGTGCAGCCCGATGGAAAACATCTTCGCCCTGCCCTCGCAGCCTTCCGCATAGAGAATGTCGAAGCTGTCCTTCAGATATTGAAAGAACTGCTGGCCTTCGATGTAGCCCGGCGCCGTGGCAAAGCGCATGTCGTTGGCTTCCAGCGTGTAGGGGATCACCAACTGGTCTCGCGCGCCCACCTCGCGCCAATAGGGCAGATCGTCGTCATAGGTGTCGGAGATCCAGTCGAACTGGCCGGTCTCGGCGGTGAGATCGACGGTGTTGAGCGAGCAGCGCCCGGTATACCATCCACGCGGCGGCTCGCCGACGACTTCGGTGTGCAGGCGGATCGACTCGGCGATCTGGCGGCGTTCTTCCTCGATGGGCATATCGCGGTGATCGACCCATTTCAGCCCGTGGCTGGCAATCTCCCATCCGGCGGATTTCATCGCCGCCACCTGTTCAGGGTTGCGCGCCAAGGCGGTGGAGACGCCGTAAATCGTCACCGGAATATCCATGCCGGTGAACAGCCGGTGCAGCCGCCAAAAGCCCGCGCGGGCACCGTAATCGTAGATCGATTCCATGTTCCAATGGCGCTGACCGGGCCAGGGCGCGGCCCCGGCGATGTCGGAGAGAAACGCTTCGCACTGGCCGTCGCCGTGCAGGACGTTGTTCTCGCCGCCCTCTTCGTAGTTCAGCACCAGAGACACCGCGATCTTGGCACCTCCCGGCCAAGCGGCATCGGGGGCATCGGGGCCGTGGCCACGGAAATCGCGGGGGTAGCGGGACATGGGGGACTCCTTTTGGCTCAGACTATATCGAATATCGGCGCGGGTTTATCAATTAATCCCGAAAGGAGTTTTGCGGCTTGGCAGGGGCTACGCGGGCGGGCAAGTTGGGCTAGGCTGGCACAAAATGGGGGCTGCTATGGGCAAGTTGACAACGCATGTGCTGGATACCGCGCGGGGCAAGCCTGCGCATGGCGTGAAGATCATGCTGTATCGGGTCAGCGGGATGAGCCATAAAAAGATTGCCGAAACCGTGACCAATGCCGATGGGCGCACCGATGCGCCGATGCTGGAGGGCAAGGCTTTGACCGTCGGCAGCTATGAATTGGTGTTTTGCGCCGGTGAATATCTGATGGCCTCGGGTCAGGCGGCGGGCGAGGTGCTGTTTCTGGATGAAATCCCGATCCGGTTTGGCGTGGCGGATGCCGAGGCGCATTATCATGTGCCGCTGTTGATCTCGCCCTTTGCCTATTCGACCTATCGCGGCAGTTGAGCGCAGCAGGCGGTCAAGGCTTGCAAAACTGCCGTCGCAGCGCATCTGTTACAGACGGAACCCGCTTGGGCTGACGTATAGCCCCGAAAGCGGCGAAGGGTGCAGATGCAAAGCAGCGATGACATTGCCAAGATGTTGGCGGGGGCTGGGGCCAGACGGCGGCGCTGGCCTTGGGTGCTGTTGGTTTTGTTGATCGCGGCTGGGGCTGCGGGCTGGTATTATATGGGCAGCAAGGCCGGGGCGGCAGAGGTGCGCTATACCACTGAGGCGGTGGTGAAGGGCGATCTGGTGGTGGTGGTGACCGCAACCGGGACGGTGCAGCCGACCACCGAGGTGGAGGTCTCGTCGGAACTGTCCGGGACTTTGGCCAGCGTTTCGGTGGATTACAACGATACGGTGAAAATCGGGCAAGTGCTGGCGCAGCTCGATACCACCAAGCTGACAGCACAAGTCGATAATGCTGGCGCGCAACTGGCTTCGGCCAAGGCGCGGGTGACGCAAGCCGAGGCTTCGGCGCGGGAAGCGGCGGCGGTGTTGAAAACCCAGCAGGAATTGGCCGCGCGCGGGGTGGCGACGCGCAAGGATATGGTGGGCTATGAGGCCAGCGATCAGCGCGCGCAGGCAGCGGTGGAAATTGCGCGGGCGGATTTGACTTTGGCCGAGGCCAATCTCGATCTGGCCAGTGCCGATCTGAACAAGGCGGAGATTCGCAGCCCGATCAATGGCGTGGTGCTGGATCGCACGGCAGAAGCCGGGCAGATCGTGGCGGCCAGCTTTGAGGCGCCAGTGCTGTTCAAGCTGGCGGAGGATCTGGAGCGGATGCAGCTGTTGGTCGATATTGACGAGGCCGATATTGGCAAGGTCAAGGTCGGCGACCGGGCGGAGTTCACGGTGGAGGCCTATCCGGGCCGCAGCTTTCCGGCGGCGATCACGCAGGTGCGGTTTGCGCCGGAAACCACCAATGAAGTGGTGACCTATAAGGCGGTGTTGTCGGTGGCCAACCCCGATGGCTTGCTGCGCCCCGGCATGACGGCGACGGCGGTGATCACGGTGGATAAGGTTGCGGGCGCGTTGATGGTGCCAAATGCGACTTTGCGCTATGCGCCGCCGGTGCAGCAAGGCGCGCGCGGCTCGGCGGGTGGTTTGGCAGGGCTGATCCTGCCTGTGCGCGGAGCTAGGGGCACGGCGGCACTGGGCAGCGGCAAATCGGTCTGGCTGCTGCGGTCGGGCGTTCCGGTTGAGGTGGCGGTCACGCTGGGGGCGACGGATGGGCGCAATACGGTGGTGACGGGCGATGTTGCCGAGGGCGATGCGGTGATCACCGATCAAACCGCCGGGGCGCGCTGATGGTGCCGCTGATCCAGTTTTCCGGCGTTTCCCGCAGCTATGGCCGGGGTGAGGCAGAGGTGCGGGCGCTGGATGGGGTGGATTTGAGCATCCAACGCGGCGAGTTTGTTGCGATCATGGGACCTTCGGGGTCGGGCAAATCCACCGCGATGAACATCATCGGCTGTCTGGATCGGCCCTCGGCGGGGAAGTATCTGTTTCAGGGGGTGGAGGTGCAAGATCTGGACCAAGACCGCCGGGCGCTACTGCGCAGGCATTGTCTGGGCTTTGTGTTTCAGGGCTTTAACCTGTTGGCGCGGCAATCGGCCTTGGAGAATGTCGAATTGCCGTTGATCTATAAAGGCTTGCCGAAAGCGCAACGGGTGGCGCGGGCACGATTGGCGTTGCAGAAGGTCGGGTTGGAGGGCCGTGAGGGCCATGATCCGTCGCAGCTATCGGGCGGGCAGCAGCAACGGGTGGCGATTGCGCGGGCTTTGGCCAGCGACCCGATGGTGATCCTCGCCGATGAACCCACCGGCAACCTCGACAGCCAGCGCAGCCATGAGATCATGCAACTGTTGCAGGCGCTGAACCGCGACGGCATCACCATTGTGATGGTCACGCATGAGCAGGACATCGCGGCTTATGCCCAGCGCTTGCTGGTGTTCACCGATGGCAAGCTGACCCGCGATGAGGGCACCCCTGCCCCGATCTCGCGGAGCGCCTGAGGATGCTGTGGGAAACCGTCAGCCTCGCCTTCACCACCATCATCCGCAACAAGTTGCGCACGTTCCTCACCGTGCTGGGCGTGGTGATTGGCGTCGCGGCGGTGATCGCGATGGTGACGATTGGGCAGGGCAGTTCTGCCCAAGTCAGCGCCAGCGTGGCGGCCTTGGGCACCAATGTGCTGACGGTGCGCCCCGGCACGCGCGGCTTTGGCCCGCCGACCGGAGGCGCCGCCGCCCCCCGGTTTTCGCTGAAGGATGCCGAGGCTTTGGCGGAATTGCCCGTGGTGGGCTTTGCCGCCCCAGTGGTCAGTTCCGGTCAAACCGTGGTGTTCGGCAATGCCAATGCGGCGACGCAGGTCTATGGCACCAGTGGCGACTATACCCGCGTGCAGAACTGGGCCTTACGCACCGGCCGCAGTTTTGAGCCGCATGAGGAAAGCGCCGGCTCGGCGGTTTGTGTTTTGGGCCAGACGGTTGCGACGAAGTTGTTCGGCAATTCCGATCCTGTAGGCCAAAGCATCAGGGTGAAGAACGTCGCCTGTCTTGTGCTGGGGGTGCTGTCTGCGCGCGGCTCGGGCAGTTTCGGGCAGGATCAAGACGATCTGGTCTTGATGCCCGCGAAGGCCGTGCAGCGGCGGCTGGAGGGTAACAGCAATGTCGATAGCATCGCGGTGGCCCTGCGCAAATCGGTCAGCGCCGAGGCTGGCATTGCAGCGGTGCAGGCGGTGCTGCGGGAACGGCGACGGATCGGGCTGACCGAACCCGATAATTTCAGCGTTTCCGACAGCAAAGAGCTGTCGAATATGCTCGGCGGCATCAATACCGTGCTGACAGGGCTTTTGTCATCCGTGGCGGCGGTCAGTCTGCTGGTCGGCGGCATCGGCATCATGAATATCATGCTGGTCTCGGTCACCGAACGCACCCGTGAGATCGGCATCAGGCTGGCGGTGGGGGCGAGTGCCGGGCAGGTTTTGCTGCAGTTTCTGGTCGAAGCGGTGGTGCTGTCGCTTTTGGGCGGTGCGATTGGCATCGGCTTGGGGCTGGCGATTGCTTATGGCGGCTCGGTGTTCATGGCGATCCCGTTTGCGCCGTCGGGGGCTGTGGTGGCGCTGGCCTTCGGATTTTCGGCGCTGGTGGGCGTGGTGTTTGGCTATTTCCCGGCACGGCGCGCGGCACGGCTGGACCCGATCGAGGCTTTGCGGCATCAGTAGGTCAGAGAATCCAAGGCACCTCGATGATCCCCATTCCCCTGCGCCCGCCCTACCGCTTCATCGCCTTTGATGTCGAAACCGCCAATCGCAACGCGCATAGCATCTGTCAGGTCGGCCTTGCTTGCGTGGATGACTGGGGCCAGATCGACACGTTCAGCCTGCTGGTGGACCCGGATGAGGCGTTTTCCGGCTTCAACACCGACCTGCACGGCATTGATGCCGCTGCCGTGTGCGGTCAGCCGCAATTTCCCGCCGTGATCGCCGCGATTGCGCCGCTGATGGCGCAGCAACCGATTGTGCAGCATTCCAGCTTTGATCAACGCGCGGTGGCGGCGGCCTGCGGTTGGTATGGGCTGGATGTGCCTGCGCTGCACTGGGTCGACAGCGTCACCATCGCGCGCCGCGCCTGGCCCGAGTTCAAGGGCAAGGGCGGCCATGGTCTGGGCCATCTGAAACGGGCGCTATCCCTAGAGTTTCAGCACCATGACGCCGGCGAAGATGCCCGCGCCGCCGCCCAAGTCGTCTTATGCGCCGAGGAAAAAACCGGGCGCAGCTTTGTCGAAATCCTCGCCAAACAGGGCGCTAAATCGCCGCGAGTCTTTCACTCCGCTGTCCCCTATTACGAACCATTTGAATAAAATTGTCATCCTCTCTGCTCAAATATCCCACGGGGTGCGGAGAAGTTTGCTACGAAGTAGCGAAGAAACTTCGTAGCGGGGGGTGTGAAACCCCCAGCGATCTGTGCAGCAAGCCTACTTCTCAAACGGCTGCCCCAGCGAGGCGATCGTGTTCAGCCGCATCCGGCGACGGTTCGACGAGATCACTGCCAGCATCAGAATGGTCACGATATAAGGCACGCAGGCCAAAAGCTGCGACGGGATGTTGACGCCCGCCGCTTGGGTGGTCAGCTCGCCCAAAGACAAAGCCCCGAACAGAAACGCCCCAAACACCACGCGGCCCGTTTGCCACGTCCCAAACACCACCAAGGCGAGGGCAATCCAACCGCGCCCGGCGATCATGCCATCGGCCCATAAGGGCGTGTAGACGGTCGAGGCATAGGCCCCGGCGATCCCCGCCATCGCGCCGCCAAAGGCAATCGCAGCACAACGGATCGGCAAGACCCGAAAGCCAATCGCGCGGGCGGCATGGGGGTTTTCCCCCACCGCCCGGATGATCAGGCCGAGTTTGGAGTGGTTCATTATGGCCCAGATCGCCAGGGCAAGGGCAAGGGTCAGCCAGACCACCACATCCTGCACGAACAGCGCGCCCAGAACCGGCAGATCAGACAGCAAAGGCAGCGCCAGTTTCGGCAAGCCACTGATCGTCAGGCTCTCAAAGCTCTTGCCGAACAGCGCCGACAGGCCAGTGCCCAAAATCCCGATCGCCAGCCCCGCCGCCACCTGATTGGCGACAAACCCCAGCACGATCAGCGCGAACAGCAACGACAGCGCAGCGCCGCCCAAGCCTGCCACCAGAAACCCCAAAGCATGGCTTTGATAGGTATAGGTGGTGATAAACCCCAAAGCCGCGCCCAGCGCCATCATGCCTTCCAGCCCAAGGTTCAGCACACCCGAGCGCTCCACCACCATCTCGCCCAAAGCCGCCAGCAGCATCGGCGTGGCAGCGGCCAGCATGCCCGCCAAAATGAAATCCACCGCGTTCATGGCGTGGCCCTGCGGATAAAGCTGACCTTGTGGCGGATGAAGGTCAGCCCCGCGAGATAGAAGCACAGCAGCAGACCCTGAAACACCCAAACGGCGGCAACCGGCAAGTCGGCAGACACCATCGCATTGTCACCGCCGATATAGATCACCGACATCACGAAGGCCGAGATCACGATGCCCAACGGGTTCAGCCCGCCCAGATACGCCACGATGATCGCCGAATAGCCGTAACCAAGAGAAACCGAGCGTTGCAACTGGCCCAACGGCCCCGCAACCTCCGCCGCTCCGGCGAGCCCCGCCGCCAAACCACCAAGCAGCAGGCTGACCCAGATCGCGCGGTTTTCGCTGAATCCGGCATAGCGGGCCGCGCGCGGCGCAAGGCCCCCGACCAGCAGTTGAAACCCGGCAAAGCGGTGGCGCATCAGGATATAGGCCAACACACTGGCGATCAGCGCGAACAGCAGTGAGATATTCACCCGTGTGCCCGGCAGCAGGATCGGCAGCAAAGCGGCCTCGGGAAACATCACGCTTTGCGGAAAGTTAAAGCCATGCGGGTCTTTCCACGGCCCAAGCAGCAGGTAGTTCAGCACTTGGGCGGCGATCAGCGACAGCATCAGCGTCACCAGAATTTCATTGGCATTGAAGCGGGTGCGAAACAGCGCCGCAATTCCGGCCCAAGCCATCCCCGCCACCGCCCCCATCCCCAGCATCGCGGGCAGCATGAAGGCGCTTTCCCCCGTCGGATACCAAACGGGCAAAGCCGAGGCCGCAATCGCGCCGATGATCAACTGCCCCTCGGCCCCGATGTTGAACACATTGGCGCGAAAGCCGATGGCCAAGCCTTGGGCGATCAGCAGCAGCGGGGCCATTTTCAGCAGCACTTCCGAGAAGTTATACCATGTCAGGAAAGGTTCCAGCAGCAGCGAATACAAAGCCTGACCGGGGGCTTTGCCCAGCAGAGTGAACAGGATGACGCTCGCCACAATCGCGCAGGCGAAGGCCGCGATGGGGGCCACCAGCATCGCCATGCGAGAGGCGCGTTCGCGGCGGATGAAGCTGATCCTCATGCCGCAACCTCAGGCGATTTTCCCGCGCCGATCATATAGGTGCCGACCTCCTCGGCATTGGTCTGGGCAGTGGGCAGCGATGGCGACAGATGCCCCTTGTGCAGCACATGCAGACGGTCACAGATCTGGAACAACTCCTCCAATTCCTCGGAAATCACCAGAATCGCTGCCCCCGCGTTGCGCATCGCCACCAGACGCTGCCGGATGTCGGTGGCCGCACCAATATCGACGCCCCAAGTCGGCTGCGACACCAAGAGCAGTTTGGGCTCCAGCATCATCTCGCGCCCCATGATGAATTTTTGCAGATTGCCACCGGAAAGCGCGCCCGCTTCGGCCTCTGGCCCCGGCGTGCGCACATCGTAACGGGCAATGCAGGCGGCGGTATAGGCGCGTTCGGGGGTGCGGCGGATGAAACCGCGTTGCACAAGGCCCGCCCCGTGCGCCGTCAGTAAAGCATTGTCGGCCAAAGACATATCCGGCACCGCCCCCCGCCCCAGGCGTTCTTCCGGCACAAAAGCAAAGCCCATCCGACGGCGCGCGGCCACGCCCACGGCATCCACCGACTGCCCCATCATGCGGATGCTGTCGCCCGTCTGCACCACCTCACCCGAGATCAGCGCCGCCAGTTCCTGCTGACCATTGCCAGAAATCCCGGCGATGCCGACAATCTCGCCGCTGTGCACCCGCAGGGAGATATCCGACAGCGAGACGCCGAACGGGTCGTCATTGACGAAATCCAGACCGCTCAGTTCCAGCCGCACCTCGCCCGCCGCCTGCACCGTCGCGGGCAAAGGCGGCGGCATGGCGCGGCCAATCATCAGCGTCGCCAGATCCTTGGCGGAATGGCTGCGCGGATCAAGCCGCCCGGTCACTTGGCCGCCGCGTAGGATGGTGGCCGTATCACACAACTCTTTGATTTCTTCCAGTTTGTGACTGATGAACAAGATCGCCATGCCGCGCGCCTGCAAGGCCCGGAGCGTCTCAAACAACCGCGCCACGCTTTGTGGCGGCAGCACCGAGGTCGGCTCGTCGAGGATCAGCAGTTCGGGATTCAGCAGCAGACAGCGGATGATTTCCACCCGTTGCCGCTCGCCCACTGACAACGCATGCACCATCGCTTCGGGATCGACATTCAGGCCAAATTCATCGCCCAAGGCCCGGATGCGCCGCGCCAGATCGGCCTTCCGCCCCGGCACGATCAGCGCGATGTTTTGCACCACCGTCAGGGTTTCAAACAGCGAGAAATGCTGGAACACCATGCCAATGCCCAAGGCCCGCGCCTCGGCGGGACTGGACAGGGTGATAGGCTGACCCTTCCACAAGATCACGCCCGCATCGGGGGATTCCACGCCGTAAATCAGCTTCATCAGCGTGGATTTCCCCGCGCCATTCTCACCTAAGATCGCATGGATCGAACCGGGATCGACCACCAGATCAATCCCGGCATTGGCCTGCACCGCGCCGTAACGCTTTGATATCGCTTGCAAAGACAACAGCGCGGTCATGCGGTTACTTCGGCAGCGGCGTGGTGACGCCCTTGACATGCCAATCCATCGACAGGATCGCATCGTCGCCCAAAGTGGTGCCAGCCGGGACAGCCTCCGCCCCATCTTGGTTGGTCAACGGCCCGGTGAACGGCGAGAAGCTGCCGTCCAGCAGGGTCGCCTGCACCGCCGCAATCTTCGCAGCCATATCGGGCGCGATATCGGGGTTCCAATCGGCGACGAACACGCATTTATCCGCCATCCCGAGCCAAGCCGAAGTCCCCACAAATGTCCCCGCCAGATGCGCCGCCACGGATGCCTTGAAGAACGGCGCCCAATCGGTGCCGACGACGCCCAGATATTTCTTCGGCGCATAGGTCTTCATCGACGAGTTCAGGTTGAACACATAGGCCCCGGCCTCCTCACAGGCCGCGACCACCGAAGGCGTATCCTGCGCGTTCGAGAACACCACATCGCAGCCCTGCGCCAACAGCGCTTTCGCGGCTTCCTGCTCCGACGCCGGGTCGAACCACGAATTCACCCAGACCACCGACACCTCAATCGCCGGGTCCACCGATTGCGCGCCCAAGGTGAAGGCGTTGATCGAGGTGATCAGTTCGGGGATCGCAAACGCGCCGACACAGCCGAGTTTCTTCGATTTGGTCAGCGAGGCCGCCGCCATCCCCATCAGATAAGTGCCCTGATAATAGCGCGCGCCAAACGGCGAGAAGTTCGGGGCCACCTGATAGCCCGAAGCGTGCAGGATCGAGACTTCCGGATGCGCCTTGGCCAGCTTCAGCCCGCCATTCATATAGCCAAACGAGCCGAGGATCAGGAAGGTATTCCCGTCGGCCACGGTCTTGTTCATGATGCGGTCGCCATCGGGGCCTTCGGTGATATTCTCCAGCAGAGTGACTTTGATTTTGTCGCCATATTCGGCCTGAAGCGCCGCAGTGCCAAGCTCCAGCGTGTGCGACCAGCCAACATCGGCGGCAGGCGATGGCACGATCAGCGCAACGTTCAGCACGCCGTCTTGCGCAAAGGCCGGGATCGGCAAAGCCAGCGCGGTGCTGGCGGCGAGGCTGGATTTGAGGAAAGAGCGGCGGGTCTGGGTCATCGGGTTTCCTTTGGGATCAAGACAGGATGCGGTGGAAAGAGGCTTCGGCTTTGGTGAAAAGATCGCGCTCATCAAGGCCGGGGAACTGGCCGTCACGCCAGACGATACGGCCGTTGATCATGGTCATATCGACGGGGCGACCGACCCCCACCTTGGGGATCAGGCTGGCGGGGTCGTGGCGGGTGCCGACATATTCCAGACGGCGGGTGTCGATGGCGAACAGATCGGCGGCCATGCCGGGGGCAAGCCGGCCAAGGTCTTTCCGCGCCAGCAGATCAGCCCCGCCCGCGGTGGCATAGCCGAGGAAGGCGCTTGGCTCTGGCACCGGATGTTTGCGGGTCGCGGCCACCAGACATTGCAGCATATAGGCGGAATGAATGCAGTGCATCAGACTGGAATTGTCATTCGACGCCGCCCCATCGCAGCCCAAGCCGACGCGCAGCCCCAAAGCCTGCATCGCCGGAATATCGGTGACTTCAGCCCCCACCAGATAGACGGGCTCCGGGCAATGCGAGACTCCGGTTTGGCTGGCGGCCATCTGGGCGAGTTCGCCGTGGGTCAATTCCCAACAATGCGCGTACCATGTGTCAGGCCCGGAAAACCCCATCTCCTCAAGGTATTGCACGGTTCTGCGGCCGCTGCGCGCCTCAATCACCGGGCTTTCGCCTTCGCCGACATGGGTGTGCAGCAACACGCCCTTGTCGCGGGCAAGCCGCACGGATTCCTCAAACGTATCCTTATAGCAATTGACCGGCTGGCAGGGGGCCACCGCCACTCGCCGCATACTGAACGGGCTTGCGTCGTGGTAGGTGTCAATCAACCGCTCGCAATCGCCGATGAATTGCGCCGTGGTTTCCAGCATCTCATCGGGGATCGTGCTGCCTTCGGATTTCGGCAGCGTATTGCCGCCCCGACCCGCATGAAAGCGGATGCCGAGCAGATCGGCGGCCTCGAACTGCCGATCGACGATGCGCGATCCGGCATGGCGGGGGAAGTTGTATTGGTGGTCAAACGCCGTGGTGCAGCCGTGTTTGATCAACTCCGCCAAAGCCACCACCGAGGCGTGATAAAACTGATCCTCGGTCAGCCGCGAGAAGATCGGATAGATCAGGTCCAGCCATTCGATCACCGACAGTTTCGTCCAATCCAGATCGGCGCGGTTGCGCACGAAGCATTGAAAGAAATGGTGATGGGTGTTGATCAGGCCCGGATAAATGAACCAGCCCGAAGCGTCGATCACTTCCGCGCCGGGGGCGTGCAGGTTCGGCCCGATGGCGGCGATCTGTTTGCCCTCGATCAGCATATCCTGCCCCGCCAGCACCAGATCGGAGGCCGAGGGCACAATCGCGGCGCAGTTTTTCAACAGGTAACTCACAGCACATCCTCCAGCGGCGGCACGGCTTCGGGCGCGGCTTTCAGCTCGTGCAAACGATGGATACCCGGCATTTCGATGAACCCCGGCAGCGCCCGGATGGCGCGGGACCACAGGCGCACCGAGGGGTAGTCGTCGAGCGTCACCCCGCCGTCCGGGGCAAGCGCCACATTGGGGAAACAGGCGATGTCGGCGATGGTGGCGGTGTCTCCGGTCAGGAAAATCCGCCCCGCAAACCGCGCCTCGGTCAGATGCGCTTCGAGTTCCCGCAAGCACTCCACCCCTGCCTTGCGGAAGGCGTCAATATCGCCGGGATACAGCAGCATGTCATGCAGCCGCGCCATGCCCAGACTGGCTCCCAGCCGCGCCGAAAACGCCAGCCATTGCTGCACCTTTGCCGCGCGGGCCGCAGTGTCATCGCCCAGCCAATGCTTGCCCGAGGCTTGCGCCAGATAGACCAGCATCGCGGTGCTTTCGCTCAACACCAGATCGCCGTCGACCAAAACCGGCAGCGTCCCCGCCGGATTCAGGCAGCGAAAGGCTGCGGATTTATGCTCCCGCCCCGGATGAAAATCCACCGCCTGAAGCTCCAGCTTCCCCCCCACCAGCGCCGCCATCAGCCGCACCTTGTAGCAACTGGCGCTCAAGACATAATCATACAGCTTCATGCCGCCACCATCTGCGCACCATAGGTCAGCCCCTTGCGTTTCAACCAGCGGCGATAGGCGATGGAGGTCAGATCGGCTTGGGTCGGAATTTCCTTCCCCGGATCAAGCGGCAACAGCCTTGGGATCTGGTTTTCCAGAATCGAGCGGTCTTGCAGGAAGATCATCTGCTGAAACTGGATCAGATCGGCTTGCGGTGTGGTATCATCGAACAGTGCCATCCACGGCCAAACCTCACACAATTCCTCGGTCAACGGCTGCACGAAAATCGCGATCACATCCCATTCATCGGTTCGGTTCGGGCAGGTCTTATACAATACCGAAGCCGTCGGCGCGGGCACCCGATACATATATTCCGTCACAATCCCGCCCGCCGCCGATTTCGCGGCTTGCGGTTGGTAGAAATGCACCTTGGTCGCCCAAACCTCGTCGCTGTCCTCGCGGATCTGCACCTCGTAACGGCCGACTTCGGTATGCGGTTCCGCCCCCAAAACATCGGTATGCACGAAGGGGAAGTGGGCGATGTCGAGGAAATTCTCCACCGCCCGCAGGGGCGAGCATTTCACCCGCACCACACCGCAATCCACCAAGCGCCGCCCCGGTTGATCCGCCTCGGGGATCGGGAACAGATCATGCGCGGGGGTGCCGGGGCAGGCCCAGACATGGCCATAGCGCAGGGTGACGGCCAAGCGCTGCCCCTCCGCGCCCTGCACCACGATCTCGCCCGCGTCCAGAAACACCGCGATATCGCTGCCCAAAAGCATCGTCTGCCGCCCCGGCCACGGCCCGACCTGCGCGATCATCGCCACCGGATACCATTCGTTCAACACCGCCTGCGGGATCATGCCAAAGCCCCTTCTTCCACCAAGCGCCGCAGCCCATCCAGCCAGCGCGAGACCGAAACCCGGTCGCCCGCGCCCAAAGCATGCAGCGTCACCGCAGCCCCGCGATCCTGCACCACTAAGGCCACCGCCGCGCCCTCCACCTGCCCACGCCACACTGCGCCGTCCCGCACAAACCCCGGCAAGCCCCGCGCCAAAGCCGCCACATCGGCCTGAACCGTGACCGAGCGCACCGCGGCCAGCGCGCCCAGATCCGGCAGAGCCTCCGCCGTCCCCGCTGGGGCCACCCAGATCACCCCATCCGCCTCAACACAGGCATAGACCTCGGCCTTGATCGCGGCAGGCGGCACCATCGCCGGATGCGCCGGAATTTTGCTGCACGCGCCATCGCTGCCATAGGTCCAGCCGTGATAGATGCAGCTAAGCGTCTCCCCGCGCACAAAACCATGCGACAGCCGCATACCGCGATGCGGGCAGCGATCATTCCACGCCGACAGTCGCCCCGAGCCTGCGCGCCAGATCGCCAGCTCCGCCCCCTGCCAAGCCCCTGCCATCACAACGCCCAGCGGCAAATCTTGCGACAAGCCATTGGCCACCCACATCCCCGACATCATATTCCCCGCAACCCCCAGCCAAACCTTGCCACCCCGCGCGAAAACCGAAAGCCCGAAAGCCGGTCACGCGCAAAGCCGCCGCAGCAGATGCCGCAAATTTCAGCACCTTCCCCGCATATGATCATAAGTTAATCGGCTATCGAAGCAAAATCGTTCAGATTTTGCAACGCCACTGCCGTCCGATCAATCCGCTCGACCCAAACCTCTTGCGGGCCAAGGCTACAGCCCAAAGCCATCGCGTCCAAAAGGTCCGGCAGGCCGGTCACCACCATCTCCACCCGCCCGGCGTCATGGCGCAGAATCGCCCCGCGCAGACCAAGGCGGCGGGCATGGCGGGCGATCCAGGTGGCGAAAATCGGAGCGCCGACATCGCCCAGAACGGCAAAACTTTGGCTCTGCTCCAGCGCAGGATCGGTACTGAGATCATGATCCATCGCGGCCTCGGGCTGGGGGTTCTCCCCCAAACTGGCAGGCCAAGGCGAAGCTGTCCAGTAGCGGCGGGCGACAGCCGGGGCCGATTGCCCTCCCCCGCCGCCCGCGTTAGGTAGGCGCATCCCTGCCTCCGACCAATCGCTGAAAGACGCTCCGTTGTCGCAGACCCCACCAGCTTCAAGCCGCCGCCAACAGATATTGCAATGGGCCGCCCTCGCCCTGCTGTCAGCGCTGATCACCACCGGGTTTGAGGCGCTGCACCTGCCCGCCGCCCTGCTGCTCGGCCCGATGATCGCGGCGATTATCCTGGCGCTGCGGGGGTTTAGCATCACCCTGCCCAGCCCCGCGATGACGGCGGCGCAAGGCGTGGTCGGGCTGATGGTGGCGACGATCCTGCCGATTTCGATGATGGCAGAGGTCGCGGCACAATGGCCCATCGTGCTGGCAGGCACGTTGTTCACCATCGCGGCCTCGTCGCTTTTGGGCTGGCTTTTGGCGCGTTCGGGCGCACTTCCGGGCACCACGGCGATCTGGGGATCATCGCCCGGCGCAGCCTCGGCCATGGTGCTGCTGTCGGGGGCTTATGGTGCCGACATCCGGCTGGTCGCCTTCATGCAATACCTGCGCGTCGCCTGCGTCGCCGTCGTCGCCACCGTGGTGGCGCGGCTGTTTGGCGTGTCGGGCGGGCCTGCGCCGAGCATCATCTGGTTTCCGGGGATGTCGCTTTTGGGCATCGCGCAAACCCTTGTCCTCGCCGTGGTTCTGGCCTTCGTCGGCCAACGGCTGCGCCTGCCCGGAGCGACCTTCCTTTTGCCCATCGGCACCGGAATGCTGCTGATGCAGACCGGATGGATGCAGATTTACCTGCCGCCGTGGCTGTTGGCACTGACCTATGCCGCCATTGGCTGGGCGATTGGCCTGCGCTTTACCCCGGCCACTTTGGGCCATGCGTTGCGCGCCTTCCCACGGGTGTTCGCCTCGATCATGGCACTGATCGCGGTCTGCGGCGGGGCCGCTTGGGTCTTGGTGCAGTTTGCCGGGATTGATCCCCTGACCGCTTATCTCGCCACCAGCCCCGGAGGGATGGATTCGGTGGCCATCATCGCCGCCTCTACCCCCGTTGATGTGGCCTTTGTGATGACGATGCACATGACGCGGTTTTTGCTGGTGGTGGTGCTCGGCCCAATGCTGGCACGCTGGCTGTCACGCCCGAAAGGGTTTTAGCCGCCCGTTCTAAGCCAGCACGATCACATCTTGGCCGCGAAACCGCAAAGCTACCTCTGCCCCCAGAGGTGGCGGCGGCGCATCAGGCCGATTGAACACATCCAACGAGATCGCCCCCGCCGCCGTATCGGCTTTGACCCGGATCACCGCACCCAGAAACTGCACCGCCGCAATCCGTGCCGGCAGCGCGAAATCGCCCCGGCTGATTTTGGCGGCATCGGCCTCCAGATGCACCACCTCGGGCCGCAAAGCCAAGCCCACCGTCGCGCCCCGCGCCGCCACAATCGGCTGTGGCAGGCGCAAGGGTTGACCCTGCACCGTCACCTCACCGCCCGCCGGATTGGTGACGATGGCGTCCAGCGTATTCAACGTGCCGACAAACTGCGCCACAAACCGCGTCTTCGGATGGTTATAAATCTCAAACGGCGCACCCACCTGCTCGGCCCGCCCGCCGTTCATCACCACAACCCGGTCCGACATCGACAGGGCTTCTTCCTGATCATGGGTCACGAAAATCGTGGTGATGCCCAATTTCCGCTGAATATCGCGGATTTCCGCCCGCAAGCTGACGCGGATCTTCGCATCCAGCGCCGATAAAGGCTCATCCAGCAGCAACACCCTCGGCCTTGGCGCCAAAGCCCGTGCCAAAGCCACCCGCTGCTGCTGCCCGCCCGAAAGTTGGAACGGATAGCGGGCACCCATCTCGGGCAAACCGATCAGCGCCAGCATTTCCGTGACGCGCGCGGTGATCTCCTTGGCCGACACTCCCGCAATCTTCAGCCCGAAGCCCACATTCTGCGCCACCGTCAGGTTCGGAAACAGCGCATAAGCCTGAAACACCATGCCGATATTGCGCTGATTGGGCCGCAGATGCGTCACATCCTGCCCGTCGATGCGGATGCTGCCAACCGTCGGCGTTTCAAACCCCGCCACCATCCGCAAAACGGTGGTCTTGCCACAGCCAGAGGGGCCAAGCAGCGAGACAAACTCCCCCTGCGCCACCCCCAGATCAAACGATTTCACCACTTGGTTCGCGCCAAAGGATTTTTGCAGCGCGGAAAGGTCCAGATACGCCATCAGTGCTGCATCCTTGTATGTTTGGAAAATTTGGTCGCGAGCTGGATCAGCACCATGCAGGCCCAGGTCAGCGCGAAGGTCATCACGGCGAGGGCCGCAGGCTCGTAAGCCTTATTGCCCCCGGCCCAGACCAGATACGGTCCAAACGCAGGCCGATCCAGCAAGGCGGCAAAGACATATTCGCCGATCACGATGGCAAAGGTCAAAAACGCCCCCGACAGCACCGCGACCAGCACATTCGGCAGGATCACCTTTGCCAACACCGTGATCCACCCCGCGCCAAGGCTCTGCGCGGCCTCGGTCAAGGTGCGCAGATCAATCGCAGCCAAGCCGGTATCAACGGCGCGATACATATAGGGCAGCGCCAGCACCGCATAGCCGCACATCAGCAGGAAATCGGTGCCCAAAGCACTACCGGTCAGCGGCAACCAACTGGAGGTATTGAACAAACGGATATAGCCGAACACGATCACAATCGGCGGGATCACCAGCGGCAGCAGGGTGATGAACTCCATGAACGGGCGCAGCCGCGGCAGTTTCAACCGCACCCAGAATACCGTCGGCACCACCACCAGCACGCCAAAGATGATCGTGAGACAAGCCATCAGCACCGAATAGCCAAAGGTCGCCTGAAACTGCGGATCGCCCATAACGGAGCGGTAAGCGTCCAAAGAATACTCCCCCCGCCGCATCTTCAGCGAGAATTCCAGCATCCCCACCAGCGGCAGGAAGAAATACACCACACCGACCGCAATCGCGGCCCAAGCCAAGATACGCTTCATTTGATCCACCTCTCGGCGCGGCTGCGCATCACCACATAGACGCCGTTGGAAATCCCGGTGATCACGATCATCGCGAAGGCGAGCGCATAACCCAGATGCGGGTCTTGCAGCACATCGCCACGGATCTGGTTGAACAGCAGAATCGGAGCGATCGACAAAAGCGACCCCGTCAAAGCAATCGCCGTCGCCACCGCACCAAAGGCATTGGCGAACAACAGCGCCAGCGTCCCCAGCAACGACGGCCCCAGCACCGGCAAGGCCACCATCCGCCAATACTGGTCGCCGGTTGCGCCCAAAACCTCCGCCGCCTCACGCCACTCGCGCTTCAGCCCGTCAATCGCAGGCGTGATGATCAGCACCATCAGCGGGATCTGGAAGAACACATAGGCCGCCACCAGCCCCCAGAAGCTGATCATATTGAAGCCCAAAGCGTAGATATTCACCCCGAACCAATCGCGCAAAAGCAACGTCACAAAGCCAACCCGGCCCAAGGTCGCCACATAGGCAAACGCCAAAGGCACCCCGGCGAAGTTCGAGGTGACGCCAGAAAACGTCATTACAATGCCGCGTATCCATGCGGGCAAACCGCCCAGAACCACCGCCAAGGCAATCGCAAACCCCAAAGCGCAACCGATCAGGGCCGAGGTGAAACTCAGCCGGATCGACAGCCAAAACGCATTGATAATCTCGGGCGTGAACAAATTGAAAATATTTTTCAGCGTAAAGCTGCCAGAGCCATCGACAAACGCCCCCGCCACGATATTCGCGGTGGGCAGCAACAAAAACAGCAGCGCGAACAGCAGAAATGGCAATACCCCCAAGCCGTTCCACGGCAGGGCGCGCCAAAGGCGAGAACGTCTCATGTCTATGATCCTAAAAGGAAACCCGCCCCAAGCGCGAAGCTAGGGGCGGGTTAAAAGTTTACTCGACCTTGACGCCGACGGTGGCATCCCAACCCGCGGTCACGGCCTCTTTATGCGCGGCCTGCTCGTCCAACGTCGGGAAAACGGCTTTCTCATAGGCCGCAGCAGGCGGCAGTTTCGCCAGCATCTCTGCCGGGATCACGTCGCGCTTGGCGAGGTCATTGAAGCGGATCGGGTGGCAATAGCCGTTCAACCAACCCAACTGCCCCTCGTCTGAATAGAGGTATTCCATCCACAGTTTCGCGGCATTCGGATGCGGCGCATAAGCCGAAATCGCCTGCACATAAACGCCCGCGACGGTGCCGGAAGCAGGCACAATCACCTCAGCCTTCGGGTTGCCTGCCAAAGTGTCGCGCCAAGCCAAAGCGTTGTAATCCCAAGCCGCCACAATCGGGGTTGCGCCCTGTGCGATGGTGCCGGTTTTGCCCGCGACCGGCACGAAGTTGCCCGCCTTGTTCAGCCCCGCGAAGAACTCCAGACCCTTGGCAGCAGATTCAGCACCGGGCTTGCCGCCCATCGCCATGCCTGCGCCCATCACCGACATCAGCGGCTGGTTGCCCGAGCGCGGATCGCCCGACAGTGCAAACGCGCCGGCATATTCCGGCTTCATCAGATCGGCCCAATCGGCGGGCACGTTTTTGACCATATCGGTGTTCACGATGAACGACATCACACCGTAGTAATCGCCATACCAGAAGCCATCGGCATCCTTGGCTTCAGCCGGGATGCTGTCCCAAGTGGCGACTTTATACGGCTGGATCAGACCTTCTTCCTTGGCAGCGGGGCCAAACGACAGGCCAATGTCCAAAACGTCCGGCGCTTGCGGGCCGGTGTTGCCTTTGTTGGCGCGCACGGCTTCCAGTTCATCCGCCGAAGACCCATCCGGGTTCAATTCGTTCACGGCGATCTCGGGGTATTTCTTCTTGAAGCCCTCGATCACAGCACCATAGCCGCACCAGTCATGTGGCAGCGCGATGGTGGTCAGCGCGCCCTCTTTCTTCGCGGCAGCGGTGATTTCGTCCAAGCTTTGCGCCGAGGCGGCACCGGCCACCAGCAGCGCCATCAGGCTGACGCCCGAGGTCAGGGTTTTGAAAACGGTCATGGAAGTCTCCTGTTAAGCCGACCCGCCGGGCTTTGCCGGGCGGTTGCTGAGCGGTGATCTAGGGGGCCTACATGACGCTTCCGTAACGTGATCATGAAGTTTATGTGTCGGATCAGTTAGTTGCGCAGGGCGGGTTTTGTTACCCAAGCGTTACGTCCCCGACAACCAACCGTCACGAATCCGGCGTATCAGCCGCCCTAACCTAAAGGGGGCCGCAATGCTGAAGGTCGAAAACGTCACACGTCTGTTTGGGCACAAAGCCGCCGTGGATCGCGTCAGCTTTCAGATCGACCGTTCGGCTTTTGTCGGTGTGATCGGGCGGTCTGGGGCGGGCAAATCCACCCTGCTGCGGATGATGAACCGTCTGAGCGATGCCTCCTCGGGCGAGATCGTCTTTGAAGGCCGCAATGTGTTAACCCTGAACGGGGCGGAGAAACGCGCATGGCAGGGCCAATGCGCGATGATTTTCCAGCAGTTCAATCTGGTGCCCCGGATGGATGTGGCCTCCAACGTGCTGCACGGGCTGCTCAATCAACGCTCCACTTTCGCCAC
This sequence comes from uncultured Cypionkella sp., assembly GCA_964387655.1. Lineage (GTDB taxonomy): Bacteria > Pseudomonadota > Alphaproteobacteria > Rhodobacterales > Rhodobacteraceae > Cypionkella. The sequence continues at coordinate 10,997 of CAYLYV010000037.1, read as the reverse complement.
CATGTTCAACCTGTGGTCGGATGCCGACATCACCCGCGCGATGCAGATTCTCGACCGTCTCGGCATCGCCGAACAAGCCCCCAAACGCGCCGAAGCGCTGTCGGGCGGCCAGCAACAGCGCGTCGCCATCGCGCGCGCCCTGATGCAAGACCCCAAGGTCATCCTCGCCGATGAACCGATCGCCAGCCTCGATCCGATGAACGCGCAAGTGGTGATGGACGCCCTGCGCCGCATCCACGAGGAAGACGGCCGCATGGTGATCGCCAACCTGCACACCCTCGACACCGCGCGCCGCTACTGTGACCGGGTGATCGGGATGCGCGATGGCCGCGTGGTGTTTGATGGCACCCCGGACCAACTGACCACCGGTGTCGCCCGCGACATCTACGGCGCCGATGCCAGCTTCAACGAATCCGCCACATCCACCGCCATCACTGGCCCCGCAGACGACGCCTACGCCGAGTCGATGCTGGCCTGACCCCTCACCAAGTTTACCCGGCCCATAAGGCCCAATCTGGAGACGACCATGAAAAAGCTGCTTGCCGTTCTGGCTGCCACCACCTGCATCACTTCTGCCCATGCGCAAGAGTTGAAAGAATTCAACATCGGCATTCTGGGCGGCGAAAACGCCCAAGACCGCATGACCTCGAACGAATGCTACCGCGCCGCGATTGAAAAAGAGCTGGGTGTTCCGGTCAAGGTCTTCACTCCGGCGGACTATGATGGCGTGATCCAAGGCTTGCTCGGCGGCACCCTCGACATGGCATGGCTCGGCGCCTCCGCCTATGCCAAGATCTACCTGACCGACCCGAACGCCGTGACGGTCGAACTGACCAAGGAAAACCTGAACGGCACCACCGGCTATTATTCCATCGCGTTTGCGCGCACCGACTCCGGCATCAAATCCGTTGAGGACGCCAAGGGCAAGAAATTCGCCTTTGGCGAGCCGAACTCGACCTCGGGCTACCTTGTCCCCGCCGCCGAGTTGATCGCCAAATACGGCCCCTTGGAGAAATTCTTCAGCGAAGTGAAATTCTCGGGCGGCCATGAGCAAACCATCGTCGGCGTCGCCAATGGTGATTTCGACGCGGGCGTGTCCTGGGCCGATGGCGACGGCAACTGGGAAGACGGCTATTCCTCGGGCGCTTTCCGCAAGGCCGCCGACGCAGGCCTGGTTGACATGAACAACCTCGTCGAAATCTGGCGCTCCAAACTGATCCCCGAAGGCCCGATGGTGGTGCGCGCCGCCCTTCCCGACGATGTGAAGGCCAAAGTCACCAAACTGACCGCCGATCTGTGGGAAACCGACCCGAAATGCGCTTACGCCGTGGCTTCGGGGGAGGCGAAAGACTTCGTTCCCGCCACCCACGACATGTTCCTCGGCATTATCGAGGCCCGCAAGCTTTCTGGCGAGTAATTTCAGCACCCTATGCCGGGCCCGCGTCAAGCGGGTCCGGTTTTTCATGTGGAGGCGACATGGTTGACATCACCTTCGGGCCAGAGCCGGGCAAGCGCCCCAACCTGTCGAATCCCACCGAGGCCTATATCCACCAATCGCGCCGCAAGCGGCTCTATGGCTTCATCCTGCTGATCCTGTTCGTGGCGCTGATGGCCTCGGGCTTTCAGGTGGCGCAAGACCGCAACGCCGGTGACTTTCTGTCTGGCCTGCACCAACTGCCCGCCTTCCCCGCCGAAGTCCTGTCGGAAGCTTGGAAAAACCGCGCCAACCTGCCCGGCCTGCTGCTCGAACACCTGCCGTCGCTGATCGAAACCATCAACATCGCCGCCGCCGCCACCCTCATCGGCGGCGCGTTCGGGGCCTTCCTCGCGCTCGGCTCCACCCACCACCTTGCCCGCTTCCCCCTGCTCACCCCGCTGTTCCGCCGCACCGCCGACATCATGCGCGCCATCCCCGAGATCGTCATCGCCCTCGTGCTGATCTTCATCCTCGGCGGCGGCCCGGTGCCTGCCGTGCTCGCCATCGCCTTCCACACCGCAGGCGCTTTGGGCAAACTGTTCTCGGAATCCGCCGAAAACGCCGACCTCAAACCCGTCGAAGGCCTCGCCTCAACCGGCGCATCCTGGAGCCAGCAAATCTGGCTCGGCATCCTGCCCCAAGTCGCCCCGAACTGGCTGTCCTACGCGCTCTTGCGTTTCGAGATCAACATCCGCGCCTCTGCGATCCTTGGCTTCGTGGGGTCAGGCGGCATCGGCTATGATCTGAAACTGGCGATGCAATGGGGCGGCGGCAAATACGACCAAGTCGTCGCCATCTTCGCTTTGCTGTTCTGCGCCATCGTGGTCTTCGATCAACTCTCGGGATACGCCCGCAACCGCTTGGTAAAGGGGCAATAAATGACCGACGCAACCCAGTTCGGCGCGACCTACGCCACCGTCCAGCGCCAGTTCAAAACCCGCCGCCTCACCGCCTATGCGATCCCGGTGCTGCTGCTGATCTACCTGTCATACCTGTTCCTCAGCTTTGACATCCCCGGCCTCGCCGCCCGTGCCAAGATGGACAATGCCAAGATCCTGCTATCCGATTTTGTCGCCTATAAAACCCATGTCACCCGCGACAACCGCACCGACAAAACCACTGTCTCGATTGAGGGCGAAGCGAAAGCCACCTACGCCCCCAGCCAATATCCGGCTTGGGTCAAGGTCAACGGCGGCACCACCACCATCGACCTCGGCAAAGACAACATCATCACCTATGATGCCAAAGGCGCGCGCTATGCGGTGCCGGGCTATGGCCTGATCGACATTCAGCCCGAGGGCGGCAAGCTGAAGCTGACGGCACCGCAGCCGATCCCGGATTGGATCAACGTCAGCGATACCCGCATTTCCGTCACCACCCCGCAAGGCCGCTTCGCCTATTCGCGTTCCAAGGTGGAAACCTTCAAATACCAACCCGGCTGGGCCTTGTTCTTCTTCACCCTCGACAGCCCGTTCTACGGCAAATCCTACGGCCAACTCACCGCCTTGCTCGGGGCTGAACGCCTCGACCCCGCCCGCAGCAACCTGAGTTACATGGCGTCCGAATTCTGGCACAACAAACAATGGCACCACGGCGACGTGGCTTGGGCCTTGTTTGAAACCGTGCTGATGGCCTTCCTTGGCACCATGGGCGCGGCGCTGATCGCTTTGCCGCTGGCCTTCCTTGCCGCCTCCAACTTCACCCCGATCCGTTCCGTGCGCTTTGCCTTCCGCCGCCTGTTCGACTTCGTGCGCGGCGTTGATGGCCTGATCTGGACCATTATCCTCTCCCGCGCCTTCGGCCCCGGCCCGATGACAGGGGCGCTGGCGATCCTGCTCACCGACAGCGGCACCTTCGGGAAAACCTTCTCGGAAGCCTTGGAGAATATCGACGAAAAACAAGTCGAAGGCATCCGATCCACCGGCGCAGGCGCTTTCCAGCGCGCCCGCTTCGGTGTGCTGCCGCAAATCGCCCCAATCCTGCTCAGCCAGGTGCTCTACTACCTCGAATCCAACACCCGCTCCGCCACCGTGATCGGTGCCATCGTCGGCGGCGGCATCGGGCTTCTGCTCACCCAAGCCATCATCACCCAGAAGGATTGGGAGGATGTCGCCTATTACATGATCCTGATCGTGCTGATGGTGATGGCGATGGACAGCCTCTCCGGCTGGCTCCGCCGCAAACTGATCGGGCGGTAAAACGCACCACAGCTCAGCTTTCATACTGGCCAAAATATCCCCGCCGGAGGCTCCGCCCTCTCCGAAAACCCGACGCAAAGGCGTTGCTCTTTGCCAAATACTCCCGCCGGAGGCTCCCGACCTGAACCCAAGTGCCGCCCTCGGGGCCATCGAGGCCCCTCCTGCGGCGGCTGCCGCTGCAAGCAGATTCCGGTCGCTTCCACGACTCCCGGCAGCGCCGTCCAAAGCGGCTCGATGCCGCTGCGGACGGCACTTGCGCTGCGGTCAAACCGTTAACAAGATGTGAACGCCACAAGTTAACCATTTGAAATGTAACTTCATAACTCCCCGTCCACGCGTGGACAAGAAAGCCGAAAATGACCAAACTCTCCCCAGACACCCCGCTGATCCACCCCGACTGCCAGATCAAAAACGCCAGTTTCGGCGCCTTCTGCGAGGTCGGCCGCTTCAGCCGCATCCTCAATTCCAGCTTCGAGGATTACAGCTATTGTGACCAATTCTCCGACATCACCAACACCACCCTGGGCAAATTCGCCAACATCGCCGCGATGACCCGCCTCGGCCCCTCCGACCCCCCGAAGCCAAACGC
>CAYLYV010000037.1:0-6723 GCA_964387655.1 uncultured Cypionkella sp. | reverse complement strand
GGCCAACACGGTGGGTTAAACCCGCGTTAAATAACACCACCGTCGGCAAATTCGCCTACATCGCCGCAATGACCCGCATCGGCCCCACCGACCACCCGATGCAAAACGCCAGCCTGCACCATTTCCTCTACCGCAGCAGCAGCTACTGGGAAGACGCCGCCGATGACGACGCCTTCTTCCAAGCCCGCCATTCCCGCCGCACCGTAATCGGCCCCGACACCTGGATCGGCCACGGTGCCATCATCAAACCCGACGTCACCATCGGTGCGGGGGCCGTGATCGCCAGCGGCGCTGTGGTGACCAAAGATGTCGCCCCCTACATGATCATGGCCGGCCTCCCCGCCACCCCTCTGCGCGCCCGTTTCCCCACGCAGGTCGCCGAGCGCCTGCAAGCCCTCGCCTGGTGGGATTGGAGCCACGATGTGCTCCGCGAGGCCCTGCCCGATTTCCGCAGCCTGCCCGTGGAGGCTTTTCTGGAGAAATACCACGGCTGATCGCTCACCAAGTGCCGTCCTCGGGGCCATCGAGGCCCCTCCTGCGGCGTTCCCACGGCAAGTTCAATCCGCCCGCCCAGCCTATCCCCGGCAGCGCCGTCCAAAGGGCCTCGATGGCCCTGCGGACGGCACCTGTTTTTAGGTCTGATTGGCAGAGACGCGCGAAAGTGTTAAAACTTTGTTAAATCCACAATCTTAACCGATTGAAATTCAACAGGTAAAAAAGGTCCCGAGTTGGGACCTTACTCTGCCGCCAATCGCAACGCTTCGGGCTGGCTGACAAACCGCCGTGCGGCCTCACCGGCCAGATAGCTCAGCCGCCCCGCCGAAATCGTCGCCTCAATGCCCCGCGTTTCAGCGTTCACGATCACCATATCGGCGCGCAGACCCAGCTCCAGCCGACCCCGATCGACCAGCCGCATGATCTCGGCAGGCCTAGACGATACCAATGCCCAAGCCTGTGCCAGCCCCATCACGCCACGATCCACCAGCCCCCAGACCGCCAAGGGCAACGCGGGGATATGATAATCCGAGACCAGCGCATCACAAAGCCCATCCGACACCAAAGCCAGCGCCGAGACATTCCCGGCCTGCGACCGCCCCCGCACCACATTCGGCGCACCCATGATCACCGGGCTCATCATCGCATGCGCCGCCGAAGCCGCGCGGCGGGTCAGCGGAAACTCGGCGATTTTCGCGCCGATCATCGAGTAGAATTCGCGGGTCTCGCCATCGGGGTCATCATGGCTGCCGTACAGCACCCCCAAAGCATCAAAGGTTTCGGCCAGCGTGCACAGGCTGCGCGGCACCTCTTTGGCGCGGGCGGCGGCGGCCTCAATCGCCTCGGCCAGTTCCTCGGCGGTCTTGCCCACCTTGCGCGCCCAAGCGGCGAAATCGGTGGGGGCGATGCGGGCCATATGCAGGCCTTCCGAGAGGTGATCGTTGAACACCACATAGCCGATCCGATGCCGTTTGACGGCGGCGATCAGGCGGGTGGTTTCAGACACCAGATGCGTCTCGGCGCGGATTTGCAGGCGCAGGTCGGTGAGGGATTGCGCGCGGTAGCTGTCCAGCGCCACCATCAAGGCTTCGGCATGGTCGGGGCCACGATGGCCGCCTTCCCAGCTCCAGCCCTGCGCCAGATAGGCGGTGGTGACGCCGTGTGCTGCGGCCTCGCGGTCAAAGGACGCGAGGCCAGCGGCGAGGGGAGATGGGGCCGAGGGGCGCGGGGCCATGTGCCGCTCGAACCCATCGCCATGCAGGTCGATGATGCCGGGCAGAATCAGGAATCCTGACAGATCCACCTCGGGCAAAGGGCCACGGGTGATCTTGCCATCCGCCAACCCGATGGAGCGCTGCTGCATCGCACCCTCGCGCAGAATATGCGCGCCGGTCAGTCGCAGGGGGGGCAAGGGCAGCGGCATTTCTGGCTCCGGGAACGGGGGGGCAACTGGGGGTTGTCGGCTGGAATACCAGTGCCACGCAACGGGCTTATGACAATTTATCCACAGTTTCCCCCGCATCTGCGCCTTCGGGCGAGACAGTTAAGGTCACGCGGTCGCCTGCGAACCATGTGGTGCCGAATTCGATGGGCTGGCCCGTGGCATCAACGTTGACCGCGACGGAGCGCAGCAAGGGCGCGCCTTGAGGCAGGCGCAGATGCAGCGCCAGCAGGGCATCGGCGGCAATCGCGGTGATGCGGGTTTCGGCGCGGGTGTAGTCGGTGATGCCTGCCTCGGCCAAGGCGGCGGTGACCGAGCTGTGACGGGTCATCGCCTCGAGCAGATTGGGGAAGCGGGCGGCGGGGAAGATGGAGCGGAACATCGCCAAGGGGGTGCCATCGGCGAGGGAGAGACCGTCAACCACCTGCACCAAAGCGCCTGTGGGGAGGTGCAGGGCGGCGGCTTCGCCGGAATCAGCGGGGCGGGTTTCTTGCCGCAGGATCTGCCGGGAGGGGGTGCGGCCCGTGGCCAGCACGTTCTGGTGAAACCGGACGCGACGGCTGAGGGCGTAATCGGTGGGGGTGGCGGTGACGAAGACACCCGCGCCCCGGCGGGCATGTACCGCGCCCGCTTCGGCCAACGCGGCCAAGGCGTGACGGACAGTGTGGCGGTTGACGCCGAAGCGGGCAGACAGAGCGGCTTCGGTGGGGAGTTTGTCACCGGGGCGGTAGTGGCCGGCGGTGATCTCTCCGGTGAGGGTTTCGGCGATGGACTGCCAGATTGTGGGCTTTGTCACGAAAACTTCACATGCATTTTGCAGCTTCCTCGGATAATGATTTGTCTAGTTGTATAGTATGATAGACAACTTCGCAAGATGTCGGGAAGAAGATGACGCAAACACCGCTTGAAGCTGCAACCCCAAGCCTTGAGACTTTGGCGGGCCGCAAGGCCTGGATGGGCCTGCTGGCCCGCGCCAAACCCACGCGGCTGGCCGATTTGTTCCCAGACCTTCCGGCGCATGATCTGCTGCGCGCGCCGGAGATTGGCGCGGTGATGGTGCGGGGCCGGATTGGCGGCACCGGGCAGCCATTCAACTTGGGCGAGATGACGGTGACGCGCTGCGCTTTGCGCTTGGGCTCTGGTGCCGTCGGCCATGCCCATGTGCAAGGGCGCGACAAAACCCATGCGCTTCGGGCGGCGGTGGTGGATGCCTTGATGCAGACAGATCAGGCCGAGGCTTTGCGGGCTGCGGTGCTTGGGCCGCTTCAGGCCGAGGAGATTGCGCGGCGTGCCAATCGGGCGGCGAAGGCGGCGGCGACGAAGGTGGAGTTTTTCACTTTGGTGCGGGGGGAAGATCAATGAACGACGCGTTGTTGGGCGGATTTACGGAGGCTCCGGTGCAGTCCTCACATGCGTTTCGCGCGGCTTTGACGGTGCTGTCGCAGCCGGGGGAAATCAGGGACTTGCACGGGGCTGTGCCGCCTGCGCCGCTGTCGGTGGCGGCAGGGGTGCTGCTGTTGACGTTGTGCGATGGCACCACGCCGCTGCATCTGACGGGGGTCTATGACTGCGCCCCGCTACGCGACTGGATCACCTTTCACTGTGGCGCGCCGTTGGTCGGGCCTGAAGCTGCGGTGTTCGCTTTGGGCGATTGGGCAGCATTGCAGCCCTTGGGGCGGTTCGCCATCGGGCTGCCGGATTACCCTGACCGGGCGGCGACGCTGATTGTTGAGATGCCTGCTCTGGAGGCCAAGGGTGCGGCCCTGCGCGGGCCGGGGATTGCCGATGTGGCGTATCTTTCGCTGCCCGAGGTGGCGGCATTTCAGGCCAACCGGGCGCTGTTCCCCTTGGGGCTTGATTGCTTTTTCACCTGCGGCACTCAGGTCGCCGCTCTGCCCCGATCAACCCATGTGGAGGCTCACTGATGTATGTGGCGGTAAAGGGCGGTGAGCGCGCGATTGACAACGCGCATGCGTGGTTGGCCGAAGAACGCCGGGGCGATCTGGGCGTGGCAGAGTTGTCGGTGGCACAGATCCGGGCGCAGTTGTCGCTGGCGGTGAACCGGGTGATGGCGGAGGGGTCTTTGTATGACCCCGACCTTGCGGCCTTGGCGATCAAGCAGGCGCGCGGCGATCTGATTGAGGCGATTTTTCTGATCCGGGCCTATCGCACCACCCTGCCCCGGTTGGGCGCGTCTTGCCCGGTGGATACCGCACAGATGGCGGTGATCCGGCGGATTTCGGCGACGTTCAAGGATTTGCCGGGCGGGCAAGTGTTGGGGCCAACCTTTGACTACACGCACCGTCTGCTGGATTTCAAACTGGCCGCCGACGGCGAGGTTACGCAGGCCGCGACCGCTCCCGCCGCGATGGAAGCAGTGCCGCATGTGATGGCGATGCTCGACCGCGATGGCATGATTGAGGCCGAACCTGTGGGCGATGATGTGCCGGCGGATTTGACGCGCGAACCGATGGAATTGCCGGCCAGCCGCGCGCTGCGCTTGCAGGCGATCACGCGGGGGGATGAGGGCTTTATCCTGTCGATGGCCTATTCGACCCAGCGCGGTTACGGGCGCACCCATGCTTTTGTTGGCGAGTTGCGGATCGGGGCGGTGGCGGTGGAAATGGAGATCCCGGAGTTGGGGTTTGCGGTGGAGATCGGCGAGATTGAGTTGACCGAATGTGAGACGGTGAACCAGTTCAAAGGGTCTAAAACCGAACCGCCGCAGTTCACCCGTGGCTATGGCTTGGTGTTCGGCCAGACCGAGCGCAAGGCGATTGCGATGTCTTTGGTGGATCGCTCATTGCGGTGGGCGGAACTGGGCGAGGATTACACCGGGGCCCCGGCGCAGGACGAAGAATTCGTGCTGATGCACGCGGATAACGTGCAGGCGACTGGTTTCCTCGAACATATCAAGCTGCCGCATTACGTCGATTTCCAATCTGAGTTGGAACTGGTGCGCCGTCTGCGCGCGGAAGTTTTCGCCACCCAGGAGGCCGCAGAATGAATGATCAGGCTTACAACTTCGCCTATCTCGATGAGCAGACCAAGCGGATGATCCGGCGTGCGATCCTGAAAGGAGTCGCGGTTCCGGGCTATCAGGTGCCGTTTGCCAGCCGCGAGATGCCGATGCCTTACGGCTGGGGCACTGGTGGTGTGCAGGTGACGGCTGCGTGTCTGACCCCGGATGATACGCTGAAAGTGATCGACCAAGGGGCCGATGACACCACCAATGCGGTGTCGATCCGCAAGTTTTTCCAGCGCACGGCGGGGGTGGCGGTGACGGAAGCCACGGCTGAGGCCACGCTGATCCAGACCCGCCACCGCATCCCGGAAGCGGCGCTGACGACGGGGCAAATTCTGGTCTATCAGGTGCCGATCCCCGAACCTTTGCGGTTTCTGGAGCCACGCGAGACCGAAACCCGGAAGATGCACGAGTTGGAAGAATACGGCCTGATCCATGTCAAGCTCTATGAGGATATCGCGCGGCACGGCACCATCGCCACCTCTTACGCCTATCCGGTGAAGGTCGAGGGGCGCTATGTGATGGACCCGTCGCCTATCCCGAAGTTTGACAATCCGAAACTCTCGGGCAGCCCGGCCTTGCAACTGTTTGGCGCCGGACGCGAGCAGCGGATTTACGCACTGCCGCCGTTCACCCATGTCGTCAGCCTCGATTTTGACGACCATCCGTTTGAGCCCAGCAAGGCCCCGCATGACTGCGATCTGTGCGGCGCGGGCGAAAGCTATCTGGATGAGGTGATCACCGATGATCAGGGCGGGCGGATGTTTGTCTGCTCGGACACCGACTTTTGTCGCACCCGGCGCGAGGCAGGGCATCTGGGGGCTTTGGGTGTGCCGGTTCTGAAGGGCGGTGCATGATGGGAGCGGTGGATTTGAGTATTTGGGCCAAGGTGAATGAGGCTAAGCCGCTGCTCTCGGTACAGGGCTTGAGCAAAAACTACGGCAGCCGGATTGGCTGCGCCGATGTGTCGTTTGATCTGTTTCCCGGCGAAGTGCTTGGGATCGTGGGGGAAAGCGGTTCGGGAAAATCGACGCTGCTATCTTGCCTCGCGGGGCATCTGGCCCCAGACACCGGCCGGGTGATCTTTGAAACCGCCCAAGGCCCGCGCGATACCGTGACGATGGCCGAGGCCGAACGCCGCAAGATGGCGCGCACGGATTGGGCGTTTGTGCATCAGAACCCGCGAGACGGCTTGCGGATGGGCGTCAGCGCAGGCGGCAATGTCGGCGAGCGGTTGATGGCCGTCGGTGCGCGGCACTACGGCGATATTCGCGCCACGGCGGTGGATTGGTTGGGTCGGGTGGAAATCGCCGCCGACCGCATCGACGACCGCCCGCGCGCCTTTTCGGGTGGCATGCAGCAGCGGTTGCAAATCGCCCGTAACTTGGTCACGGGGCCAAGGCTGGTGTTCATGGATGAACCCACGGGCGGGCTGGATGTCTCGGTGCAGGCCCGGTTGTTGGACCTGTTGCGCGGGTTGGTGCGCGAAATGGGGCTGTCAGCGATAATCGTGACGCATGATCTGGCGGTGGTGCGGTTGCTGGCGGATCGGCTGATGGTGATGAAAGGCGGGCATGTGGTGGAACAGGGCCTGACCGATCAGGTGCTGGACGATCCGCAGCACAGCTACACGCAACTGCTCGTTTCCTCTGTGTTGCAGGTCTGACATGCTGTTTGCCTAGCGCCCCGAGGCTGGCGGATTGGTCCAGATGCCGCTGCCGGTCGGTCGGACGGCGGCGCTGGGGATCGGCCTTTAGCGGCC
>CAYLYV010000036.1:0-33175 GCA_964387655.1 uncultured Cypionkella sp. | reverse complement strand
TGCACAAGGATAACTCCGGCTATGATCTGAAAAACCTGTTCATCGGGGCGGAGGGCACGCTGGGGGTGATCACCGCAGCGGTGATGAAACTGGTGCCACGGCCTCGCGCCTATGCCACGGCCACACTGTCGGCGCGGTCACTGTCGGATGCTTTGGTGCTGCTGAACCGCTTGCAAGTGGTGTCGGGCGGTTTGGTGGAAGCCTTTGAATATATGCCGGAAACCTATATGCGGCGGCTCGCAGAAGCCCGCCCGGATATTCGCCAGCCGTTCAGCCCCCGGCAAGAGGTGAACATTCTGGTGGAATTGGGCAGCACCCGTCCGGCGGATGCTTTGGCCGGGGCGGATGGGGTTTTGCCGCTGGCGGCGATGCTGGAAACCACTTTGGGCGAGATGCTGGCGGAGGGGATGATTCTGGACGCCGAAATCGCGGCATCCGAGGCGCAGCGGCGCGCGATGTGGCAGCGGCGTGAGTTGGCCGCCGAGATCACCGTCGCCCGCCAGCCCGCGATTGATACCGACATTTGCCTGCCGGTTGATGCGGTGGCGGTGTTCTTTGAGCGTATCCATGCCCGCCTGCCCGCGCTTGATCCGGGGGCAGAGACCTTGTCGGTGGCGCATCTGGGGGACGGCAATATCCATTTCACCGTGTTCGGCTCGAATGATTCCGCCGCACTCTATGACAAGGTGGTCGAAGCGGTGGAGGATGAGGTGCAGGCGCTGGGTGGCAGTTTCTCGGCCGAGCATGGTGTGGGGTTGTCGAAACTGGCCTCGATGCGCAGGCGCAAAGATCCGGTGGCGTTGGAGGTGATGCGCAGTGTGAAGCAGGCCTTGGACCCGGAGGGGCGGATGAATCCGGGCAAGGTTATTCCTCCGGTTTGACTTGGGAAGTGTGGCCACCTCGGGCCCCATCGAGGGGCCACTCGGCGGCGCTGCCGGGGGATGGGCTTGGGGCGGTGCGCTGCGGAAAATGCGGAGCCTCCGGCGGGAGTATTTCGAAAAGAGCAACTTGGTAGAGGGCGCATTTCGGGGTGCGAAGGTTTTGCCCGGCATTGTCGCCTGCCATGGCAACGCCGTTGCGGGACCCCTCGATGGGGCCCAAGACGGCACCCCGCTTTGGTTTCATGCCGCGCGATCTGGACTTCCCGGCCCTGCCCCGTTAGCGGTAGCGGAACGTGTTCTGAAGGCCTGCCTTGTCCGCCCTTGCCCTGATTTTTCGCCAACCCGCGCTGCGCCTGATCTTTCTGGCGCTGTTGTTGCTGGGCGCGCATAACGCCTCGGTTTACCCCTACCAATCGCTGATCGCGATCGAGCGGATTGGTCTGAGCGCGCCCGCCTTTGCGCTGGTTCTGGTGCTGGCCTCGATCACGGCGGTGACCGCTTCGGTGCTGCTCGGCATTCTGGGCGACCAGCGCGGGCATCGCCGCCGGATTGCGTTGCTTGCCACCCTGTCGAGCCTGATCGGTTTGCTGTTGATGCTGATCTTTCCCGGCAAACTCAGCCTGATCCTGTGTCACGGCATTCTGCTGCCCATTGCCTCCAGCCTTTACGGGCAGTTGTTTGCGCTGGCGCGGCTGGTCACGCCGGATAGTCTGACGCGCGATCCGGTGCAGGCGGGCTTGCGCTCGGCGATGTCGCTGAGTTTTCTGGCAATGCTGGTATTCTGGACCTTCGGTTTTGCGGCCGAGATCGATGTGATGGCGATCTATGTGAGTGCCGCGATGGCGAGTTTCGGTCTGGTGGTGTTGATTTATTTCGGCTGGCCGCGCGATGGGGCCACGGAATGGGCCGATCAACGCTCTGGTCTGAATTTTCTGCAAGCGTTCAAAGAAATCGCACATCCGAGCATCTTGCTGCGGCTGCTGTTGCTGGGGGCTATCAGCGCCAGCGGTATTCTCTATATGGTACTGATTTCGCTGGTGTTTGACGCGTCACCGGTGCGCGATGCTTCGGATGTGGCGCTGTATGTTGGGCTTGTCGCGGGCTGGGAGGTGCCGTGCCTGTTGCTGCTGTCGCGAGTCGCGGGCAGGTTCCGCCGCGCGACCCTGCTGGCGGTGGGAGGCGCGGTTTACACGCTGCATGTGCTGGCACTGCCGATACTGTGCGACTCTGCTTGGATCTGGGTTATGCCGTTGGTGGCTGGCATTGGCGGCACGGCGATCATCAGCCTGCCGATCAGCTATTATCAGGATTTGATGCACAGCCGCCCCGGCACGGCGGGGGCGATGCTGGCGTTGCAAAAACTGGTATCGGACGTGCTGGGGGCTGCGGCTTTCGCCATTGGCACCAGCCTTGGCGGCTATGAGACCGTCGCCGTCATTGGCAGTGCGATGGCGCTGATCGGCGGCGCGGGGCTGCTTTGGGTCGATCGCCACCACCGCCTGCCCGTGCGGCAGAGCTAATTCCCCGCTCGCCTCGTCTAACCATCATACCGGGTTGCCCCGCGACGATGCGCGTCAATCGGCTGGGTCAGGATTGCCGCATGATGCGCGCGCTGATCGCAATGCGCGCGCGGGCAAATCCGGCAGTTGATGCCGATCTGGGTGATCGTCGCATGGGCCATGTTGAAGGTTTCGGCATAGGCGATTTCGGGCGCGTGTTGCACCGCACAGCCCATCGCCACGGCCAAGCGGTTATCCTGGCTGTGACGCTCCCATGTCGGGCGATCTACGGTGCGCGAGAAGACGAAGAACTGGCTGCGATCCGGCATTTCGACGAATTGCGGCATGATCCGCCCCGGCGTGCGAAAGCTGGTATGCACATCCAGACGCGGGCAGGCGCCGCCGTATTCTGCGAGATGAAAATCGGTGGCGTTGAAGCGTTTCGAGACATTGCCGCCCTTGTCGATGCGCAGAAAGAAGAACGGCACCCCCATAGCACCCTCGCGTTGCAGGGTAGTGGCGCGGTGGCAGGCTTGCTCAAAGCTGACGCCAAAGCGGGTGGCGAGATGGTCGAAATCATATTTCGCGGCGCGGGCTTCGGTCAGGAAGCTGGTGTAGGGCATCAGCACGGCGGCGGCGAAGTAATTCGCCAGTTCGACCCGGAGGCGGGCGGTGCCTTGCGGATCGGTGATGCCGGATTTCTGCACCAAAGTGTCGATCAGCGACCGCTGTTCCAGCAGGCCCAGCATATGCACCAGTTGGAAGATGCGGTTGGGGTGGTCGAGGGCTTCCGAGAGCAGGATCTCTCGCCGCGTCTCGTCATATTGCCGCAGCGCGCCGGGGAGATCTTCGACGCGCGCCAGCCGCACCGTTACGCGCAGCTTCTGGGCAAGGCGCTGTTTCAGGGCTGCATAGACCTCGTCCCGCGGCACGGCGGCGCTGCCCCAGAAGGATTCGGCCGCGGCTTCCAGGGCTGCAAAATGGTTGCGGTTGCGGCGAAACACGTCATGCACCGCAGCTTCGGGCGAGGCGCTGGTCTGCGACGTGTCATTTTGTGACAGCGTCATCAACTGATCGCCGACGGTCTGGTAGGCGCGATACAGCGTCAGGAAGGCCTGAACCACCGCCGGGGCATGCACAATCGCCGCGCGGATTTGAGCAATTTCTGGTCGGATTTCTGTAAACAACGGGTCGCCCGTGACCGCGCGCAGGTCAGCCAACTGGCTGGTGCTGTCTTCTTCGGCGATATCACGCCAGTCGACGCCATAGACATCGAACAGCCGCAGCATGATCGCGACAGACACCGATCTTTCATTGTTTTCCAACAGGTTGACGTAGGATGCCGAAATGCCCAAAGCCCGCGCCATCGCAGCTTGGGTTTCCGAGCGTTCCAACCGCAAACGCCTTAAATGCGGGCCGATGAAGGTTTTTTGCATACAGTCGCACACAATCCATGTTTTGTTAGTTTTACAATATTACAGAATTGTAAGAATGTAAACTTTCGCATTCACAGCACAACCAATTTTCATTTTGCACATTTTTGTAGCGGTGCGATCACGTTTGTAACAACCGCGGAGGACACATGCGTACTGGCATCAATCATCTTTTCATTCCCGGCCCGACCAACGTGCCGGAGGTCGTGCGGCAAGCCATGAACGTGGCGATGCAGGACCAGCGCGCCCATGATTTTGGCGCGGGCAATCTGGGGCTGTTCAGCGATCTGAAAAAGGTTTTCCGCACCACGAGCGGCGAGGTCATGCTGTTCTCCGGCTCTGGCACTGGCGCTTGGGAGGCGGCGATTACCAACACGCTGTCGCCGGGCGATCGCGTGTTGATGGCGCGGCATGGTCAGTTTTCGACCCTGTGGGTGGATATGGCGCAAAGGCTGGGGCTGGATGTCGATGTGATCGACCTGCCTTGGGGTGCCGGTGCGCCAATCAGCGAATTTGCCCGCCGGTTGGGGGCGGATAAGCGCGGCGAGATCAAGGCGGTATTCCTGACCCACAATGAAACCGCAACCGGGGTGACGTCTTCGGTGGCAGCGTTGCGGCGGGCGCTGGATGAGGCGATGCATGATGCGCTGCTGTTCGTCGATGGCGTGTCCTCGATCGGTTGCCTGGAGTTCCGGATGGAGGATTGGGGCGTCGATCTGGCGGTCACCGGCAGCCAGAAGGGTTTCATGATGCCTGCGGGGTTGGGGATTTTGGGGGTCAGCCAGAAGGCGTTGGCGGCCAGCAAGACCGCGACCGGGCGGCGCTGCTATTTCGATTTTGCCGATCAGTTGAAGCACAATGC
The DNA here is from genome assembly GCA_964387655.1 of uncultured Cypionkella sp. Lineage (GTDB taxonomy): Bacteria > Pseudomonadota > Alphaproteobacteria > Rhodobacterales > Rhodobacteraceae > Cypionkella. Next base: position 28,500 of record CAYLYV010000036.1, on the reverse strand, counting down.
GGGCGGATATTTCCCCTACACCCCGCCGACGCAACTGCTGCGCGGCCTGCGCAAATCTTTGGATCGTATGCTGGAGGAAGGTCTTGAAAACATTCATGCCCGTCATCACCGGCTTGGCGCGGGCGTCCGTGCCGCTGCCAGCGCCTGGGGCCTGCAAACCTGCGCCGAGCATCCCTCGCTGGCCTCTGATACCGTCACCGCGATCCGCACTCCCGAAGGCATCGACGCCCGCGAAGTGATCCGTATCGGCTATGATCGCTACAATGCCTCGTTCGGCTCGGGGCTTGGGCCGCTGGCGGGCAAAGTGTTCCGCATCGGCCATATCGGCGATCTGAACGAAGGCACCTGCCTGACCGCGATTGCCTTGGCCGAATTGGCGATGGTCGAGGCGGGGGTCAGTCTGACCTACGGCTCGGGCGTGGCAGCGGCGCAGGCCGTCTATGCCAAGGCCGCACAATCCCTTCACCTTGCAGCAGAATAACCCGGAGAACACCCATGAGCCACACGCTTCACCCGCTTCGCAAACCCCGGTTGCAACGCTCGGAACTGGCGGTTCCAGCCTCGAACCCCACCATGATCGACAAGGCGGCTGAGGGCCCCGCGGATTATGTGTTCCTGGATCTGGAGGATGCGATTGCGCCTTCTGAAAAGGAACAGGCGCGCAAGAATGCGATTCAGGCGCTGAACGACATCGACTGGGCCGCCAAGGGCAAGACGGTTTCGGTGCGGATCAACGGTCTGGATACGCATTACATGTACCGCGACGTGGTGGATGTGATGGAGCAGGCGGGGAGCCGGGTGCATACGCTGCTGGTGCCGAAAGTCGGCGTCACGGGCGATCTCTATATGGTCGAGGCGATGGTCAACCAGATCGAGCAGGCCAAGGGTTTGACCAACCGCGTCGGCCTTGAGGCACTGATTGAAACCGCGCTTGGCATGGCCAATGTCGAAGCCATCGCGCAATTCGGCGGGCGGCTGGAGGCTCTGCACTTTGGCGTGGCGGATTTCGCGGCCTCGATGCGGGCGCGCACCACCAATATCGGCGGCTTGAACCCGCATTATCCCGGCGATCAATGGCATGCCTCGATCAGCCGGATGGTGGTGGCTTGCCGCGCTTACGGTCTGCGCGCGATTGACGGCCCATTCGGTGATTTCAGCGATCCCGAAGGCTATAAGGACGGCGCGCGCCGCGCGGCGGCCTTGGGTTGTGAGGGTAAATGGGCGATCCATCCGACGCAGGTGGCTTTGGCGAATGAAGTGTTCTCGCCCCCGGAACCCGAAGTCACCCGCGCGCGGCGGATCATTGAGGAGCTGAAAAAGGCGGCCTCGATGGGCAAGGGGGCTGCGCAACTGGATGGCCGGATGATTGATGCCGCCTCCGAGAAAATGGCGATGAACGTGCTGGTGCTTGCCGACGCTATCGCTGCACGCTGAAAGGGGGAACCAATGGACATTCACGAATATCAGGCCAAGGAAATTCTCGCCCGCTTCGGCGTGCCGGTGCCGCGCGGGGGGCTGGCTTATAGCCCGGAACAGGCGGGCTATAGGGCGCGGGAACTCGGCGGCTCGGCTTGGGTGGTCAAGGCGCAAATCCATTCCGGTGGGCGCGGGGCTGCGGGCGGCGTGAAGCTGTGCCGTTCTGCGGACGAGGTACAGGCTTTCGCCGGGACGTTGTTCGGCAAGCAGTTGGTGACAAAGCAAACCGATGCCAAGGGCAAGGGGGTTTACCGCGTCTGGGTCGAGGCCGCGTCTGAGATCGCGCAGGAGCTTTACCTCGGCTTCGTGCTGGATCGGCAATCCGAGCGCATCATGATCGTGGCCTCGGCGCATGGCGGCATTGAGATTGAAGATCTGGCGGAAAGCGATCCGAACAGCTTGCGGCGGATGACGATTGATCCGGCGGTGGGGTTGTCGGAGTTTCAGGCGCGGGAACTGGCGTTTCAGCTTGGCCTGAAGGGCGGGCAGATTGCGCAGATGGTTGCCACTTTGCGCGCCTGCTACCGCGCCTACCGCGATCTGGATGCGGTAATGGTGGAGATCAATCCGCTGGTGATCACCGGCACGGGTGATCTGGTGGCGCTGGATGCGAAAATGTCGTTTGACACCAATGCGTTGTTTCGCCGCCCCGAGATTGCCGAGTTACGCGATCGCAGCCAAGAAGACCCCCGTGAAAGCACGGCGGGCGATCATGGGCTGTCTTATGTCGGTCTTGACGGTGACATTGGCTGCATCATCAACGGTGCCGGCCTCGCGATGGCGACGATGGATATGATCAAGCTGGCGGGTGGCGAGCCTGCGAATTTCCTCGATATCGGCGGCGGAGCCAGCCCCGAACGTGTGGTGCGGGCGTTCCGCACCGTGCTGGCGGATGGCAATGTGTCGGTGATTTTGGTCAACATCTTCGCGGGCATCAACCGCTGCGATTGGGTGGCCGAAGGTGTGGTGCAAGCCTACCGCGAGGTGGGGTTGACGATCCCCGTGGTGGTCCGGTTGGCGGGCACCAATGTGGATGAGGGGCGCGCGATCATTGCCGCCTCGGGCTTGCCGCTGATCTCTGCCGACACACTGGCCGAGGCTGCGGCGGCCGCTGTTGCCGCCTCGACTTCCCGCCCCCGCCAAGCTGCATAGGAGGACCCCATGGCCATTCTCATCACTGAAAAAACCCGCGTTATCGTGCAAGGCATGTCGGGCCGCATCGGCAGCTTTCACGCCGCCGACATGATCAAATACGGCACCAATGTTGTGGGCGGAGTCACGCCGGGGCGCGGGGGCGAGACCCATCTGGGCCTGCCTTTGTTCAACACCGTGCGTGAGGCGGTGGAGGCCACCGGGGCCGAGGCGTCTTTGGTCTTTGTACCGCCCCCCTTCGCCGCCGATGCGATTATGGAGGCGGCGGACGCGGGGATCAAGACGGCGGTTTGTGTAACCGACGGCATTCCCAGCCAAGATATGATGAAGCTGAAGCGCTTCCTGCGCCGCTATCCGGCGGAGCGCAAACTGCGGCTGATCGGGCCGAACTGTGCAGGGGTGATCTCGCCCGGCAAGGGCTTTATGGGCATCATGCCACCGCATATCTATCTGCCGGGGCGGATTGGCATCATCGGGCGGTCTGGCACGTTGGGCTATGAGGCGGCGAGCCAGTTGAAAGAGCTTGGACTTGGGGTGTCCACCTCTGTCGGGATCGGCGGCGATCCGATCAATGGTTCCAGCTTCCGCGATATTCTGGCGCTGTTTGAGGCCGATCCAGAGACGGATGCGGTGATGATGATCGGGGAAATCGGTGGGCCGCAGGAAGCCGAGGCCGCGATCTATGCCCGTGATCATATGAAAAAGCCTGTAGTCGCCTATATCGCCGGGTTGTCGGCCCCCAAAGGCCGCAAGATGGGCCATGCCGGGGCCATCGTCAGCGCCTTTGGCGAAAGCGCGCAGGAGAAGGTGGTCTTGCTGGAAGCCGCAGGCATCACCGTTGCCCCGAACCCGTCGAGCATGGGCGAGACGATGGCACGGCTGCTGGCCTCGCGCGCGATGGGGGCGGTGGCCTAAATCCGCGCCGCCCACAGCCGATAGCGGCCCTGCCCGGTGACTTCGCGGATCAGGTTGCGATTGGTGAGACTCTGCAAGTTGCGCTGCACGGCGGCGCGACTTGCCCCGGTTTCCGCCTCGGCCATCGGGGCGGAGATCATCGGCCAACGCGCCAGCAAAGCCACCAGCAAACTCGGCGTGCGGCCCGACAAATCGGCCACCGCCTGCGTCGCGTGATCCTGCCACACCTGCACCCGCTCCAAATGCAAAAGGGCGGCCAGCACGGCCTGATGCGCGCCGCTGATCCATCCTGTCAAGCGCCGTTCCGCCGAGCCCGAGACGCTCAGCGCGGTAAAACCCACCAAGGCCAGCGGCAAAAAGCCTGTGGCCGCTGCAAGCCGCGCACCCAGCACCGCCGCCTCAACATCGCGGGCAGGCCCATCCGAGGCGGCGCGCCAGAGGTGGAACAGCAAGGCACCTTGGGTGACGCGGTGCAGGGTGTCCGCGCCGTCAAGGCTTGCTGCCACCTCAAAAACCCGGTCGGGGGATGTCTGTGTCAGCCCCAGATGTGCTGCAATGCGCCTAGCCCAATCGCTGTTTGCAACCGAGGGCGCTTCCAACCGCCGCACCGCCCAAGCCGCGCGGGCCAGCGCCTGCGACTCATCGCCGATGGCCCCTTGGCGCAGACTGAGCCACAGCGCCAGCCGATCCGCGCCGATCCGCTCGCCCAACCACCAGCCCAAGCCCGCCACCTCTTGCAGCACCAGACGGTGCAGCGCGCCCTTGCCCATGCCGTGCAATCGTTCCTGCAAGCGACCAAAATCAAAGCATAAAGCGGCCAGATCGCCTGCCAGATTGGCCTCTGCCTGCCGCCATTCCTGGATGTTGAACAGCGGGGCGGGATTTGCGCGCGGGCCGGGTTGCGTGGCTTCATCTGCGGTGTCTTCAGGGAGAAACCACAGGTCATCCTCGTCCGGCAAATCGGCATCGTAGGGGCCGGGCCTGTCTGGCAGCGGTGCGGGGTCCGCAGGGCGGGCCGGTGTCATGGCAAGGTTTCCTCAGGCGGGCGCATGACGCGAGTTTGCCCGCAGCCCCCCGCAAAGGCCATAGTCAATTCGAGGGTTCAGACCTGCGCCAACGCGAGCCCGGTTTGATCGAACACATGCGCCTTGTCGCGGTCGATGCGCAGACCCACGGCGGCCCCGGTTTCGAGGTTTTCCAAGCCGTCCGCCTCGACAATGACCTGCCCGAAAGCCGTCGCGATATAGGCGTAAGAGGTGTTGCCGAGGTATTCCACCAGCAGGGCTTTGCCTGCGATGTCGCCCGCGCCTGCTGCAACCAGATGCAGATGTTCGGGGCGGATGCCAAGGCCAACCGGCTGTGCCGCTGCGACATGGATGGGCAGGTCCCAGCGCGCCGTGTCGCCCAGCGCCACCGTCGCCCCCTGCGCTACAGGCTCTGCTTGGGCTGCGAGAAAGTTCATCCCCGGTGAGCCGATGAAGCTGGCGACAAAGCGATTGGCAAGTAAAGCCGGAACAGCAGTTGCATTTGCGTCGCGCCATCCATCACTGCCGCCTCGCGGAACTCTTTGGAAACGCTCTCAAAACACTACTTGTAGATCATCATTGTCACCGGGGCCAAAAGCTGTGGCAAGATCGCACCGGCCCAAGTGTTCAGCAGCTTGAATTGTCTCATCAATACGCGGTGGTTCACGATCAGCGCCGGGATTGGCACCATGAAACAGGCCAAGATCAGCCACCACAGCACCCTGCGGTCCGGCAAACCATCTACTATCCCTATTACTTCGCCTCAATCTTCGGGCGCGGCACCGCATTGAATTTGGCGGTCAGCAGCCCCAGTTATACCGCCGAAGTGGCCGAGAATGTGCCCTATCTCGACGTCTCGGGCGTGCATGATGCTGAGGCTGGCATATTGACCTTCTTCGCCGTCAACCGCCGCCCGACCGAGGCGCTGGACATGGGGGTCTCGCTGCAAGGTTTCGGAGGCGCGGCGCAGGTGATCGACCATCAGGTGATGACTCATCCTAACGTGAGCGCGGTCAACACCTCTGCCAATCCGATGGCGGTTGTGCCGCAAAAGGCCAGCGGTGCCAGCATTGGTGGTGACACCCTGAACGCCAAACTGCCGCTGCTCTCGTATCAGATGCTGCGGGTCAAATTGAGCTGAAACTGCAAAAAGGCAGACTCAGGGGCGGCTTTTTTGTCTGAATTTTATCTGAAAATGTCATCCTCTGCGCGGAAATATCCCGTGGGGGAGTAGGGCTGTGAAGCTTCACGCGTCGCCTCAGCCAAAGAACCCCTCGCCCGCCTGCGCCAGCAGGTCAGCCGCCAAACCTGTGCCCAAAGCCGCCGCATCCGCCTGCGGGCCACGCACCTCGCCCTTGATCACTCGCGTACCATCGGGGCGCAAAATCTCGCCGCGCAGCCAAAGTTTATCGCCTTCCAGCACAGCCAATCCGGCAATCGGAGTCGCACAAGAGCCATCCAGCCGGGCCAGAAACGCCCGCTCGGCGGCGAGTTGCACGCCGGTCGGGGCATGGTGGATCGCCGCCAGCATGGCTTTGGCGCGCGGATCATCCAGCCGACGCTCCACCCCAATCGCACCTTGCGCCACGGCGGGCAGCATATCCGCCACCTCAATCGGCCGCGCAACATCCGCCATGCCCAAACGGCTGAGGCCCGCCATTGCCAAAAACGTCGCCTGCGCCACGCCTTCCTCCAGCTTGCGCATCCTTGTCTGCACATTGCCGCGAAACTCGACCAGGTGCAGATCGGGGCGGCGATGCGCCAGTTGTGCCCGGCGGCGCAAGCTTGACGAGCCGACCACCGCGCCTTGGGGCAGATCGGCGAGTCCTTGGGCCACATGCGACACGAAGCCATCCCGCACATCGGCGCGCGGCAGATAGCAGTCCAAGCGCAGGCCTTCCGGCTGCAACACCGGCATGTCCTTCATCGAATGCACGGCAATATCAATGCTGCCCGCGACCAAGGCGTCTTCAATCTCGCGGGTGAACAGGCCTTTGCCGCCGATCTCTTTCAGCGCGCGGTCCTGCACCAGATCGCCGGTGACCTTGATCACCACGACTTCAAACGCTTCAAGCGGCAGATCAAATGCCACCATCAGGTGCTTTCGCGCCTCATGCGCTTGCCAGAGAGCCAGTGGAGAGCCTCGGGTGCCGATTTTGAAGGTCTGTGCGGGGGTGGGCATTGCATATGTCATACCCCAGACTTACCCGCGACACTTGCGCCTTTCAACCGATTGCCGCATGGGCGCGCTTGACACGCCGTCGCAGGTAGGGGACGCAAGCGCGCAACCGGAGGCTACCCATGTCGAAACTGATCCTGCGCGCCCTTGCGGGCGAGACCCTGCCCACCCCGCCGATCTGGATGATGCGGCAAGCCGGACGCTATCTGCCGGAATATCGCGCGACACGGGCGCAGGCGGGGGATTTCTTGTCGCTGTGCTACAATTCGGACTTGGCCGCCGAAGTGACGCTGCAACCGATCCGCCGCTATGGCTTTGATGCCGCGATCCTGTTCGCTGATATCCTGCTGTTGCCGCAGGCGTTGGGCGCGGATCTGTGGTTTGAAACCGGCGAAGGCCCCCGGCTTTCGACCATCACCGGCATGGACGGGGTGCAGGCGCTGCGCTCAAAAGACAACATCCACGAAACCCTTGCACCGATCTACGAAACCGTGCGGATTCTGGCGCGTGAACTGCCGAAGGAAACCACGCTGATCGGCTTTGCGGGCGCACCTTGGACGGTTGCGACCTATATGATCGCTGGCCGTGGCACCAAGGATCAAGGCCCCGCCCATGCCCTGAAAGCCACCGACCGCGCCACGTTTTCCGCGCTAATCGACGTGATCACCGAAGCCACCATCGACTATCTCTCGATGCAGGTTCAGGCCGGGGCCGAAGTGGTCAAACTGTTCGATTCATGGGCCGGATCGCTGAAGGGCCAGGATTTCACCGATTTCGCCGTCAAACCCACTGCCCGCATCATTGCGGCACTGAAGGCCAGGCACCCCGGCCTGCCCGTGATCGCCTTCCCGCGTGAAGCAGGTGCTGGTTATATCGGTTTCGCCCAAGCCACTGGCGCGGATTGTGTCGCCATCGACAACTCGGTCAGCCCGGAATGGGCGGCGGAGCATGTGCAAACCACCGGCTGCGTGCAAGGCAACCTCTCGCCCACCCATATGGTGACCGGCGGGCAGCAGTTGATCGACGCGACCCGGCGCGTCAAAGCCGCCTTTCAAGGTGGCCCGCACATCTTCAACCTCGGCCACGGCATCACGCCGGATGCTGACCCGGACAACGTGGCGCTGATGGTGGAAACCGTGCGGAGGGGGTAAGCATCCCGACCGATCACATTTTAGGTCATAGATATTGACTTACCCACGCCCCACGGCAAATGTCGCCCAAACCGTTTGGGAGGACTGTCGTGGAGTGGAATAGTGTTCTGGCAACGCGCAATGCGCGGATGAAAGCCTCGGAAATTCGCGAGCTTTTGAAGCTGCTGGATCAGCCCGACATCATTTCTTTCGCGGGCGGCATCCCCGACCCGGCGCTGTTTCCGACCGAAGCCTTCCGCGAGGCCTTCTCAGCGGCCTTGACCGGCCCGAAGGCCGGCGCTGCCCTGCAATATTCGGTGTCCGAAGGCTACAAACCCCTGCGCGATTGGATTGTGGCAGAGATGGGTAAAATCGGCGTGCCTTGTTCGGCGGATAACATCCTGATCACTTCGGGATCCCAGCAAGCGCTTGATTATCTGGCGAAACTGATGATCTCGCCGAATGACACCGTGCTGGTTGGCTGGCCGACCTATCTGGGGGCCTTGGGCGCGTTCAATGCCTATGAGCCTACTTATGATCGTTTGGACCCCAACACCAACCGCCCCGCCGCTGATTTCACCGCCAAGGCCGAAGCTGCGGGCGGGCGGGTGAAATTCGCCTATCTCTCGGTCGATTTCGCCAACCCGACGGGGGAAACCATCGCCCGTTCCGCCCGCGAAGCCGTGATTGATCTGGCGGATGAGATGGGTATCGCTGTGGTCGAGGACGCCGCCTATCAGACTCTGCGCTATGATGGGGAGGCGATCCCGCCGATTCTGGCGCTGGAAATCGCCCGCAAAGGCAGCATTGAGGCCTGCCGCACTCTGTATTGCGGCAGCTTCTCGAAATCGCTCGCCCCTGGCCTGCGGGTGGGCTGGGTTTGCGGCGCGTCGGAAGTGATCAGCCGCCTTGTGCTGATGAAACAAGCCGCTGATCTGCATTCCGCCACCACCAACCAGATCGTCACCCATCACGTTGCCAGCACGCAGTTTGATGCCCATGTCGCCAAACTGCGCACCACCTACCAAGCCCGCCGCGACCATCTTTTGGCTGCGCTGACCCGTGAGATGCCCGAAGACGTCAGTTGGACCAAACCCGAGGGCGGCATGTTCATCTGGCTGACCCTGCCCGAAGCGATGGATGGCGCGGACCTGCTGGCGCGATCGCTGCAATCCGAGCGGGTGGCTTTTGTGCCCGGTCGCGCCTTTTTCGCGGATGGCAGCAATGGCAACACCATCCGGCTGTCATTCTCTTGCGCCGACGAAGCCGCGATTGATGAGGGCATGAGGCGGCTGGGCCGCCTGATCCGCGCGCAAGTATGAGCAGGCTCTGGGCATGAGCGGGTTCGGAGCATGAGTTCGCTCTGGGTGCTGGCGGCGCTGCTTGGCTCACTCGGTCAAGTGGCGCGCAACGCTATGCAATCGAGCCTCACTCGGCAGATCGGCACCGTCGGGGCAACACAGGTGCGCTTTCTGTTCGGTCTGCCCTTCGCGCTGCTGTTTCTGGGGCTAGTCACACTGGCCACCGGCGAAGCCATCCCGATCCCCAACCTGCCCTCGCTTGGCTTTACCTTTGCCGGAGCCTTGGCGCAAATTGCTGCCACCGGATTGATGCTGGTGGTGATGAAGTCGCAAAGCTTCGCCGTCACCACAGCTTGGCTGAAAACCGAGCCGGTGATCGTGGCGCTTGCGGCGGCGCTGATTCTGCGAGATCCGATCAGCCTGCCCGTGCTGGCCGCCATCGTGATTGCCACCTGCGGCGTGATGTTGATGTCAATCAAACCTGGCACTGCGGTGTGGCAGTTGGGTCAGCCTGCCTTGCTTGGCCTGCTGGCGGGCGGCTTGTTTGGCGCATCCGCCATCGGATTCCGCGGCGGCATCATCCATCTGGACAGTGGAGGTTTTCTGATCCGCGCCACATCGACGCTGGCGCTTTCGCTGCTGATCCAAACCGCGACCCTGCTGATCTGGATGGCGCTGTTCAACCGCCGCGCCTTGGCGGCATCCTTCGCGGTCTGGAGGTCTTCGCTGTTTGCAGGCTTCCTTGGCGCTTTCGCCTCGCAGTTCTGGTTTTTGGGCTTCGCGCTGACCTCAGCCGCCAATGTCCGCACCTTAGCGCTGGTCGAGGTGATCTTCGCCACCGCCGTCTCGCGCTATGCGTTCAAGCAGCCCGTCAGCGCCCGCCAGATCATCGGCATGGCAGTGATTGTGCTGGGCGTTGGCCTGCTGCTACGGCTGCAAGCCTAGGTCCACTTGGCAATCGGCGGCAGGCTCATCAGCACCGCATTGGCGTCATGCCCCGATTCAAGACCGAATTTCGTGCCCCGATCGTAGACCAGATTGTATTCGGCATAGAGCCCGCGATGCACCAGTTGCGCCTCGCGGTCGGCTTCTGACCATTCAGTATTCAGACGGCGCTCGGTCAACGGCACAAAGGCCGGAAGAAACGCGCGGCCCACATCCTGCGTCAGCGCAAAATCCTCGACCCAATCACCGGTATTCAGATCATCATAGAAAATCCCGCCCACGCCCCGCGCCCGACCGCGATGCGGGATGAAGAAATACTCATCCGCCCAAGCTTTGAATTTCGCATAATAGTCTGGGTGATGCACGTCACAGGCCGCCTGCATTGTGCTGTGGAAATGTGCGGTATCCTCGGCATATTCCAGACAGGGGTTCAAATCGGCGCCGCCGCCAAACCACCAAGCATGCGGCGTCCAGAACATCCGCGTGTTCATATGTACCGCCGGGCAATGCGGATTGACCATATGCGCCACCAGAGAAATCCCGCTTGCCCAAAACTGGGGGTCTTTGTCCATCCCCGGCACGCCCCGTGCCGCCATCGCCATTTGCGCCCGTTCGCCCAAAGCGCCATGCACTTCCGAGACGTTGACACCCACCTTCTCAAACACCGCCCCGCCGCGTAGTACGGACATCAGCCCACCGCCGCCATCCGCGCGGGTGGTTGGCGTTACCTCAAAGCGCGCGCCCTTGCCGTGGCTTGCTTCAAGCCCTTCAAAAGCCAAAACAATCTGGTTGCGCAAGGTGCGAAACCAAGCCGAGGCCTGCGCTTTTTCTATGCTGAAGTCCTCGGCCATACCTCGCCCTTTTCGCTTATAATCCGGGGCCAGCGCCCATGTTATGGCATATCAAGCGCGCAGCCCTATAGTAAAGCCAGCATCCTCTTTGTGAGTCGCCCATGAAACGCATCCTCATCCCCGCGCTGCTAGCCCTGTCGGCCTGCGGCACGCCACAAGAAAACTGCATCAGCGGGGCCACCCGCGATATGCGCGTGGTGGATCGGCTGATTGCCGAGACGGAACGAAATCTTGAGCGCGGCTATGCCTATGAAACCGTTACGCTTTCACGCACGGTTTGGCGGCAATGCGGATATCGCGGCAGACCAGGAAAACCTGCGATGGGTCCACAGATGTGCCTTGATGACGTGGATTACACCGAGCAGCGTCCCAAAGCCATCGACCTGAACGCCGAATCGGCCAAACTCGCCAGCCTGAAAGCCAAACGCGCCGCACAGGCCAAGGCGGCGGGCTCGTCTATCAAGGCGTGTAAGGCGCAGTATCCCGAATAATCCGGATCGGCTACCGCGCGCGGATCGGATAGGACGCGCGCGTCACCCGGAAGGCTTTATCGCCACCGATCTCCTCGACCTGCTTGAACAGAGTCACCAGCAGCTTATCGTAAGGCAGATGGCGATTGGCGACCATCCACAGGCTGCCTGAGGGGCTGAGGCCGCGTTGCGCCGCCTTGATGAACGCCATACCCAGCCCCGCATCCGCCTCGCGCGCAGTGTGGAAGGGCGGGTTCATCACCACAGAATCCCAAAACCGCGCAGGTTTGAACGTGGTCGCATCGGCCCAGTGAAACTTTGCCCGAGGGTCGGGGATATTCACCTTCGCACAGGTCAAAGCCTCGGCTTCAGCCTCGACGAGATCCAATTCCTTGACACCCTCGCGCGCCAAGATCGCCCGTGACAGATACCCCCAACCCGCACCCAGATCGGCCACCCGCGCGCCCAGCTTTGCAGGCAAGGCGTCGGCCAGCAGGACCGAGCCGCGATCCGGGCCATCAGAAGAGAATACGGCGGGTAGGGTCTGGAAACCCCCTTCAACCAGCAAGGGTTTGGCAGCCCATTCCGCCAGTTGCGGCCCGGGCTTGACCACCGCCAGCTTGCCATGCGCCTTTGACAAAGCCTCACCCACCGACAGACCCAACGCCTTGCAATCTTTCAGCAATGCCTCAACACCGTCGGTCTTTTGGCCATCGACGACAATCAGGTCCGCCCCAATAGCTTCGGCCATCAAAGCCCGCGCTTCGGCCTTAGCGCGCGGCACGCAGACGATGGCAAGCGTCCCCGCACCCTCCATCCGATAGCCTTGCGCTGCGAAATAATCGTGATCCGGCTTGAACCCGGTCTTCACCACCACGCGCCCCTGCGGCAGGGCAGAAAGATCGTCCCCCGCCCGAGGCCGCAACACCAGAATATCGCCCGAAGCAGGCAATACCAAAGCGCCGCTTTGCAGCGCCAATTCCAACCGGGCCGAGCGCATGAAAGCCGCCTATTCTTTGCTAAAAGTCTATTCTTTTTCCATCGTGCATTGCAGCGGATGCTGATGCCGGCGCGCAAAATCCATCACTTGCGCCACTTTGGTCTCGGCAATCTCATAGGAAAACACGCCGACCACCGCCAGACCCTTCTTGTGAACCGCCAGCATAATCTCAAAGCTTTGCGCGTGGTTCAGGCCGAAAAACCGCTCCAGTATATGCACGACGAATTCCATCGGCGTGTAATCATCGTTCAAAAGCATGACCTTATACAGCGGCGGCCGCTGCGTCTTGGTCTTGGTTTTGGTCAAAATCGAGGTATCATTGCCGGGGCCGTTTGGCGCGTCGGACATCGTGTGATCAGTCAGGCCTGCAATGGGGTTCACGCGGATAGGCTCCGTTTGGCAGATTCGGAATTTCGGTTGCACTGGCGTAATATAGCGCATTTCTGCCTTGCGAAAAGACCCTCAGCTTGGATGATACCCGCGCAGGGGGACAATATGCTGACAACGATAGGTTTTGATGCCGATGACACGCTGTGGCAGAACGAAAGTTTCTTCCGCCTGACGCAGGATCGCTTCACGCAGCTGCTGGCGGATTACAGCGACGCGGATCATTTGCACATGCAGCTTTTGGCAGCCGAGCGGCGCAATCTGGGGCATTATGGCTTTGGCGTCAAAGGCTTCACCCTGTCGATGATCGAAACCGCGATAGAGGTGACGGAGGGCCGGGTGCCGTCCTTGGTGATTGCCGAGATCATGGCGGCGGGGCGTGAGATGCTGGAACATCCCATCGAACTGCTGCCTCACGCCTATAGGACGGTGAAAACCCTCGCCGCCAGCCACCGAGTCGTTTTGATAACCAAGGGCGATCTGCTGGATCAGGAACGCAAACTGGCGCAATCGGGCTTGGGCGAGCTGTTTCACGGGGTGGAGATCGTTTCGGACAAGACCGCGAAAGCCTATTCGGCGATTTTCGCCCGTCACGGCACCGGGGCGGATCAGGCGATGATGGTCGGCAACTCATTGAAATCAGACGTGCTTCCGGCATTGGCTGTCGGAGCTTACGGGGTGCATATCCCGCATGGTTTGACCTGGTCGCTGGAACACGCCGATGCGCCGCAGGGTGACCAGCGTTTTTTCGCGCTGACCAGCCTTGTCGAACTGCCTGATCTTGTGGCGAATCTGCAAAATCACCACAACCCCTAGGGCGCAAGGGACCATTTCGGCACATAAACCACAGTTTATAAAACCCGGAAGCCCTTTCAGAATAAGGGGTTTTCCTGAATCACATGCCGTGCTAACTTTTCTGTAAGCAGAACAAAGCCCCCGGCAAATGAGGGGCAAACGAGGCAGAAAAATGGGCAATTCGGCAGTAGGCCAAGTAGGGCGTTACGTCCGTCATTTTCTATTATTGGCAACTCTTACGCTTGTGGCGGCCTGTTCCGGCCCGCAAGAATCCAATGCCGCGCCCTACGCCGCCTATGTGATGGATGCGCGCACGGGTGAGACGCTTTATTCAGAAAATGCCGACACCCGATTGCATCCGGCCTCTCTGACCAAGATGATGACGCTCTACATCACGTTTTCCGAGATCGAAGCGGGCAATGTCTCACTCGACACTATGATCACCGTGTCAAAAAACGCAGCCGCACAGCCGCCATCGCGTTTGGGCCTGAAGGCAGGGCAGAAGATCCAACTGCGCTATCTGATCCGCGCCGCAGCCGTGAAATCGGCCAATGACGCGGCTTCGGCGATTGGCGATTATTTTGAGGGCACGCCCGAAAAATGGGGTGCGCGGATGACCCGCACCGCGAAACAGCTGGGGATGAAGAACTCGACCTTCAAGAATGCCAACGGGCTGACGGCCAAGGGGCATCTCTCCACCGCGCATGATATGTCAATCATGGGGCGGCATCTGTTCTACGATTATCCGCAGTATTACAACATCTTCTCGCGTCGCAGCACCGATGCAGGTCTCGCCACGGTGGCCAACACCAACCGTAAGTTCCTTGATCAGTACAAAGGCGCGGATGGCATCAAGACCGGCTACACTGGCCCCGCTGGCTTCAACCTGACTGCCTCGGCAGAGCGGGATGGCGTACGCATCATTGCGACCGTGTTCGGCGGCACCTCGACCCCGATGCGCAATGCCAAGATGACCGAACTGCTCGATTTGGGCTTCCGCAAAGCCAAGAAGGGCGGTTCGCCACAGCCGATTGCCCCGACCTATAGCGCCGATCAGGAATTGGTGGCGCAGGCGGAGACGGGTGATAGCTCGGGCACCGAGATGGAAGAAGAAGGCGGCGGTGGTCCGGCCAAGACCATCAGGCTGGTGATGGCCGTGTCCAGCTCGCCCCGCCCCAATGCGCGTCCGGTGCATGACACCATTGCTGTCGCCGCTGTCGAGCAAGCGGGCAACGCGATGGCCGATGACATCGCGGGGGCCTTGGCCGAGGCCACAGCAGAGCCTGCGCCGGACTCCCTGGAAGCCCAAGCGGTCGAACTCGCCGCTGTTGAGGCCCCTACAGAGCTGTCGATCAAAGCCACAGCCGCCAATCCGCAATCCGTCCAGCTGATTTCAGCCCCGACCAAACCAAAGCATAAAGCGCCGATTTATGATGAAGCTGTTGTGGTTGCCCAAGTCGAACAACCCGTCGCCGAGGAGGTGGTGACCAATGTCTCAACCTCGGGCGGCAAGGGTTATGGCATCAATATTGGCCGTTTCAACACCTTTGGTGAGGCGGATCGTCTGCTGATGAAAACCTTGCTGTCGGAAAATGCCACTTTGGGCGATGCCTTGCGCAAGGTCGTGCAGAAAAGCGGTGGGTTTGATGCCAACTTCCTTGGCCTCAGCCAGAAAGAGGCCGATCTGGCCTGTCGCCGTTTGCAAGCGCGTGGCGTGACCTGCTTCACGATGGGGTCCTGAATGGATTTCGTGCTGCCGCCTGCTGCGGTGCCTTCGGTGGCTGTGGCGGGTAGCAAAGCGCGTTTTGCGGTGCGGCGGATTTTCTGCGTTGGCCGCAACTATGCCGAACACGCCCGCGAGATGGGCCATGACCCGAACGCCGAGCCGCCGTTCTTCTTCACCAAACCCGGTGATGCGGTGGTCGATTCTGGCATGATGCTCCCCTACCCCACCGCCACCGCCGATCTGCATCATGAGGCGGAACTGGTGGTAGCTTTGGGCGCGGCGGGCAGCTTTGTGCCCGAGGATCAGGCCGTGGCGCTGATCTGGGGTTACGCCGCAGGCAATGATCTGACGCGCCGCGATCTGCAAGCCGAGGCGAAAGCCGCGAGACGGCCTTGGGATATGGCGAAGGGGTTTGACAACTCGGCGGTGGTGGGGGCTTTGCGGCCTGCGGATCAAGGCGCACCACAGGGCCGTATCCGCTGTCTGGTTGATGGCCGCATTACCCAAGACGCCGATCTGGCCGAGATGATCTGGCCCGTGGCGGGTATCATCGCGCATCTGTCGCGGCTGGTGGCCCTGCACCCCGGCGATCTGATCTTCACCGGCACGCCTGCCGGAGTGGGCCCGATTGCACGCGGACAAACCTGCGACGTGCAGATTGACGGGCTGGAGCCTGCAAGCGTCACATTGCTGTAATCCGCTACAACTTATCTAAAATTATCATCCTCTGTGCGCAAATATCCCACGGGGGTCCGGGGGTGTGAAACCCCCGTCGCGGCTGATGCAGGCCGACGACGCCTCCGCGACATCATCCGCGCGGGGCCGCAGCCCTGCGCAAACGATCATTGATTGCACGACCAAGGCCATACTCCGGGATCGGGGCTATCGCGATGCGGCCCCCCTGCCCCGCCAAACGATCCGCCTCGCGCAGCAGATGAAACAGGTTCGCCGCAGCCTCGATCAGATCGCCGCTGACCGACAGGTTCAGATCGGCATGCCCCGCACCAAACCCCAGCCGTACCTCTCCCGGCAAGGCGGTTTCCGCGTTCAGCCGCACCGCAGCCCCCGGCGCGTAATGCGAGGCCAACTGACCGGGCGCATTGGGTTTTTGCGCATTGCCACCGCTGGCCAGTGGCCCGAGCATCGCCTCTAGGGCCTCGGTCGCCACACCACCGGGGCGCAGCAAGGCAGGAGCACCGACCAGCCCAAGGATGGTGGATTCCACCCCCACAGCACAAGCGCCACCATCCAGAACCGCGTCAATCCGGCCCGAAAGCCCCTCCAGTACATGCGCCGCACGGGTCGGAGAAACCCGGCCCGACGGATTCGCCGAGGGCGCGGCCAGCGGCCCGCCAAACGCCCGCAGCAAGGCTTGCGCCACCGGGTGCGCAGGCACGCGGATGGCGACGCTCTCAAGCTCTGCCGTCACCAACGGCGACAGGCCGCCCCCCGCCCGCAGCGGCAAAACCAGCGTCAAAGGTCCCGGCCAGAACGCCGCCGCCACTGCTTCCGCGCGGGCATCAAACAGGGCAAACTCCCGCGCCGCCGCCAAATCCGGCACATGCACGATCAACGGGTTGAACCTTGGCCGCCCCTTGGCGTCAAAGATCCGCGCCACCGCCAAATCAGAGCGCGCATCGCCGCCCAGCCCGTAAACCGTCTCGGTCGGGAAGGCGACAAGGCCCTGCCCGCTCAGGATCTGAGCGGCGCGGGTAAGACCTTCAGACGTGGCGGCAAGGGTTTCTGTTTCGTTCATCTTTTGTGACGTAGCGTAGGGCTTGATGCGCAGGGTGGCAGGAATAACCTGAGGCGCATCGCCCCTTTACGCCTGATCGCTGCCCTTGCCAACCCTGCCGCCCCGACCTTACTTTGCCGCCTCTGTTATCGTCAAACCGCCTACCCGGAGTTTGCCATGCCCTACCGCGCCCCGCTTGCTGATTTCACTTTTCTGCTGGATGTGGTCGGGTTCGCCGAAGTCGCTGCAACCGAACGTTTCGCCGAAGCAAGCCCAGACACCGTCGCCGCAATCCTGGCCGAAGCGGGCAAGCTGTGCGAAACCACGCTCGCGCCGCTGAACCGCGCGGGTGACAAAACCCCGGCGCGGCTGGAAAATGGGGTGGTGCGCACCTCTCCGGGCTTTGCCGAAGGCTACCGCGCGATTGCGGAAGGCGGTTGGATCGGCATGGGGGCCAGCCCGGACTACGGCGGCATGGGGCTGCCGATCTCGGTCGCCACTTGCGTCAATGACATGATGGGCTCGGCCTGCCTCGCCCTGCAACTGAACCCACTGATGACCCAAGGGCAGATTGAGGCGCTGGAACATCACGCCTCGGACGCTTTGAAAACCCTCTATATCCCCAAGCTCGTGTCCGGGGAATGGTGCGGCACGATGAACCTGACTGAACCGCAGGCGGGATCAGACGTGGGCGCAGTGCGAACGAAAGCGGAAGATCGCGGCGATGGCACTTATGCAATCACCGGCCAGAAGGTTTACATCACTTGGGGCGATAACGACTTCTCGGGCAATGTCTGCCATCTGGTGCTGGCAAGGCTGCCCGATGGGCCGGAAGGCACCAAAGGCATCAGCCTGTTCATGGTGCCCAAGCTGATCCCGGATGCGGACGGCAACCTAGGTGCGCGCAACGATTTGAAGGTGGTCAGCCTAGAGCATAAACTGGGACTGCACGGCTCACCCACCGCGTTGATGCAGTATGACGCAGCCCAAGGCTGGCTGGTTGGAGAGAAGCATAAGGGCATGGCGGCGATGTTCACCATGATGAACAACGCGCGGTTGGGCGTGGGGATGCAAGGTGTGGCCGTGGCTGAAGCGGCGTTCCAGCAGGCATTGGGCTACGCAATGGAACGCAAGCAGGGCAAGACGCCGCTGGGCGCGGGTGCCATCATCGACCATGCCGATGTGCGCCGGATGTTGGCGCAGATGAAGGCCGAGACGTTTTCTGCCCGGGCCATTGGCCTCGCCTGTGCTGTGGCGATTGATATGGGCCGGGCGACAGGCTCGCCGGAATGGCAGGCGCGGGCGGCGCTGCTCACCCCCATCGCCAAGGCCTACGGCACCGACATCGGCTGCGAAATGGCCTATCTCGGCGTGCAGGTGCATGGCGGCATGGGCTTTATCGAAGAAACCGGGGCGGCGCAGTTCTCACGCGATGTGCGGGTGACGGCAATTTATGAAGGCACCAACGGGATTCAGGCGATGGATCTGGTGGTGCGCAAGATGATGGACAATGGCGAAGCCGCGTACCGCTTGTTTGACGAGGTGCAGGCGGCGGCGGAAAGCGCGCGGCCCAGCCACCCCGATCTGGCTGGCGCGGTCTGGACGGCGGCAGAGGCCTTGCGCGAGGCTACCGAGGCGCTGAATATCATGCACCCGAATGATCGCTTTGCCGGTGCCGTGCCATACCTGCGCGCCTTCGCTCGCGTGTTGGGCAGCCATTTCCATCTGAAAGCGGCGCTGGCCGATCCGGCGCGGTTGCCCCTCGCGCAGTTTGCCATCAAGCGGTTGCTGCCCGAATACGCGCCCTTGCTGGCTCAACTGCGAGAGGGAGCTGCCGGGCTTTACGCGCTGACACCCGAGGCTCTAAGCGCATGACTAGCACCATCCATCACCCATGGGACGCGCCGCCTGCCGAGGGCGAAGCGGTTGAAATCGCCCCACATATCCTGTGGATGCGCCTGCCGCTGCCAATGGCATTGGACCACGTCAACATCTACGCGCTGGATGATGGTGATGGCTGGACGCTGGTGGACACCGGCATGTCCAGCCGCAAGACCAAGGCGATTTGGGCAGCGCTGATCGCGGGGCCGCTTGCGGGAAAGCCCGTGCGGCGGCTGATTGTTACGCATCATCACCCCGACCATATCGGCCTTGCAGGCTGGTTTCAGGCGCAGGGGGTCGAGTTGATCACCACCCGCACCGCTTGGCTTTATGCGCGGATGTTGGTGCTGGATGAACAGGCGAGAACCACCCCGGAATCGCTGCTGTATTACCAGCGCGCCGGGGTCGACGCTGCCTTGCGCGCGCAAAAAGCCGAGGAACGCCCGTTCAACTTCGCCGATGTGGTCGAAACCATGCCCCAAGGCTTCACCCGCATCGCCGAGGGGGATATTCTGACCGCAGGCGGGCGGCGCTGGCTGGTGCGTTTGGGTCAAGGCCACGCGCCAGACCACGCGACACTGTGGAGCATGGATGACCACCTGATCCTTGGTGGCGATCAACTCCTCCCCGGTATCTCGGCCAATATCGGCGTCTACCCGACGGAACCCGAGGCCGACCCTTTGGGCGAATGGCTGGACTGCACACGCGGCTTTGCGCCCCATGCGCGGCTGGATCACCTTGTGCTGCCGGGGCATAAGCTGCCGTTTAGCGGGCTGCCGTTCCGGCTGATCCAGATGGCCGAGAACCACAAGAGCGCGCTGACCCGGTTGCTGGGCCATTTGGCCACCCCGCACACCGCTGCACAATGTTTCGTGCCGCTGTTCAAGCGCGAGATCACCGGAAGCCAGCATGGCCTGGCGTTGGTCGAGGCGGTGGCGCATCTGAACTATCACTTGAAGCGCGGCCATGTTTCGCGTTCTCTGAATGCCGAAGGGGCCTGGATTTGGCAGGCTCTGTAAGGAGCCGGAATGCCGAAGAATCTTGATCCAGCCGCCGAAGCCGCCCTGAGTGCCGCTGTTGCCAAAGCCGCAGGCCTGCCGCGCGCGCATGTGATCCATGCCGATCCGGCAGCGCCGCTGACCGCCGAACAACAACCGCTGCCCGCCGCGCTGCAACGCCGCCCCTTGGCCGAGAAAAGCCCCGCCGAATGGGCCTATGAGCGGATCATCCTCTATATCCGCAACTTTGAAAGCCACCTTGACGCCCAGCAGGAAATTGCGATGGGCTTTACCGGATCACAAGCTGGCGTGCTGAAGATCGAAGGCTTGGGGTTTTTTGAACCCGATCTGCTGACCTTTTATGGCCGCGACGAGGACGGCATGAAGACCCAACTGATCCAGCATGTCAGCCAGCTTTCCGTCATGCTGCGCGCGGTGCCAAAATCGACACCGGAATCCCCCCCCACCCGCATCGGCTTTCGTTTAGCCACCGGCTGGATGGGCGGCGAGTCTGGCGATGCCTCGGCCTAGCGCGCGATATTTTCTCTACACCGCAAACCGCTACGCCCCGTGACAGTCAGGACTGAATCAGCTATTGGCAAGGCAACAACTCTGAAAGGACGCTCAAATGGCCGAACACAAACCGGGCAGCATGGATATTCGCGTGCAGGAAAAGACCTTTGACGGCTTTGTCCGCATGGCGACTTGGGGCGCGATCATCTCGGTCGCGATCCTGATCTTCATGGCACTCGCCAACGCCTGATCCTTTAACGCCGGAACCGTAAAATGACCTTCAAAGCCTTTGCCGTTCTGGCGCTTTTCGCGCTGTCTGCCTGTGCGGGCGACAATAAATGGGCCACCGATGCCCAGATGGCCGCCCCCTTGGCGCATTATGTGGCCGCGCCGCCGCGCACCATCACCCTGTTCACGGTGCAAAGCACCCGCAACGGTTCGGGCGCGCATTCGGGCCTTTTGATCAACGCCTCGGAACAGGTGATGTTTGACCCGGCAGGCACCTGGTATCACCCCTACCTGCCCGAGCGGGGCGACGTGCATTACGGCGTCAGCCCGAAGATGATCAGCTTCTACATCGACTACCACGCGCGGGAAACCTTCAACGTGATCGAGCAAACCGTGGTGGTGACACCCGAAATCGCCGAACTGGTCAAACAGCGCGCCGAAGCCTACGGCTCGGTGCCCAGCGCACAATGCGCCCATTCGGTCTCGTCGATCCTGCGCGGAGTTCCGGGCTTTGAGGCGATCAGCGGCACCTGGTATCCGAACAAACTGATGAAGGAATTCGGCCAACTGCCCGGCGTCACCCGCAAAGTGATCACCGATGACGACGCCGATAACAACCACGGCGTTCTGATGGTGCAGGCCGAGACCGCCACGCAGTAAGGCGCAACCCAACAACACCCAAAGCCGCGCTGACCCCAGCGCGGCTTTTGTCATGCAGGTTACAGCAAAAACGGCACGCCCAGCAGCGTGGCCACTCCCGCCAAGGCGGCGATGATCATCTGCCGCGTCGCCAAGCCGACCACCACCGTCACCGCAGCCGCCAGCAAACGCGCCGCATCCGGCGCGCCCCCCGTGGCTGGAGGCCACAGCACCGCAGGGGCCACCAGCGCAGGCAGCACCGCCACCGCCGTGTAGCGCAGGCTGCGCTGCAACCACCCCGGCAACGCGCGGTTGCCCAAGAGGCCTAGAAACGAAAACCGGATGGCATAGGTCGCAAGCCCCAGCACCACCACCACAATCCAGAACTGGCCGCGGTCAATCATCGGATCAATCATGTCTGAACCTTCCGCTCGCGCCAGTATTCAAACCCAGCGCCCGCTGCCATGCCAATGGTTGATGCCACCAGCAACCCGGTGCCATAGGGCAAAGCCGTCAAAACCAGCGTCAGCACCACCGAAAGACCTGCCGCGAGTGCATGCGGCCAACTGCGTATCATCGGCGCTGTCATCGCCAGAAACGCAATCGGCACCGCGAAATCCAGCGCATATTCCGGCGGGATCGCCCGCCCCGCCACCGCCCCCGCGACCGTCGAGCCCATCCACAGCGGCAGCACCGGCGTCACCGCGCCAAAGAAATACGCGATCTTTTCCGCCAAACCCATGCTGGGCCGCTTGTCATATTCCGCCACCGACAAAGCAAAGCTCTGATCGACCAACAGATACGCCATCGCCGCCCGCACCCCCAGTGGCGCCGCCCCGACATGCGGTGCAAGCGTCACCGAATACATCAGCATCCGCAGATTGACCGCCAGAGATGTCGCCAAAATCACCAGCAAAGGGGCTTGATCTTGCAACAGGTGCAGGGCGGCAAACTGCGAGGCCCCGGCGAATACACTCACCGAAAACGCGACGATCTCATAGAGTTGCAAGCCAGCCTCAGAGGCCAGAAGCCCAAACAACATCGCAAACGGCACGATCACCACCGCAAAGGGCAGCGCTGCGCGCACGCCACGCAGATAGGCTTTACGAGAGGCAGACATAAGACCTCGGCAGCTTGGGGCGGCTTTACGCCGGATGCAGAACGGCTTAGGCCTTTGATCAGCAGATTTGAAGGGGCGAAAGTGCGGATTTTCGGAGTCATTCTGGCAGGCGGCCAAGGCCGTCGCATGGGGGCCGACAAGGCTTTGGTCCGCTTGGGTGCCCAAACCCTGCTGTCGCATGCCATCGCGCGGCTGGAACCGCAGGTGGAACGCTTGGCAATTTCCGCGAATGGCGATCCGGCCCGGCTCGCAGGGTATGGACTGCCGGTTCTACCCGACCAAACCCCGCTCGGGCCTCTATCCGGCGTTCTCGCGGCACTGCGGTGGGCAGCCCCCTTGGGTGCCACCGCCGTCGTGACGCTGGCCGTCGACACCCCCTTCGCCCCTGGCGATCTGGTGCCGCAGCTTTGCCTTGCCGCCGAAACCGCGCCCGAAGCCCTAGCCATAGCCTCCTCCGCCAAAGATCACCCCACCTGTGGGATCTGGCCCGTTACACTGGCCGAGCCGCTCGCCGCCTTCCTCGCCTCGGGAGCCAACCCCAAAGTGCTGGCCTTCACCGACACCCACCACGCCGCCCGCGCGCATTTCCCCGATGAAGCCGCCTTCCAGAACCTCAACACCCTCGAAGACCTCGCCGCAGCCGAGGCATTGATTAAGGCAGCCCGATGAGAGTCTACGGTGTAATCGGCTGGAAAAACTCCGGCAAAACCAGCCTGATGGAGCGTCTGGTGGCCGAAATCACCCGACGCGGCTTCACGGTTTCTACCGTCAAGCACGTTCACCATGATGTCGATCTCGACCAGCCCGGCAAAGACAGCCACCGTCACCGCGCGGCAGGCGCATCCGAGGTCGTTCTGGCTTCTGCCCACCGTTTCGCCCTGATGCGCGAACATCGTGGCGCGGAACCCGATCTGGCCGAGGTGCTCTCCCGCATGGCTCCGGTCGATTTGATCTTGGTCGAAGGCTACAAGCGCGACGCCCATGCCAAGATCGAGGTATTTCGCCTTGAGGCTGGCCACGATCTGATCCAGCCCAATGATCCGCTGGTGCGCGCCGTCGCGACCGACATGGCGCTTGGCACCCTGCCCGTGCCCATACTCGACCTGAACAATACCACTCAGATCGCAGATTTCATTCTCACCGAGGTCGGCCTTGCAACGCTTTGACCGGGTGATCGTAGCCGACTGGTCCGCCGCCTCGGCACTGTCGCCCGCCCGACCCTCCGCTGACGCGATCTGGCTTGGCAGCATCGACGCCGATGGCGCGCAAAGCACCTACCACCGCAGCCGCGCCAGCGCCGAAGCCGCCCTTGCACAAGCCATCGGCACCGCCCTCGCCACAGGCCAATCCCTGTTGATCGGCTGCGATTTCCCAATGGGCTACCCCAAAGGCTTCGCCGCCCGTCTGACCGGAACCCCGACCGCCCGCGCCGTCTGGGCATGGCTGGCCGAACATATCGAAGACGCCCCCGACAACCGCAACAACCGCTTCCAGATCGCCGCCCAGATCAACCGCCAGTTCGCGACTGCCGCCTCAAATGGCCCGTTCTGGGGCCGCCCCACCACCCTGAACCTGGTCGACCTTCCCGCCATAAAATCCATCAACTACAACGCCCTGAACCTCTCCGAACGCCGCACCGTTGAGACCCTCGCCCCCCGCGCCCAGCCCGTCTGGAAACTCTACACCACCGGCGGCGCAGGCAGCCAAGGCCTGATCGGCCAACCGATGATCCACCGCCTCTCGCAGCGCCCCGGCACCGCCGTCTGGCCCTTCGATCCCCCCGCCCAGATCACCCTGGCCGAGGTCTACCCCTCGCTCATCACCGCCGCAGTTGCCGCCGATCCTGCCCCGATCAAGGATGAGGCCCAAGTCCGCCTGCTCGCCCAAGCCCTGTTCAGCCTCGCCCAGCAAAACCACCTCGCCCCGCTGCTCGCCCCTCCAGCCTGCGCAGAAGAAGGCTGGATCCTCGGCGCGGGCCACACCGATGCCCTGCTGGCCGCGCTGTCATGAACATCACCTACCACCTCGGCCTGCCCGAAACCCTGCGTGCCGAAGCGGTCGGCCTGTATTGGCAGGCTTTCGGCGGCAAACTCGGCCGGGTGATGGGCCCCACCCCGAAAGCCCACCGCTTCCTCACCCGCGTCTTGCGCGCCCATCATGCCATCGTCGCCTTGGATGAAACTGGCCACCTGCTCGGCATGGCTGGCTTCAAGACCCCGGCCGGCAGCTTCGCGGGCGGAGAGGTCGCCGATATCCGCGCGATCTATGGCAGCCTTGGCGCGGCGTGGCGGTTGCCGCTGCTGTGGATGCTCAGCGATGAGGCCCGGCAGGATCACTTTCTACTCGACGGGATTTGTGTCGCCGCTTCGGCCCGCAGTCGGGGCATCGGCACCGCGCTGATGGCCGCGATCGAAGATCAGGCGCGGGTCCGCGGCTATGGATCGGTGCGGCTGGAGGTGATCGACAGCAACGACCGAGCGAGGGCGCTGTATCAGCGGTTGGGATACCGCATCGAGAAGACCCAGCAGCTGGGTCTGCTGCGCTATGCGTTCGGATTTCGGGCGGCGATTACGATGGTGAAATCGGTCTAAAGCCTTGATGTCCACGCGTGGACACAAAACTATTGTATGTAAAATCAATATCTTACATATTTCCGTTGAGGATTTGTTAATCTTTCCGCTGCGCCGCACTGCCCGCTCGCAAACCGAACCAAGCCATTGCTCTTTTTGAAATACTCCCGCGCGGCGCGCCAACCCAAACCACGCGTCCGCTCATCCCCGGCAGCGCCGCCGAGCGGGGGCTCGATGCCCCCCGAGGCGGCCACGGGTTCGCGGTCAGTCGAACGTGCCAGTCACCCGGCCAAACAGCATGAAGGCGCGGGCAGTGCGGGTTTCGGCGAGGTCGGACAGGTCCTGATCGCTCGCCACTTTCTCGAATTCGGAGAAAACCCGGTCAAAGGTGCGCAAAAAGTGATGGGCGGCGTCGCGGAACACCGGGTCTTCGCGCATGCGGCCTGCGGTCAGTGCCAAAGATGAGCGGTCCCGGATGCCGCCAAGCGCCGCAATGCCACGGCCACGCTCGCCGTTCGCGAATTTGCGCCACAACTCAGGCCGCGCGCGTTCGGGTTTCAGGTCATCCATGAAGATGCCCTCTTGGCTGAGCAGGGTCAGCACGTCTTGCGCGGCACGGATCAGCTTGGCGACGTTGCGGTCTTCCAGCGCCAGACGCAAAGCGCGAAAACCCTCTTTATCATCCGGGCTTTCGGGGAATTGCACAGCGCGGGTGAAATCCTGCACCGACAAAGGCGCGCGCAGCGATTCAGACGGCGTGCCCAAAGCCAACCCCGGCTGTTCTGCCTCTGGCTGCGGCTGCGGCGGCACCAATGCGG
Organism: uncultured Cypionkella sp.; assembly: GCA_964387655.1. Classification (GTDB taxonomy): domain Bacteria; phylum Pseudomonadota; class Alphaproteobacteria; order Rhodobacterales; family Rhodobacteraceae; genus Cypionkella. Next base: position 2,646 of record CAYLYV010000036.1, on the reverse strand, counting down.
CTTTGCGATCCGCCGAGGGCACGCTCAGCCCGGAATCGCGGCGCGAGTTGAAGCTGGCGAGGGCGGTTTCGGTATGCTTGGCGGTGGCCGCGATCTCGTCGATCTTACGCTCCACCGAAGGCCGCATCCCGCCCTGTTGGCCCGAAACATAGGCCGCGCGCATCGCCTCTACCGTCGCCTGCAACCGCGCCGATTCGGCGCGCAACGACCGCACCGAGCGCAAGGTTGTCACCGCCGCCCAGATCAGCGCCAGCGGCAAAAACACCGCCAGCAGGGTCAGTACATAGCCCAGCACGCCCGATTCCACCGGACCGGTCAGGAAATAGCCGCCGACCGCAATCACCCAGAGCAGGCTCATCGCGGCGGCCATCCATTCGGTCGGGCTCACCGACGGATCGGCGATATCGCGCACGCGCGACCCCAAGCTGCGGGGCGTTTCTTCAGGTTCGACCATGTCTTTGTCCCTAAAGCCGGGTCAGATGTAACGGATCGAGAGGATCTCATAGCCACGCGTGCCGCCGGGGGTTTTCACCTCGACCGAGTCGCCTTCATCTTTGCCGATCAGCGCGCGGGCCAAGGGCGAACGGATGTTCAACAGGTTCCGTTCGATATCCGCCTCGGATTCGCCGACGATCTGATAGGTTTTTTCCTCGTTGGACTCTTCATCCACCAGAACCACCGTGGCGCCAAATTTGATCGCACCGGTCAGCCTGGCGACATCAATCACCTCGGCCAACGAGTTCAGTGCTTCAAGTTCCTTCACCCGGCCCTCGATGAAGCTCTGCTTCTCGCGCGCAGCGTGATATTCGGCGTTTTCCGACAGATCACCATGCTCGCGCGCCTCGGCGATGGCACGGATCACGGCAGGGCGTTCCACCGATTTCAACTGCTTCAACTCTTCGTCCAGTGCGGTGAATCCGCGCCGGGTCATCGGGATTTTTTCCATTTGTCTCTTCACGCAAATAACAAGGTCACAGCCCGGATGAGCCATGACCTTGCGCCACTCTTGGCCATACCTGAACCGACAGAGGCGCTGATTGCAAGGGGGAATGGCGGCAATCGGCGGGGGGCCGTCGCCGGGAGCAGAAATTCGGTCGCAGCGAGGAAAGAATCTTGCGCTGGTGCTGCGATGCAAGCTTGGGATGTTGCGTCATGGTTGACCCTGCCGTTGGGTTCGGGCAATGACACGAGCAGCATTAAGCCCAAGTTTGCCAAGGTCGGAGAGAAAGATGTCGCAGGAAATCGTGCGCGAGCAGATGGATTATGATGTGGTCATCGTGGGCGCGGGGCCGGCGGGTCTGTCGGCGGCGATCCGGCTGAAGCAGCTCGACAGCAATCTGACGGTTGTGGTGCTGGAAAAGGGCTCGGAAGTTGGCGCGCATATCCTGTCAGGCGCGGTTTTGGACCCGGTGGGTCTGAACAAGCTGATCCCGGATTGGAAGGCCAAAGGCGCGCCGTTGCACACGCCTGTGGTCGAGGATAATTTCTATATTCTGGGGCCAGCAGGGCAGGTGCGGATTCCGAATTGGCCGATGCCGCCGTTGATGAACAACCATGGCAATTACATCGTCTCGATGGCGAATGTCTGTCGTTGGATGGCTGAGCAGGCCGAGGGCTTGGGGGTGGAGATTTTCCCCGGCATGGCCTGTTCGGAATTGGTTTACGGCGAGAACGGCGAAGTGCGCGGCGTGGTCGCAGGCGAGTTCGGCAAGAATGCTGACGGCACGCCGGGACCTTCGTATGAGCCGGGGATGGTGCTGGCCGGGAAATATGTGTTCCTGTCCGAAGGCGTGCGCGGGTCTTTGGCGAAGGAAGTCATCGCCAAATATGATCTGAGCAAGGGGCATGAGCCGCAGAAGTTCGGCCTTGGCATGAAGGAAATCTGGCAGATTGATCCGGCCAAGCACAAGCTGGGCACCGTTACGCATACAATGGGCTGGCCGTTGGGGTCGAACGCCGGGGGTGGCAGCTTTATCTACCACCTTGAGAACAATCAGGTTTATGTCGGGTTCGTGGTGCATCTGAACTACAAGAACCCGCATCTCTATCCCTATATGGAATTCCAGCGCTTCAAGCATCATCCGATGGTGGCGGAGCTGCTCAAGGGCGGCAAACGCGTGGCCTACGGCGCGCGGGCGATTTCCGAGGGTGGCTGGCAGTCGATCCCGAAGATGGTGGCACCTGGGGTGGCATTGCTGGGCTGTTCGGCGGGCCTCGTGAACGTGCCGCGCATCAAGGGCAACCATAATGCCATGCTGTCGGGGATGGCTGCTGCAGAGGCGGCGTTTGTGGCAATTGGGGCTGGTCGTTCGGGCGATGAACTGGTGGCTTATGAGGCCGATGTGCGCGGTGGCCCGATTGCGGCTGACTTGAAAAAGGTGCGCAATGTCAAGCCTTTGTGGTCGAAATACGGGCTAGTGGCCTCGCTGTTGTTGGGTGGCGCGGATATGTGGGCGAATACCTTTGGGCTGACCATTCTTGGCACCTTGAAGCATGGCAAAAACGATGCGGAATCGACCGGGCTGGCGAAGGATTACCAGCCCATCGACTATCCGAAACCCGATGGCGTGCTGTCGTTTGACCGGCTGACCAATGTGGCGTTTTCGGCCACCAACCATGATGAAAACCAGCCGGCGCATCTGAAGC
>CAYLYV010000035.1:0-33200 GCA_964387655.1 uncultured Cypionkella sp. | reverse complement strand
TTGTTGCCACTGGCGCAGCGGTTTGGCCGCTGGTCAACCAGATGAACCCCTCGGCAGACACCCGCGCTTTGGCCTCGATCATGGTCGACATCTCGGGCGTCACCGCTGGCACCCAGATCACGGTGAAATGGCGCGGCAAGCCGGTGTTCATCCGCCGCCGCACTCCGGATGATATCGAAAAGGGCCGCGCAGTGGCGCTGAGCGATCTGCCCGACACCAATGCCGAGAACGCCAACCTTGACGCTTCGGCGACCGCCGAAGACAAAAACCGCACGCTGGATGAAGCGGGTGAGTGGTTGGTGATGATGGGCGTTTGCACCCACCTTGGCTGCGTGCCGTTGGGCGATGCGGGTGATTTCGATGGCTGGTTCTGCCCGTGCCACGGGTCGCACTATGATATGGCTGGCCGTATTCGCAAAGGCCCGGCACCGCGTAACTTGCCGGTTCCGGTGGCGAAGTTCGAAAACCCCACCACGATCAAGCTCGGATAAGGGATAGAAAACATGGCCGGAATTCCGCACGACCATTACCAACCAAAGCCGGGCTTTCAGACCTGGCTGCACAACCGTCTGCCGATCGTCTCGATGGCATATGACACGCTGTTCATCCCGACGCCGAAAAACCTGAACTGGATGTGGATCTGGGGCATTGTCCTCGCGTTCTGTCTGGGTCTGCAGATCATCACCGGCGTTGTGCTGGCGATGCATTACACACCGCATGTCGATCTGGCGTTCCGCTCGGTTGAACATATCATGCGCGACGTGAACGGCGGCTATATGATCCGCTACATCCACGCCAACGGCGCATCGCTGTTCTTCTTTGCCGTCTACCTGCATATCTTCCGCGGCCTTTACTACGGTTCCTACAAAGCCCCGCGCGAAGTCACGTGGATCATCGGCATGTTGATCTATCTGGCGATGATGGCGACGGGTTTCATGGGCTACGTTCTGCCTTGGGGCCAAATGTCGTTCTGGGGTGCCACGGTGATCACCGGTCTGTTCGGCGCGATCCCCGGCGTTGGCCCGACCGTGCAGGAATGGCTGCTGGGCGGCCCCGCGGTGGACAATGCCACGCTGAACCGCTTCTTCAGCTTGCACTATCTGCTGCCCTTCGTGATCGCAGCTTTGGTCGCCCTGCACATCTGGGCCTTCCACAACACCGGCAACAACAACCCGACCGGCGTTGAAGTCCGCCGCACCTCGAAGGAAGAGGCCGCGAAAGACACCGTGCCGTTCTGGCCCTACTACGTCATCAAAGACCTGTTCGCGCTGGCCGTGGTTCTGGCGATCTTCTTTGCGGTCGTCAGCTTTATGCCGAACTTCTTGGGCGATCCGGTCAACTACGTGCAAGCCAACCCGCTATCTACCCCGGCGCATATCGTGCCGGAATGGTACTTCCTGCCGTTCTACGCGATTTTGCGCGCCTTCACCGCCGACGTTTGGGTGGTGCAGCTGGTGCAGTTCGTCACCTTCGGTATCGTTGACGCCAAATTCTTTGGCGTGGTTGCGATGTTCGGCGCGATTGCCGTGCTGGCTTTGGTGCCATGGCTCGATACCTCCTCGGTGCGTTCGGGCAAGTATCGTCCGAAATTCAAGGCATGGTTCTGGTTGCTGGTCATCGACTTCATCGTGCTGATGTGGGTCGGCGCGCAGGTGCCGAATGAGCTGATGTCGTGGATCTCGCTGATCGCATCGGCCTACTGGTTCGCCTATTTCCTCGTCATCCTGCCGCTGCTCGGCGTGCTGGAAAAACCGCTGCCGCAACCGGCAACGATTGAGGAAGACTTCAAATCGCACTACGCCAATCCGGCCGAGTGAGAGAAAGGAACTGACTGAGATGTTTCGCAAGATCGCAATCAGCGCTGTCTCTGCCCTAAGCCTGATGACCGGGGCGGTTTTCGCCTCGGAAGAAGGTGGCCATGTTGAGGATGTAGCTTTCAGCTTTGAAGGTCCGTTTGGCAGCTATGACACGCACCAGCTGCAACGTGGGCTTCAGGTCTATACCGAGGTTTGCGCGGCCTGCCACGGCTTGAACTTCGTGCCAATCCGCACGCTTGGGGATGAGGGCGGCCCGCAGTTGCCAGAAGACCAAGTGCGCGCCTATGCCAAGACCTTTACCGTGACCGACAAGGACACGGGTGAGGATCGCCCCGGCCTGCCGGTTGATCTGTTTCCTGCCAACAATGACGCGGGCGCGCCGGATCTTTCGCTGATGGCGAAGGCACGGGCGGGCTTCCATGGCCCTTATGGTCTGGGCTTCAACCAGATCTTCAAGGGTATGGGCGGGCCGGAATATATCGTCGCGATTCTGCATGGCTATACGGGCGAGACGAAAGAAGAAGCCGGTTCGACCTTCTACGAGAATCACACTTTCTCGACCGGTTGGATCAAAATGCCGCCGCCGCTTGCGGATGGTCAGGTGACCTTCGCCGATGGCGCGCCGAATGATGTCAAGCACATGTCGGAAGACGTGGCGGCTTTCCTGATGTGGACGGCAGAACCCAAGCTGAACGCACGCAAGGATACCGGCTTTAAGGCCGTGCTGTTCCTGATTCTGCTGTCTTCGCTGTTGTATCTGACCAACAAACGGCTTTGGGCAGGCATCAAAGGCAAGAAACTGCACTGATTTTTGGATCACTGCTTTCGGAAAAACCCCGCCTCGCGCGGGGTTTTTTTATGCGCTACCCAAGGTAATCCCGCAGGGCTTGCGGCGGGTTGGAGAACAACTCTGCCGTGTCTACCGGAGCCTGCGCCACGCCATCTGCCACCAGCACTGTCTTGCCCGCAAAGCGTTTGGCATCGCTGGGATCGTGCGTCACCATCAGCACCGCTGCCCCGGTGGCAGTGGCGACCTCATCCAGCAGATCCAGCATCTCGGCCTTTAGCGCCGGGCCAAGGGCGGCGAACGGCTCATCCAGCAACAGCACAGGCCGCGCCCGTAAAAGCGCCCGCGCCAGTGCCGCCCTGCCCTGCTGGCCACCAGAAAGCTGGCCCGGTTTGCGCGCGCCCATGCCCGCAAGCCCCACGCGGCTCAGCGCGGTTTCAATCTGGCCTGCCTGCGTTGGGGTCAGCCGCAAAGTCGGCGACAGACCAAGCCCAAGGTTCTGCGCCAACGTCAGATGCGGGAACAGGTTTTGATCCTGAAATAGAATCGTCAAAGGCCGATCTCCGGGGGCAATGTCCGCCAGATCAGTGCCTTGCCACAGGATGCGCCCCTGTGCGGGTGCGAGAAACCCCGCCAATGCCATCAGCAGTGTCGATTTGCCGGCTCCTGATGGCCCGATCAGCGCCACCCGCTCCCCGGGGGCCACCGACCAATCGGCGGTCAGGCGGAAGTCATCCTGCTGCAAAACCAGCGTTTCAAGCGTCAGCATAGCGACTTCCCAATCGGTCAAAGGCCCAGAACAGCGCAAAGCTGATCGTTACCAGTATCAATGAAGCTGCGGCCGCCTGTTGCAGCCGATACGCGCCGATCAAGTGCTGCACGAACAGCGGCAAGGTCGCCCCGCCATCGCCTGCAAACAACGCAATCACCCCCAGATCGCCCATCGACAAAGCCGCCGCCAAGCCCGCGCCATAGCCCAAAGGCCGCGCCAATCGTGGCAGGGTGACGAAGCGCAGCGTCGTGCGGCTTGGCAGGCCAAGACTTGCGGTAAGGCGGCCATAATCGGCCTCAATTTGGCGGGCCTCGGGTAACAGCAGGCGGAACAAATAGGGCAAGGTTAGCGTGGCATTGACCAGAACAGTGATCGGAAGTGCCAAGGTTTCGGGCGTCACAAACGGGCGTACCATCAGGAAAAGCCCCGTCCCCAACACCAGAGAGCTTGCCGCAAGCGGCAGCATCGCCGCCAGTTCGATGGCGCGGCGTTTGCTACGCGCCGCGCCGGTCGCCAAGATCAGCGCCGCGCAACTCGCCAGCAAAGCCGACACCACCGCGACCGAAACCGAGCGCAAAACCGCAGGCCACAACCCGTTCGGCAGCGCAGTAAGCCCCGGCAGGCCCTTAAGCACAACGGCGAGCAAAGGCGCAAACAGGAAAATCGCCACCGTACTGATGGCAAGCACATCCAAACCGCATCGCCAACCGCCTGGTGCCGCGATTTCCATGCTCCGCCCCAACCCCGCACCAAACCCTTGAGGCAACGTCAGCCGCGCCGCCGCGAGGGTGATCGCCGCACACAAGGCAAACTGCACCACCGCCAGCAAAGCCGCGCGGCCCAAATCAAACTCAAACCGCAAGGATTGGTAGATCGCAAGTTCCAGCGTGCTGGCCTTCGGCCCGCCGCCCAGCATCAGCGCGATGGCGAAACTCGCCAGACAAATCAGCAAGATCACCGCGAAAATCCCCGGCAGTTGTGCCCGCAGCATCGGCGCTTCGAGATGGCGGAACTGCGCGGAGGGCGGCAATCCCAGCGACTGCGCCAGACGAAACCGCTCGACCGGGATCAACTGCCAGCCGTGCAGCAACATCCGTGTCGCGAGCGGCAGGTTGAAGAATACATTCGCCAGCACCACGCCCTGCAGCCCAAAGATCGACACCTCGGGCAGACCTAGCGCGGTGAGGGCGGTATTGATCGGTCCGCTCCGGCCAAACACAGTCAGCAACCCCATCACGGCCACCACCACCGGCAGCACGAAGGGGGCAGCCAGCAGCCGGATCAACGCGCCCCGCCCCGCAAAACGACGCCGGAACAAAGCCCGCGCCACCGGGATCGCCAGCAAGCAGGACACCACCGCCGAGAGGCTGGCTTGCAGCACGGTAAACCGCACAGCCTGCCAATCCTGCGCCGCCAAAGCGAAGCTCTCCGCGCGTGTGGCCACCATCGCCGCGCTGCCTAAAATCAGCGCGGCGATGGCGATGCTCAGCCCGAGGGCTGGGCTTAGCGGGACAGCGCGGCTTGCCATTCCGCAATCGCAGGCGCGCGGGCGGCTTCGGCCTCGGCAGCCGACATCAGCAGGGCTTTGGCAGGCTGCACCAGCGTCTCAAATCCTTTCGGCAAACCTTCCGCCGGGGTTTTCGCCGGATACATCCAGTTCGTCGTGATCAGCACCGATTGCGCCGCGTCCGAAGTCAGATAGGCGAGAAACTGATCCGCCAGCGCGGGCTGCTTGGATGAAGCCAATTTGCCCGCCACCTCGACCTGCATGTAATGCCCCTCAGAAAACGCCGCCGCCGCCTTGCTGTCGTCGCTTTCGGCGATCAGATGGTAGGCAGGCGAGGTGGTGTAAGACAGCACCATATCGGCCTGGCCTTCGGTGAACATGCCATAGGCCTCGGACCAGCCGGGGGTGACGGTGATGATATTATCCGCCAGATCAGCCCAGATTTGTGGGGCCTTGTCACCGTAAGCCGCCTTCACCCACAGAACCAGACCCAGACCGGGGGTTGAGGAACGCGGGTCTTCGATCACGACTTTCAGGTTCGACGCGGCGAGTTCCTCGAATGAAGTCGGCGGGCTGGCCACCTTGGTCTTGTCGTAAACGAAGGCGAAGTAGCCCCAGTCGAACGGAATGAAGTCGGGGTCCTGAAACGGCACCGGCAGGGTGTGGGGTTGGGCCGCTACGGGCGCGAACAATCCGGTCGCGGTGGCGTCGGCGGTCAGGTTGGTGTCGAGGCCGACCACGACATCGGCCTTGCTGTCCTTGCCCTCCAGCTTGACCCGCGCCAGCAGGGCGGCACCGTCGCCTGCGGTGACGAATTTCACGTCGCAGCCGCAGGTGGCTTCAAAGCCCTTCTCAATCGCCGGGCCGGGGCCCCATTCGGAAGTGAAGCTGTCGTAGGTCAGCACGGTAAGAACGGGGGTATCGGCTGCCGCCTGTGAGGCGATAACAGCGAGGCCCGCAGCGAGGAGTTTGGTGGTCATCTTTCTCTCCAACGTTGCGACGGAAATGGTCGGGGATGGAGAAATCCAGCACCTTCCCTCCGCCGGTATGATCCGGTTCAGGTTCGACGGGTTCGCTTGCGCATCTCAGCCTTCGGCGCGTTTTCAAGAAACGACCGGGAGGCTCCCCGAGGTGAGACGGAGCATAGGCAAACCGTTTGTGGGTGCAAGAGGAAGTTTGGGGTCGGGGATGTCCACGCGTGGACACCCGGGCTGGGTATGTAATTTCAATGGGTTAGGGGTGGGCCGTTTACGAATTGTTAAGGTTTGCCGCAGGCTTGCGTTGTGTGGCGCTTTGGTTTTGTGCGGGCCGTAACGGCCTGCGATAGCCCCTTGGCGCGGCTAACCTTGCTTTAACCATCGGCTGCGAGAATGGGGATCGGGCAAGGTAAACTTCGCCCATTTGGGGGCGGGATGAACCATCTGTACTACGGCGACAATCTGAAAGTTTTGCGCGAGTCTATCCGCGATGAATCGGTCGATCTGATCTACCTCGACCCGTCGTTCAACTCGAACGCCGACCATAATGTGCGATTCAAGGGGCATGCGGGCGCGGATTCGGCGGCGCAGATTGAAGCGTTTGACGACACCTGGCACTGGAACGAAAGCGCCGAGCCGGCGTTTTGCTCACAACGTGCTTACTTTGCAGCAACAACAAGCGGCGCGATATTGGCCTGCGAATGATTGGAATATGTATCCCAAGTTGGCGTATATTCGTCGGCTTGATTTCCCCAGACCGTCCAACCCACGCGCGGCCCCCGCGCAAACATCTCTAGTCGAGGCCCATTGCTGCAACCTTCGATCAGGCCATACTGCTCGTCCGGTTTACGGCTGTGCTCGCGCTTCTGCGTCGACAAGATATTCTCTTGGGTTCGCCCCTGTTGCAGCGTGCGGGCATTCTTGCCCCGAACCCCAAACAGAAGCACTTCGGTGACGTTGCGAAAATAGAACCCAACACCGCGACGGTCAGGGCCACCGTCTTTGCGGATTTTATACCAGATGATGTTGGATTTATAACTGAAACCCCAGTTTTCCATCACTTTCAGGCCTTCGGGCAGCAAAGCATTGGGAACCCAAAGATAAAGATGCGCCGTATCCGCCACGACATCTTGGACAGGCAGGTCACAAATTTCGCGCAGCGTCATCGTCGGGTAACGCGCAAGCCGCTTGTGCTCGGGTGCCATCTTGCCCGTGCGATTTTGAAACTGCCACGGCGGATCGGCAAGAATGGTGCGAAACTTGGTGTTGCCTGCCTTGGCCAACAGGTCGTCAGCGGCACTGATCATACCTCATCCTCCAGATAGAGCGCCTTGGTGATGCCAAAAACCAACAGCGGGCAGCCCGCACCGCCGCCGCCCTCAATTCTAGGTAGCAGCTTCGACATGTGGGTGGTCGAGTTTCCGTACGAGGATCCTCTGCCAAGATCGTTAAAAATATCTTGCAGTTCATCGGCGCGCGTCACGATAATGCCGACACTGACTGCGCGCAGATCGAACAGCAGTCGAAAGTTGTTCAAGTCTCGGTCAAAGAATGGGTCTTTGTTGTTCCATTCGATTTCCAGCGCAACGCCATTCTTGAAGCAGTCGATCTTGTGCGTCGGCGAGTCCAGCCGCGCGCCATCAACCTCTATCGCGGTTTGAAACTGCTTTTCGACCCAGCCCCTTTCCGTGAGAAAGCCGTCAATGAAAGCTGACAACTGGGACTTGTTGCCACCGCCCTTGCTGATCCAAGATTTGCGCAACCGGAAGGTCGTAAGCGCGTCGAGGATATCTTGCCATTCGTGAGGGAAATCTTGCGAGAGGATCGCGCTGGCATGCTTCCATTCATAGCATTCGTAGCTGTCCCAAATGAACTTCGGGAGACGCGATTTCAACATTCTGTGGCTCCGGGACTGAGGCACTACGTTACCTAGGTGGGCGCAACGGCGCAAGCGCGAAACTTGCTGAAGCACCCTGCCACACCGGGCGATGGCGCTGCGCGACCGGGCGGTGCGTTTACCCGCCCGCAGGGATGACGGGTTTAAGAAGACGGCGAAAGAGGTTGACGGCTCGGCGCAGGGGGCGCTGGAGTTTTAAGGGTTTATCGGGGGCAGTGCTTGGCTTATTGGGGTGTCAAAGAGGAGCCTTCCCATGAGCCTGAACACCTTCGGTCATCTGTTTCGCGTCACCACCTGGGGCGAAAGCCACGGGCCTGCGATTGGTTGCACGGTGGATGGCTGTCCTCCGGGGATTGCTTTGTCTGAGGCGGATTTGCAGCCTTGGCTGGATCAGCGCAAGCCGGGGACCTCGAAGTTCACCACGCAGCGGAAAGAGGCGGATGAGGTTCGGATTCTGTCGGGGGTGTTTGAAGGGGTCACGACGGGGACGCCGATCCAGTTGATGATTGAGAACACCGACCAGCGCAGCAAGGATTACAGCAACATCGCGCAGGCGTTTCGGCCGGGGCATGCGGATATCACCTACCATCAGAAATACGGGATCCGGGATTATCGCGGGGGTGGGCGGTCGAGCGCGCGGGAGACGGCGTCGCGGGTGGCGGCGGGCGGGGTGGCGCGGGCGGTGTTGGCATCGCTGGTGCCGGGGCTGACCATCAGCGGGTATATGGTGCAGATGGGGGTGATGGGGATTGATCGGGGGCGGTTTGATAGTTCGGTGATCTCGGGCAATCCGTTCTTTTGTCCTGATCCGGGGGCTGTGGCGGGGTGGGCTGACTATTTGGATGGGTTGCGGATGGACCACAATTCGGTGGGGGCGGTGATTGAGGTGGTGGCGTCGGGGGTGCCGGCGGGGTTGGGGGCGCCGATTTATGGCAAGTTGGATTCGGATCTGGCCAGCGCGATGATGTCGATCAATGCGGTGAAGGGGGTGGAGATTGGCGACGGGTTCGATGCCGCCACTTTGACCGGGGTTGAGAATGCGGATCAGATCAGGATGGGCGCCAACGGGCCGGAGTTTCTGTCGAACCATGCGGGGGGGATATTGGGCGGGATTTCCTCAGGGCAGCCGGTGGTGGTGCGGTTCGCGGTGAAGCCGACCTCGTCTATTCTGACCCCACGGGCGACGATTGATGCGACCGGGGCGGAGATTGATCTGGTCACCAAGGGGCGGCACGACCCTTGCGTTGGGATCCGGGCGGTTCCGGTGGGGGAGGCGATGATGGCCTGCGTTTTGGCCGACCATGTTTTGCTGGACCGCGGCCAGACCGGCGGGGTTCGCGGGCGGATCGGGTAGGGTCCCAACTCGGGACCTTTTTTTGTTGTTTTATATCAGTGGGTTGGGGTGGTGGATTTAAGGAATTGTTAAGGTTTGGAGCGATCTACAGAGTAGGCCAAGGCGAATTAAAATAAGTGTCGAATTAGTAGAAAGTAGCAAATCGTAGTAAGAACGGCGACAATCATCAAATTCGCCACCATGAACCAACGCATCCGGAAGCCTTGAAACCAGCTTAACAGCGCACGAATCAGAGAAAAATTCGCAGGGTCTTTGCGGTGCGACCAAAAGGCATTTATTGTTGAAACTATCCAAATTACTCCAATAGTTTCGATCGGATGATTGGCCACAGAATCAGTTATCCAGAAATATATCCAGTGTGGACTTATTTTCAATGTATCATTAAATTGCGCTATGGAAACTGCCGAAATAATAAACGCAAAAAATGCAAAAAAGAAATTTCTAAGCGACTCAGCGTGAGCGATACTTTTCTGATCAAAATGTTGTATTTCTTCTCTTGATACAGAGAGAGACATATCAATCTCTTCGGTGTTAAACTTCCGTATGCCCGAATTTTTTTCTGCGTGTGACCGCTCAAAGGAGCGAGCATATGCCAAAATACCAGACGCCCTGAAAAGGGCCTTCTCATTTCGAAATCTTTTGTAGCGAATTACCGAACGATACAGAGCATTTTGTGTAGTCACTACCCATTCAGTATCGTCAGGAGATGTGCATCTTGATAGGCGGGTGATCGCATCATGGTCTGGATCATGATGCTGATGTCGGTGTGCTAAATCTTTGATAAAAAAGAAAAATTGATCTGCAATGATTTGATCAATAGTAAGTTTTTCGTCACTTTCATCAAGCTTAGCGGCGGTTTCGACATCAATTTGACCATCCCGCCACAAGGTGAACTTTGATGAATACTTCTGATTTTTAGCAACGATGTCGCTTATTCTCTCCTGCACCTCAGGAGTGAAATCTGCTTCAACTTCACAAGATTTGACAAGCTTCAGGATATCCTTAATGCTAGACTTATTGTGGAAATTTGAAATCAAAAATATACTGCCACTTAGGCGATCTCGAGATTTAGGTGTGTCGGCAATACACACAAATGAAAAATCACCCGTGATTCCAATCAAACGGTTCGCTAGATACTCTCTGAAGAATTGTCCAACTGGTGTTGTATCAACCAACGGAACTACTACGTCTAGAAGATCCCGTTTTTGTATAGAAATTATTCGTCCATTGCAGCGGAGCGTTCTGCACCGTGTCGGAAAATCCGTCTCGCCAACTGCCGAGAAAGACAGATGGCCCGAAACAGTCGGAACCCAGCCCCTATACAACATACTATTTAGACGCGCCGCCCAATGACTTCGTCAAGCGCCTCGGAACTAAATCTCTCTTGAGGCACAAATTTTTCGCCGCAGACAGTCAATGCTACTCCCATCCGCGTTCTGTCGCGCATGTGAGAGCTTGCGGGCCGCATCTCACCTCGGATCGACCGATGCAGGCTGGGGTACGCGCGACGGTTATTGGCTTCAAATGCAGCACGACCATGTTGCCAACTGCGGATTGAAACCCACAGAAAAGCAATAGCCATTATGCCAGCGCCAGCGCCAACCAAAACCCGAACTGTGTCAGAAATTAGATTTATCATTCGCTGCCTCGAATCAATAAGGCCGAGTCAAGCCCGGCCGTGCATCCACCCTAGCTATACACCCGCAGGTTTGACAGAAAAATTCCGCCAACCCTGTTGCATATTTGCGACAATTTACACGAACTTAGCGTAAAAATCACGTTTGCCCCCCTACTCCGGCTGAAACAACCGCTCTATCTCGTCCATCACGTCGTCGATCAGGCCGCCGCTACGGGCATGAGGGCCGGTGAATTTCAGCGACCAGCCGCCCATGCATTTCTCTCGCCGGATCGTCAGCCCCTGTTTCAGGGTCAGCAGCCGACGCGGGCGGCCGGGTTTGGTGGGGGTGGGGTCGGACTCGGGGGCGAGGGCCTCGGATAGCGTCGGGATCAGGGCGGCCCATTGGCTGGGCAGGCTTTTGCGGCGGTTTTCCTTTAGAATCTGGTGGATGAGGGGGGTGAGGCCGCCGCGGAGGCAGGCGGCGAGGCGCTCGATCTGGGATTGCGAGAGCAGTTCGGGGGTGGTGAAGGCATCCTCCAACTCTTCGGCCACAAGGGCGAGGGTGCGCAGGCGGGTGCGTTTTTGTTTGCTGGCGGTGGGGTGCAGGGCGGCGATGGCGGCGTCGATGGTGGGGAACAGGTCTTGGGCGACGGCGGTGGCGAGGGTGAGGCCGCGCTCCCACGGGGTGAGGTTTTCGCGGATTTCGTTCTCGGCGATCATTTGCGCCATCGCGTCGGGGATCGAGGCGGGAGTGCGCAGGAAGGCGGGGATGGTGGTGTGGGTGCTGGGGTTGCGGCTGTGCAGCAGGCGGGTGGCGGTGAGGCGGCGCAGGCCGGAGATCAGGCCGTAGCGGTGGGTCTCGGTCGGTTGGGAAAGCGCCCAGACCTCGATGGGTTGGCGCAGGCCGTCACGGGCGATGGAGGCGGCGAGGTCTTCGAGGGCTGCGGTGTCGAGATGGGCGCGGTCGCGGAGCAGGGCTTGGTCGAGGATTTCGGTGGTGGGGATCTGGATGATTTCGGTCATCGGGCACTCCTGTTTGCGGTGCAGGGTGCCGGGGGGTGGTTAAGGTGGGGTGAGTTGGGCGCGCTGTAGGATTTCGGGGTGGTCGTGCAGGTAGATGCGCAGCCAGGGGGTGAAGCGTTCGGGGGTGGTTTGGGTGTCATACAGGAGTTTGGCGAGGGGGACCCAGGCGGTGTTGAGGACTTCGGCGGGGTTGGGGGTGATGTGGAGGGTGCGGGGGGCTTGGGCGGTGAAAATGTCGACGACTTCGTGTTCGATCATGTCGGGAGGGACGGCGGCGCGATATTCGACTTGGCCGGCTTGGGTGAGGATAAGGTTTGATAGGCCGAGTTCTTCGGAGAGGCGGCGGTGTGCGCAGGTGAGCGCGGGTTCATCCCAGTGCGGGTGGGTGCAGCAGGTGTTCGCCCAGAGGCCGGGGGTGTGATATTTCGAAAGCGCGCGTTGTTGGATCAGGATGTGGTCGCCTGAGAGGACGAAGACCGAGACGGCCTTGTGGCGCAGGCCAAGGCGGTGGACCTCGAGTTTGTCGATGGGGGTGAGGGTGCCGTTGATCCAGGCGGGGATGAGGGTCATGGCGGGCCTTCTCGCGGTTTTGCCGGGTGTGGCGCGGGCGCGGGCGGTTTGCAAGGGGGATCAGCCAGGGACGTGCAGGACGATGCCATCCAGCGCCTCGGTCATTTTGATCTGGCAGGACAGGCGGGAATTGGGTTGGCGGTCGGCGTCGGTGACGTCGAGCATGTCGTCTTCAAAGGCGCTGGGGGGGCCGGTGCGGGCGGCCCAGGCGGGGTCGACAACGACGTGACAGGTGGCGCAGGATAGCGAGCCGCCGCATTCGCCAATCACGTTCGGGATATTGTTGGCGACGGCGGCTTCCATCAGGTTGAGGCCGGGTTTGACCTCGGCGGTGACGGTTTTGCCGTTGGGAAGATGCCAGGTGACTTGCATTTATAGCTCCGGTTTGGCGGGACGCGCCCGGGGGTTTCACCCCCCCGGACCCCTGTGGGATATTTATGCCAATGTGAAAGCGGCAGTTCGCGGATTTTCGCACGGCGCGCGTCGGCGTTTACCGGTTGGAACGCATTGGCGGCTTACAAGTACCAGATGTACCAATCGCGCAGGGCGTCGGGATCAAGGAGGGCGGTTTTCTCGACTTCGGCGCGTTTCATATAGAGGTGGTTTTCGACCAGACCCGCGCCCACGGCCGTGGCGAGGGCAGTGTCGGCTTCCAGATCGTTCAGGGCTTCGCTGAGGTTGGCGGCGGTGCCGTGCGTTGCGTCATTGGTGGAAAAGCCGTTGCCGGTTTCCATCGGTTGCAGTTTGAATTTGCCCTCATAGCCGAGCAGAGCGGCTTGCAGGATGGTGGCCGTGGCGGTGTAGGGGTTCGCGGCGGCATCGGCCATGCGGTGTTCCAGCCGGGCTTTCTTGCCGCCTTCGGCAGAGACGCGGGCGGTGACGTTGCGGTTATCACCGCCCCAGTTGCACCAATAGCCCGACAGGCTGGCGGGTTGCAGACGGTTATAGCTTTGGGCGTTGGGCGCAATCAGGCCGGCCATGGCTTTGTGGTGCTGCATCCAGCCGGCGATGCAGCCTTTGGCGAGCGGGTTGAGGTTGGCGGGATCGCCGTGATCACCATTGGCAAGGGCGTTGTGGTCTTTGGCGTCGGAGAAAGACAGGTTGATGTGCATGCCATTGCCGCCTTTGCCGGGGATCGGTTTCGGCAGAAAGCTGAGGATGACACCGTGATCCCATGCGATTTCACGGGCCATCTGGCGGAACAACACGACGGTATCAACATGGGCGACAGCTGGGCCGAAAGTGAGGGTGAATTCATATTGCGGCGTGTCGTATTCGGCGGTGATCAGATCCAGCGGCAGGCCGATCTCCTGCGCTTTGTTCCAGATTGCATCGGTGAAACGGCGGGGGTCGGCGAAGGTTCCGGTGCCATAGACCACGCCGCCGGGGGTGTCATAGGGCACGATCTGGCCGTTTTCGTCGCGGATGAAGGCGTAGGCTTCCAGCTCAATGCCGATTTGGGGGGTGAGGCCGTGCTTCTCCCACGCGGCAACGGCGCGTTTCAGCGCAGAGCGTGGGCACATCGGGATCGGGGTGCCATCGGCGGCGAAAAGATCGCCGGTCACGACTTTGGTGTGCGGCTCCCAGCCTTGGCGAATCTCGTCGCCCTTCCAGCGCAGGGCCATATCGGGCAGGCCTTCGAGGCACATCGTGCCGGGGGCTTCGATCAGCAGATCCTTGTCGTAATGCACCGAAAACGTCGGGCGGGCGAAGCGGCTTTCGTCGTCGCGCAGCTTGCTGGCGGGCAGGTATTTGCCGCGCATGATCGACAGGTGATCACAAAACATCGCGCGCAGGCGCGGGGCTTGGTCTGGCATTGGAAACTCCCTGATGCGGCTCTGTGGCCGCTTAATTGAGCGTGACGGTGACGGGCAAAGATTTCAGACCGCCGACGAAATTCGAGCGCAGGTATTTGTGATCTCCGGCAGGTTCGATCTTGCGGATGCGTTTGGCAAGTTCTTCGAACAGCACACGGATTTCGAGGCGGGCGAGCCACATGCCAAGGCAGACATGCGGCCCGCCTTGGCCGAAGGCCATGTGGCGGTTGTTCTGGCGCGCGAAGTTGACGCGCATCGGGGTATCAAAGGCGTTTTCGTCGCGGTTGCCCGAGAGCCACCAGTAGACCACCTTTTGCCCGGCTTTGATCTGCTTGCCGTGGTAGTCAAAATCGCGGGTCGCGGTGCGGCGGAAGTAGATCGCAGGCGTGGCCCAGCGGATGATTTCATCCGGGGCGGTGTCCCAGACCGTGCCGGTTTGCAAGAGCGGCAGCAGTTCGGGCTGATGCGCGAGGGCTTGCAGGCCCGCAGCGATGGAATAGCGGGTGGTGTCATTGCCGGCGGCGACCAAGAGGCAGAAGAAATTGCGGAATTCTTGTTCGGGCATGGTGGTGCCATCGGGGCCGGGTTCCATGATCAGTGGCAGGATGCCCGAGCGATCGCCAGAAGCGGCTTTGCGGGCCATCAGGTCTTTGGCATAGACGAACAACTCGGCCCCGGCGGGGGAGTTGAACGGCATCATCCGAAATTCGTCGGTGGTCATTTTATCGAGGACATGGCTGGTGAAATCGGGGTCGGTGTTGGCGATCAGCGCATCGCCTTTGGCGACCAGCCACGGCAGATCGGCGTCGGGCGTGCCCATGATGCGGCCCAGCATCCGCATCGGCAGCTGGCGGGCGATCTCTGCGGTGGCGTCGAAGGTGAGTTTCGGCAAAGTGGTGTCGAGGATGTCGATGCAGATGTCGCGAATGACTTGTTCAAATTGCGCAATCACCGGGCGCGAGAAGGCTTTGGCGACGCGGATGCGGGTGGCCATATGCTCGGCGCCGTCGGTTTCTTGGAAGGTGCGGCGGGCGAGGTATTCTTCGTAAGACTGATCCTCGATGCGGATGCCACGGGCGGAGGATAAGAGGTCAGTCTGGCGGTTCAGCTCCAGAATATCGGCGTGGCGGGTGACGGACCAATAGTTTTCGCCTTGGGCATAGTCGGTCCAGTGCATCGGATCATCGCGGCGCAGGCGGGCGAAGGTGTTGAGCGGCGCGCCCTGCGCGAAGGCGTCATGGCTGGACAGATCGGCATGGCCATCGTCGGTGGGGGTCCAGAGCGTCATTCATCCTCGCTTGCCATGTGGGCTATTTATAAATATGCTACACATGTTCATAAATATGTAAAGAGAAAGATCATGCATATTGCGGTGCTGGTGGCGAACACCGACGAGAGTGACTTTGCGCAGGCGCATCCGAAGGATGGGGCGAAGTTTGCTGGGTTGTTGCAGGAGCTGCGACCGGATTGGCGGGTGAGCAGTTTCTCGGTGAAAGACGGGGTGTTTCCGGCAGAGGCGGAGCAGTTTGACGGTTGGATCATCACCGGAAGCCCGGCCTCGGTGCATGATTCTGACGCTTGGGTGGGGCGGTTGTCTGGGGTGATCCGGGGAATCGTGGCACGGGGCGAGCCGCTGTTTGGTGCGTGCTTTGGCCATCAGGCGATTGCGATGGCACTGGGCGGCGCGGTGGGGGACAATCCCGGCGGCTGGGTGTTTGGGGTGGTGGAGACGGAGATGGAAGGGATCAAAATGCGGCTCTATGCGGCGCATAGAGAGCAGGTTTTGGTGGTGCCTGCGGGGGCGGTGGTGTTGGGGGGAAATGCGGAATGTGCGGTGGGGAGTTTTGCGATTGGGGGGCGTGTGCTGACCACGCAGTATCATCCTGAGATGACGCAGCAGTTCATGGCGGCGCTCGTCGCGGAATATGCGGGGCAATTGCCAGCCGATGTGGCGGCACGGGCGCGCGAGTCTTTGGCGGTTGCGGCGGATCGCGATGTGATTGCGGCCCGGATGGTGCGGTTTTTTGAGGAAGCTTCTGGCTAGAAACGAGACTATTGGCCGTTTAGAGCCTTTTTAGATGCCAAATCCGGTGCGATCCAGTGGCCAGACCGGACGGCGGACGCGGGTGTAGGGGCGGAGGTGCGCTTGCGGGGTGGCAAGTGCACCCGTGTCGCAGACGATGACTTTGCCCGCTATTGGCTCAAACGCGGCGCGGAAGTGTTGCATGGATTTTACCACCAGAAAGCGCAGGGCCGCGGGCTCAATGTCGAAGCTGCGGACTTGCATCAGATCGAGCATCTGGCCGGGTTGGGTGACGACCAGAATATCAATGCCATTGACGCGCAGAACGGCGGTGGGGCCAAAGCTGTGGGTGATGCCGCCCAAAATCGGGCCGTTGCCGGTATAGCTGCCGTCCGACAGGTGGATGATTTCGCCCGTCAGATGAAGGGAGCCGCCGCCAAAGCTGGGGTCTTGCTTGCCGCCCAGCGCCAGCGTCACCTGATCGCCGACTGTGTGGCGGTGCAGGATTTCTGCCGCTTCGGGGTCGATCATGGGGGCGAAAGCGCCGCCCGTGGCCCCGGCGTCAAACAGCGCCTGCAACAGCGCGGTGGCGTCACCGTAAGCGCCCGCGCCGGGGTTGTCGGCGTAATCGGCGATGACAAGGGGGCCTTGGCTGGCATCAAAATCGCGGGCTTGTTGAGCGGCGGCGACGGGGGTGAGGAAGGTGTTTGAGACCGAGTCGCGCTGTGCCCAGATCGTATCGGCCAAGTTTTCGGCAATCGCTTGCGCGCGGGCGGCGGCGGTGGGGATGTTTTGGTCGTAGCTGACCAGAACGGTTGGGCCAGCCTCCAAGATATCAGCCTCGGCGAAGCCTGCGTTGATCGAGACGGCAAGGATGCCGGGTTCGGATTCGTGCTGTTTGGCGCGGGTATAGAGGGCGGCGGTTTGGGGGACATCGGTGCGGCCTGCGTTGGCTTCATCAAGCATCGGCAGGTGGACCCGCAGGGTTATCGGGCGATTTTGGCCGTTTAGTGCCGTATCCAGCAGGCGGGCGGCGTGGCGACCCGTCTCGCGCATGTCGATATGGGGGTAGGTTTTGTAGCTGACCATGATCTGGGCTGCCGCGACCATCGCGGGCGTCACCATCGCGTGCAGATCGAGCGTAACGGCGATGGGCATATCGGGGCCGACGACGGCGCGCAGACGGTTCAGGAGTTCGCCTTCGCCATCCTCGCAGAACGTGGGTACCATCGAGCCGTGCAGGCTAAGCAGGATACCGTCGAGGGTTGCGCGATGCTGCCGCGCGCTGTCGCAGATCAGGCCCGCGATATGGTCAAACGCTTCCCGCGCCACCCGCGCGCCGGGGGTGGCGTGGGCGGAAACGGTGTGGGTGATCTGCCAGCCTGCGGCACGGCCAATGTCAAGAAATCCGGCGAGTTCTTCGTTCACGTCACCGAAGCGTTCGACGGCCACTTGGCCCAAATCCAGCACATCATTGCGGAAGTCTTGCAGGGTGGTCTCGCCCTTTTTGAAGGTGTTGCTTTCGTGGACGAAAGAGCCGGTCAGGATGTGGAAGGGCATGTCTGGGCTTTCAAAGCGGGTGGAAGCAGGCGGTGGGATGACTGGTGGCGTCCAGCATGGGGCGTTCGGTGCGGCACTGGTCTGTGGCGCGCGGGCAGCGTCCGGCAAAGGCGCAACCGGGGGGCAGATCGAACGGGCTGGGGATTTCTCCGCTGAGGGGCGCGATGGCACGGCGACGGGTGGGATCGGGGGCGAAACCGCTGTCGATCAGGGCACGGGTGTAGGGGTGGCGGGGTTGGGCATCGGCGGTGGGCAGGATTTCGACCACGGCGCCGAGATACATCACCACGATGCGATCGCAGAAGTAGCGCACGAGGCCGAGATCGTGGCTGATGAACAGGTAGGTCAGGCCCATTTGATCGCGCAGGCCCGCCAGCAAATCAATGATTTGGGCCTGAATAGAGACATCTAAGGAGGCGGTGGGTTCATCCAGCACCACAAATTCGGGGCGCAGGGCAAGGGCGCGGGCGATGCCGACGCGTTGGCGCTGGCCGCCGGACAGTTGGTGCGGGTGGCTGCTGGCCATGTGGGTGGGCAGGCCAACGGCGGTGAGCATTTCGGCGATCTGACCGGGGGGCAGCGGGCGGCGCTGCACGGTGAAGGGTTCGGTCAGCACATCGGCGACGGAAAAGCGCGGGTCGAGCGAGGAATAGGGGTCTTGAAACACCATCGCCATGCGCTTGCGCGCGGCGCGCAAGGCGCTGGGGCCAAGGCTGGTGAGGTCGGTGCCGTCTAGGACGACGCGGCCAGAACTAGGCTCTAACAAGCGCAAAACCAGCCTTGCGAGGGTGGATTTGCCGCAGCCGCTTTCACCGACGACGCCGACGACTTCACCCTTGGCGATGGTCAGCGACACATCGCGGACGGCGAGCATGGCGCGGGGACGTTTGAGGAAGCCGCCGCCGGTTTGGAAGCGTTTGGAGAGGCGCTCGATCTGGATCATCGGGGCAGTCATAGCGCGGGCTCTGGCAGGTGCAGGCAGGCGGCTTGGCCATCGCCGCGTTGGGTCAGGGGCGGAGCCAAGGCCGCGCAATCGGCGGTGGCTTTGACGCAGCGGGGGTGGAAGCGGCAGCCTGTCGGGTATTGGCGGGCAGAGGGGACTGCGCCGGGGATGCCGCGCAGGGTGCCGCGCGCCATGCCTTCCTGCGGGATGCAGGTGATCAGGGCTTTGGTATAGGGATGCTGCGGAGCGGCAAAGATCGGGGCGACGGGGCCTTCCTCGGCCAGACGGCCCGCGTAAAGCACGGCAACCCGGTCGCAGATTTGCGCGACGACGCCCAGGTCATGCGTGATCAGCAAGAGGGCGACGCCCTTTTCACGCACAAGGCCCGCGAGGATCTGGATGATTTGGGCTTGCACCGTGACGTCAAGCGCCGTGGTCGGCTCATCCGCGATGATCAGTTCGGGGTCGCCTGCGAGGGCCATGGCGATGACGATGCGTTGCTTCATGCCACCGGAGAGTTGGTGCGGCCACGCCTCGGCCACGGCATGGGCTTCGGGGATGCGGAGTTGGGTCAAGAGGTCAATGGTGCGGGCGCGGGCGGCTGGTTTGGTCAGGCCAAGGTGGAGGCGCGACACCACGTCGATCTGCGCGCCGATGCGCTGCACCGGGTCCAGCGCGGTCATCGGGTTTTGGGTGACAAAGCCGATGCGACGGCCCCTGAGGGCGCGGCGTTGAGGGTCGG
This sequence comes from uncultured Cypionkella sp., assembly GCA_964387655.1. Taxonomy (GTDB): domain Bacteria; phylum Pseudomonadota; class Alphaproteobacteria; order Rhodobacterales; family Rhodobacteraceae; genus Cypionkella. Next base: position 13,793 of record CAYLYV010000035.1, on the reverse strand, counting down.
TGAGGCTGGCGAGGTCTTGGCCGTCGAAGCGCACCGATCCGGCGCTGACGCGGCCGCCGATCAAGGGCAGCAGGCCCATCGCGGCCATGGCCGTGAGGGATTTGCCAGAGCCGGATTCGCCGACGAGGCCTAGGGTCTGGCCGCGTTGGAGCTTTAGGCTGACGCCATCGAGCAACTCAGCCGAACCGATGGAGACGCTGACGTTTTGCAGCTCCAACAACGCGCTCATACCGCCCTCCGCATCCGGGCGCGGATGTCGAGTTCAGCGATCAGGGCATCGCCGTAGAGATTGATGGCAACGACGGTGATGGCGACGGCGAGGCCGGGGAAAATGATGATCCACGGGGCTTTGAACACCAGGGCCGAGCCTGCCGACATCATGCCGCCCCAGGATGGGACGGGGGGCTGTGCGCCAAGGCCGAAGAAGCCGAGCGTGGCTTCGAGGATGATGGCGTCGCCGGTTGCCAGCATGGCGCTGACCAGCACGGGGGCGAGGGCGTTGGGCAGAAGGTGGCGGAACAGGATATGGCTGTTGCCCGCGCCGAGGCTGGCGGCGGCTTCGATGAAGGTTTCGCCCTTCAGCGTCATGATCTGGGCGCGGGTCAGGCGGGTGAATTGCGCGAGATATGCCACCGAGATTGCGACCATGGTGCCGGTGGTGCCGGGGCCGATGATGGCCACCAGAATCAGCGCGATCAGGATTTCGGGGAAGCTCCATGTCAGGTCGACGACGGTGGTGACGGCGCGGTCAAACCAGCCGCCGAACCATGCGGCGGCGGCGCCGAGGGTCATGCCGCAGAGCACCGAGATGGAAATGGCGATGCTGCTGACCGACAGCGAGGTGCGCGCGCCGTAGATCAGGCGGGTGAGCAGGTCGCGGCCAAATTCATCGGTGCCAAGCCAATGGCTGGCCGAGGGCGGCTGCCATGCGGAGGGAAGCTCTTGAATATCATAGGCATAGGGCGTCAGCAGCGGAGCGGCGATGGCGGCGAGGATCACGAGCAGCAACCAGAGGCCAGCCGGGGCACCTGCGGGGCGACGCAGCGCGCGGATCGGGGCCGCGAGGGTCATGCGAGGGCCGCCCGCACGCGGGGGTCCATTGCGGCTTGCAGGATGTCGCCCAGAAGGGTGCCGAGCATGACGGCCATCGCCAGCATCAACAGGCAGGCTTGCACCACCGGGTAATCGTGTTGGCTGAGGGATTTGATCAGCAGGGTGCCAAGGCCGGGGCGGGCGAAAACCACCTCAACCGTCACTGCGCCGCCCAAAATCCAGCCGATGCGCAGGGCGAGGATGGTGACCACCGGGATCAAGGCATGGCGCAGGACGTGGCGGAGTTGGATGCGCAGCGGCGACAGGCCCTTGGCGTGCAGCAGGGTGACGAAATCGCGGCCCGACGCCTCGATCATCGCGACACGGGTGATGCGGGCAACCAAGGCGGTGCCGCCTAGGCCGATGGTCAACACGGGCAGCACCAAGGCGCTGGCGCTGCGTGCGCCGGAGACCGGGAACCAGCCGAGCCAGACCGAAAAGATCAGCATCAGGATCAGACCGAGCCAGAAGCTGGGCATGGTGGAACCGAGCAGGACACCGCCCATTATGGCTCTATCCGGCCATTTGTCACGATTCAGAGCGGCCAGAACGCCCAGACCGACACCGGCAACGGAGGAGAACAGCAAGGCCAGACCACCCAGCCGCAGCGAATGCGGCAGGGCTTGCAGGATCAGATCGGACACCGGGCGGCGGGCGACGATGGCGGTGCCAAGATCGCCCTGCATCACCTTGGACAGCCAGATGCCGTATTGCACCGGCAGCGGTTGATCGAGGCCATAGCGGGCCTCCATCTCGGCGCGGGCTGCGGGGGACGATCCGACCTTGAGAAGGTTATCGACCGGATCGCCGGGAATGAAATGCAGGATCAGAAAAATAACCAGCGAGACGGCAAGGAACACCGGCACAAGCATCACGATCCGACGGATCAGATAGGTATACATGCCCGTGCCCCCTGCCCTGCGCAGCTATTCCTTCACTTCCATATCCATCACGGCGGTCGAGCCGACGACGGGGGCGTTCATCACCTCGGGCATCACCAGACGATCAGCATTATAGGCAACGCTGTCGACCGGTTGATAGATTGGTGCCATCGGGAATTGGGTCAGCACATATTCATGGTAGGCGGTGAAATTGGTCACGCGCTCGGCCATGTTTTTCGAGCCTGTCATGGCGGATTTGCGCAATTCTTCCGCCTTGGGATCGTTGAACATCGACACGTTCGGATAGCCCAGACGATCCGCGCCAAAGAACCAGTCGACGATATCGGCATTGTCCCAGTTATAGGAGCGCACCGCGAGTTGCTGGGTGCCGGTCTTGTATTGATCGCGGATCATCGAGCTGTCGAAAGTGGTGATTTCGGCCTCGACGCCCACGGCTTTCAACTGGGCTTGCACCACTTCGGTCAGGCGGCGGAAGATGCTGTCGCTTTGGGTCCACAGGCTGACTTTCAGCGCCACGCCATCTTTGGCGCGCACACCATCCGTGCCCATCACCCAGCCAGCTTCGTCCAGCAAGGCGTTGGCGCGGGCGGGGTCGTAGTGGATCTTGGCGCTGTCCGCGACTTGGCCTTCTGGCAGCGCGGAGATCAGGAACGTGTCGGCAACAGCACCGACGCCGCCGAACACCGAGGCGAGGATTTCTTCTTGGTTGATCGCCTTGGCGACGGCTTCGCGCACCTTGATATCGTCAAACGGCGCTTTGGTGACGTTGATCGGCATGTAGTAGACATCTTGGCCCGGAAGCGTCAAAACCGCAAGGTTAGGCTCTTTTTGCACCTCTGACAGCAGGTCAGCGGGGACGCCGAGCAGCATATCGACGCCGCCGGTTTTCAGCTCCAGAAACGCGGTGGAATCTTCGGCGATTTCGCGGAAGGTGATTTTGGCGATATGGGCGGGGCCGGTATTCTTGGCCAAAGGCGAGCCCCAGGTGTAGTCATCATTGCGCACCAGCACGGTTTCTTGGCCGACGGTGAAGCTTTCCAGCTTGAACGGGCCGGTGCCATAGACTTCGGTGACGCCATAATTGTCGCCCAAAGCGGCAAAGGATTTCGGCTCGACCACCGACATGAAGCTGGAGGACAGGTTATACAGCATGTTCGGTTCGGGCCGCGCCATCACGAATTTGACGGTCAGATCATCGACCACTTCGACCTTTGCGATGGCTTCGGTCATATAGGCGTTTTCGCTGCCTTTGAAGGCTTCGAGCCAAGGGCCTATGGTGGCGGCGTTGAAGGGTTCGCCATTGTGGAAGGTGACGCCGGGTTTCAGATGGAAGGTCCAGGACATGCCGTCGGGGGCTTCCTCCCAGCTTTCGGCCAGCCATGGGTGGAACGACAAATCGGCGGCTTGGCTGACCATGCGGTCGAAGATCAGCGTGGTGGCTTTGTTCAGGTTGTTGGCTTTGATCGGGTTATAGGTCGGCGCGCCGACCTCGCTGGTGTTCAGCACGAACACGGCTTCTTGCGCGCCCGCGGCTTGGGCGGCGCACAGCGCGAACAGGCTGACGCTGGCGGAGAGAAGCGTTTTGCGGATACTCATGGTCATAGACAGATCCTCCTTGTTGGTTTTTTGTTTGTTATGGTGTGGGCTTGGTGGGGCCGCGGGCGGAGCCGATATGGCCGATAAAGCTGCCGTGCAGGGCGGAGACGCGGGCCATGCGGGATTCGACCTGCGCGCCGAGCTCGCGGAAAACGCCGTTGATCATCAGGCCCACCAGCGAGGACATCGCCGAAGTGGCGTCCCAGAAATGATTGAGATCGGTGGGCACGGCGAACACCTCTGTCACCGTGTCATGCGCCCATGAACAATAGGGATCGGTAATCAGCGTCGCCGGGATACCTGCATCGCGCGCGGCAAGGGCCAGATCGCGGGTCAGGCGGGAATAGCGCCGGGCGTCGATCAGAACGAGGGTGGTTTGGGCGGGATCGTCCAGCAGAACCTCGGCAAAATGGCCAGCGGCGACATCGCAGAGCTGCACGCCGGCGCGCAGGTATTGCAGGTTGTGGGCGAGTTCGGCGGCGCGGCCGCGTTCGGTCTGAAACCCTGCGACCCAGACCGAGCGGCGGTGCGACAGACGCTTGACGGTGGCATCAAAGGCGGGGCTGGCGGCCATTTCGTAGACGGCGACGAGGGCGGCCATCTCGCGTTCCAGCGCGCGGGAAAGCTCGGCATTGCCGCTTTGGCTGCGGCGGTGGAAATCTTGTAAGCGGTCCCCGATCAGCCAAGCCTTATCACCCAGATCAAGCTGGAGGCTGCCCTTGAGGTCTTTCAGATGGCGATAGCCCAAGGTGCGGCAGAAGCGACCCACGGTGGCTTCGGAGACGCCGACCTTTGCCGCTACAGACGCGGCGGTTTCAAACGGCAGGGATTGCAGATTGGCCAGCAGGAAGCCCGCGATTGCGCGGTCTGAGGGGGTGCCATCGGTGTTGGCCGTGGTCAGGCGCGCGCGCAGATCGCCCGAAGCGGCGGTCGGATCTTCCGAAAAGGGCGGGTCGTCCTGAGGCAAATCCGGGGTTCCTTTTGGGTATCAGGAAAGATTGTCAGGATTCTGTCATTCGGTCAAGCTTGCAAGTAAACTGAAAAATATCTAGCGTGAGCTGCACCGCTGACAGGAGGCCAGCCATGACCCAGACCCGCGCGCCCTTGCGCATCGAAGCCGCCGATCTGCGGCTGGTGCGCCTGCCGCTGGTGACGCCGTTCACCATCTCGACCGGCACGATGACCGAGAAAATCTTCCCGCTGCTGGTGCTGAAAGCCGATGGGATCGAGGGCTATGCCGAGGGGGTGATGGACCCGCTGCCGGATTATCTGGAGGAAACCGTCACCGGAGCAATGGACCTGTTGCGCAACGTTCTGCTGCCGCAGGTGGTCGGGCAAAGCTTTGCGCATCCGCAGGAATTGGCGCGCAGGCTGCTGCCGTGGCGGGCCAACCATATGGCGAAGGCCACGGTCGAGATGGCGTTCTGGGACCTGTGGGCGAAATCACTGAACCTGCCGTTGCAGAGCGTGCTGGGTGGGGTCGGCGATGCGATTGATGTGGGGGTTTCGCTGGGGATCGGGCCGATTGCGACGACGATGCAGCGGATCGAAAGCCATCTGGCACAGGGGTACAAGCGGATCAAGCTGAAGGTGAAGCCGGGGCACGATCTGGAATTGCTGCGGGCGGCGCGGGCGGAGTTTCCGGGGGCGCATCTGACGGTGGATGCCAATTCCTGCTACACTCTGGCCGATACCGCGCTGTTGCAGCGGATGGATGCGTTTGATCTGGATTACATCGAGCAACCGCTGGCTTGGGACGATATTCACGACCACGCCACGCTACAGACCCGTTTGCGCACGCCGATCTGTCTGGATGAGTGCATCCGCACCGTCGAGCATACACGCAAGGCGCTGCAAACGGGTGCGGCGCGGGTGATCAACATCAAGGTGGGGCGGGTGGGCGGCTATGCCAATGCCTTGCGCATCCATGATCTGTGCGAGGCGTTTGCGGTGCCGGTCTGGTGCGGCGGCATGCTGGAATCCGGCATTGGCCGGGCACATAACATCCATCTGTCGACGCTGCCGAACTTTACCAAACCGGGCGATACCTCCTCGGCCAGCCGCTATTTCACCCGCGATATCATCGAGCAGAAGCTGGAAACCACGGCGGGACGGATGCCGGTGCCGCAGGGGGCTGGGATTGGGGTGAGCCTTGATCTGGACTATCTGAAGACCGCGACGCTGAGCTTTGAGAGCCTTGCGGCATGAGTGAGGTTGTCTTTCGCGATCTGTCGGGCATGGCGGAGTTTCGCGCGGCTGAAGCCTTGCAGCGCAGCGTTTGGGGCGCGGGGGATCAGCCTGATCCGGCCGATCTGATGATGGTGGTGCAGGGCCTGGGCGGGCTGGTTGGCGGGGCTTTTGCGGGCGATGTGCTGATGGGCTATATCTTTGGCCTGCCCTCACGCGACCCTGCGGTGCAGCATTCGCATCGGCTGGCGGTGTTGCCAGAGGCGCGCGGGTTGGGGCTGGGCGTGAAGCTGAAGTTCTATCAGCGCGACTGGTGTCTGGCGCGGGATATTCGCACGGTGCAATGGACTTACGACCCACTACGCCACGTCAACGCGGCGCTGAACATTCACCGTCTGGGGGCGCAATCGGGCCGCTATCTGGTGGATTATTATGGCGAGATGGAGGGGATCAACCGCGGCCTCGCCTCGGATCGGCTGTTGGTGGATTGGGCGCTGGACAGCCCGCTGGTCGCGGCGCGGGCATTGGGTGATGTTGATCTGAGCGTTGAGGGTGAACTGCTGCCGTTGGCTTTGCCGCAGGATCTGGATGCGCTGTTGGCGCAGGATATGGCGGCGGCCTCAGACTTGCGGATGCAGTTGCGGCTGGCGTTGCAGGAGCGGATGTCGCAAGGGCAGCGGATTGTCGGCTTTGACAAGCAAAGCCGCTGCTATCGTCTGGCCTGAGGCCGACGCGCCGGGCTGGGGCGCGTCGGAGTGTGGGTTCAGATTTCGCGCACCAGCCGCAGCGCGTCATAGATCGCGGCGTGGATGTTGCGGGCCTCGACGGCATCACCGATGCGGAACAGTTGGAAGCCCGCCGGGCCGCCGCCATAGGTTTGCGGTTGGCCTGCGATGAAGGCGTCGTAATCGACCGCGCCGTGGTTGACGGATTTGGGTTTCAGATCGAAGTAGATATCAGCGAGCGGCTGGGTGCCGTGATTCACCACGATCTGATCGTAATGCGCGGTTTTGCCCAAAGTCATATAATCGGAATCAACGGTGGCTTTGATCTGGTTGCCGTCTTTCTCCACTCCGGTCAGGCGATAGGTCACGGTGAAGGTGGTGTTTTTATCCTGCAAGGCGCGCATATAGGGCACGAGGTTCATCGCCATCACCTCAGGGGCGAAGCTGCGATCCGGGGTCATGATTTCTACCTTCGCGCCGGCTTCGGTCAGGGTTTGCGCGGCTTGCAGGGCGGTGTGGTCGCCTGCGTCATCATAGAGCAGCACGTTGCTGCCGGGTTTCACATCACCTGATAGGATGTCCCAGGCCGAAACGGTCAGATCATTGCCGAATTTCAGGATGTCTTTTTCCGGCATGCCGCCGGTCGCGATGATCACCACATCGGGGTTTTCGGCGAGAATTTCATCGGCCTCGGCCCAGGTGTTGAAGCGGAACTCCACCCCCAAAGCGGCACATTGCGCCATGCGCCAGTCGATGATGCCAATGAATTCAGCGCGGCGCTTGGTCTGCGCGGTCAGCCGGATTTGTCCGCCGGGTTGGGCGGCAGCTTCAAACACGGTGACTTTGTGGCCGCGCGTCGCCGCGACGCGGGCGGCTTCCAGACCTGCCGGCCCTGCGCCGACGATGACGACTTGGCGCTTGGTTTTGGCCGGGGCGATCGCATGCGGCTGGGTTTCTTCGCGCCCGGTCGAGGGGTTGTGGATGCACAAAGCCATGCCGCCTTGGTAAATCCGGTCAAGGCAATAGGTGGCGCCGACGCAAGGCCGGATGTCTTCCTCGCGGCCCTCGACGATCTTCTGCACAATATGCGGATCGGCCATATGGGCGCGGGTCATGCCGACCATATCCAACTGTCCGGTGGCGATGGCATGGCGGGCGGTGGCCACATCGGGGATGCGGGCGGCGTGGAAGGTGGGCAGGCCCACTTCGGCGCGGATTCGGCCTGCGAAATCCAGATGCGGGGCGGATTTCATGCCGTGAATCGGGATCACATCGGTCATCGCAGCATCGGTGAAGATGCGGCCCTTGATGATGTTCAGGAAATCGACCAATCCTGAGTCGCGGAACATTTTACCGATTTCGACGCCTTCATCGGCGGAAATGCCGCCTTGCTCGACCTCATCCGCGGTGTAACGGACGCCCAGCAGGAAGTTTTCCCCGACGCGTTTGCGGCAGGCTGCCAGCACATCCATCGCGAAACGGGCGCGGTTTTCCAAAGAGCCGCCATAGGGCGCGGCGAGGGTGTTGGTGAAGGGCGACATGAATTGGTCCATCAGGTGGCCGTAGCATTCGAATTCGACGCCATCGAGACCCGCCTCTTTCATCCGTTCGGCGGCATCGGCGTAGTCTTGGATGATGCGTTCAATGTCCCAATCTTCGATCACCTTCGGGAAGGCGCGGTGGCTGGGTTCGCGCGAGGCACTGGCCCCCACAACCGGCAGCCAATCGCCCTTGTCCCAGCGGGTGCGGCGGCCCAAATGGGTGAGCTGGATCATCACGGCGGCGCCAGCCTCGTGGCAATCATCGGTCAGTTGCTTCATCCATTTCACCACCTCGTCCTTGTAGGCGAGGATGTTGTTGAACACCGGGGGGGAGTCTTTGGAAACGGCTGCCGAGCCTGCGGTCATGGTGAGGGCGACGCCTGCCTTGGCGCGTTCGAGGTGGTAGAGGCGGTAACGATCCTTTGGCATGCCGTCTTCCGGGTAGGCCGGTTCATGGCTGGTGGTCATGATGCGGTTGCGCAGGGTGAGGTGCTTCAGTTTGTAGGGTTGCAGCAGCGGATCGGTGGACATTCGGGCCTCGCGGGGGCTGGGGTTTTGCGCAGGAAAACAGGAATCGACATATGTGTCAAGTTTTCTGTGGAGTGGTTGATATGGCGGGCCTGCGGCTTTAGGTTGACGGGATGAGCATGGATCAGACATCAGAGCGCGGCTGGCGCGGCACGCCGGAAATTTGGCTGGACGCGGCCTATGCGCTGCTGGTTGAGGGCGGTGTGGAAGCGGTGAAGGTGATGCCTTTGGCGGCCAAGCTGGGGTTGTCGCGCACCAGTTTCTATTGGCATTTTGCTGATCGCGAGGCTTTGTTGGCCGGGTTGATTGCGCGCTGGCAAAGCCAGAACACCGCCAATCTGATCGCCCGCACCCAAGCCCCGGCGGCGACGATTGCGGAAGCCATGTTGAACGTCAACGATTGCTGGATCACGCCCGCGCTGTTTGACAGCCGGATGGAGTTTGCCATTCGCACTTGGGCGCTGACGGATGCGGCTTTGGCAGAGGTGTTGAAAGTGGCGGATGTGGATCGGGTTCAGGCTCTAACCACCATGTTCGAGACATTTTCTTACCCGGAACACGAGGCGCGGGTGCGGGCGCAGACGGTGTATCTGACGCAGGTGGGCTATATCTCGATGCGGACCGAGGAATCGCTGGAATACCGGCTGCACAATATTCCGGATTATGTGCTGATCTTCACCGGAAAAGCGCCGACAGCGGCGGAACTGGCGGCGTTTCGGGCGCGCAATCAGGCGGGTTAGCGCCTATTTGCGCGCAGCGGCGGCCAAGGCGTTGGCAGCGTTCAGCAGCAGGGGAATGTCGCCACCGATGCCGAGGAAAGTCACGCCCATCTCGCGGTAGTGTTTGGCGAGTTTCAGATCAAACGTCAGAATCCCCGCCGCTTTGCCGCTGGCGATGATCTGGTGCATCGCATCGTCGATGGCGGCTTGCACTTCGGGGGCGGCGGTGTTGCCGGGGAAGCCCATATCGGCGGCGAGATCGGAGGGGCCGATGAAGATGCAGTCCACGCCGGGGAGGGTCAGAATCTCGGGCAGGGCGGCTAGCCCTGCGCGGCTTTCCACTTGCAGGATCAGGCAGGTTTCCGCGTTTGCGGTCGTCAAATAGTCACTCACACGGCCAAAATCAGCGGCGCGGGCAACTGCGGCACCAAGGCCGCGTACGCCTTCGGGTGGGTATTTCATCGCGCGCGCCATTTGTTCGGCATGGGCGGCGGTTTCGATCATCGGCACCATGACCGTCTGAATGCCAAGATCTAATACCTGCTTGACCAGATGGGTTTCACCAACCGGAATCCGCACCACGGTATTGGTGCGGGCTCCGACGGTTTGGGCTTGGGTCAGCATGGTCGGGATCGAGTTCGGGCCATGCTCGCCATCAATCAGCAGCCAATCAAAACCGCAGCCCGCCAGCAGTTCGGCGGAATAGGGGCTGGCGAGGTTCAGCCAGATGCCGAATTGCGGAATTTTTGCAGCCAGCGCCGCTTTCAGGTGGTTTTTCGGCGCGGGCATGGGCGGTCCTTTTGTGCTGAAGAGGTAAGGGCAACGGTTGGGCATTTGATAGCATGGATGCTGGCGGGGAACAGGGGGCGGATGAGGCCTTTGCACAACCTGAAGGCTTTGGCGGCTTGCGCCAATCGGCACAAAAGCGATAGTTGGGGGATGAGCCAGGATGCCCCTTCCCCGCGCGACACGCGCCATGCTTTGCCAATGGCGCTGCTGCGGGCGCGCGAGGCGGTGATGACGCGGTTTCGCCCAATGCTGGCGGCGCATGATATCAACGAGCAGCAATGGCGGGTGATCCGGGTTTTGGGCGAGGTTGAGGCCTTGGATGCGACAGAAGTGGCGGTGCGGGCAAATATCCTTGCGCCCTCATTGACCCGGATGATCAAGGCGATGACCGAGCGCGGGTTGATTGCGCGCGCGCGCGATGCCAACGATGGGCGACGGGTGATGCTGTCAATCGCGCCCGAGGGGCGGGCGTTGTTGGCTCTGGTGGCACCGGATTCGACGGCGATCTATCGGCAATTGGAGGCGGATTATGGCCCCACGCGCACGGCGCAACTGGTTGAGATGTTGATTGCCTTGGCGGATTTGGATGAGCCTAAGGCCGGCTGAGTGGTTAAACCGAACTGCCCCGTTCAAATAGCGCCGCGAAAAGCGATGCACCGCATTGACCTTTGCGGCAAAGACATAAATTCTTGGTGATCGAACAGATAAAGCGGAAGCCTGCGCATTGCTGCGGATTTTCGGAATTAATCAGGGTTGCACTCATGTCATTTTTTACCGCTCACCGGGTTACCGCCATTGTTGTGCTTGTTGCCGCTGCCGCTTGGGTGGCAACCGGGGAATTCTCGGCTGTGGGCAGTGAGGAATTGAAGAAGGATGAGGCCGCTGCGGAAGCGGGCACGACCGAGGCTGCGGCGGTGGGAACCGAGGCGGCAGCGGCGCAGCGCACGGTGGCGGCGGTGGCGCCGCTGTTTATCGACTATGCGCGGGAGATCCGAATTTCGGGGGCGACCGAGGCCGATAAGCAGGCGGTGCTGGCGGCGCGGGCTTCCGGGATCGTGCATAGGTTGGGCGTCGCGCAGGGCGGCGAGATTGCGGCGGACGCCTTGGTGGTGGAGCTGGAAGGCTCGGAGGTGATTGCCGGGGTGGATACCGCGCAGGCGGCTTTGGAGCAGGCGACGGAAACTCTGCGGGTGGGGCAGGCCTTGTTTGACAAGGGCAGCCTGCCCGAGTTGGAGTTGATCACCCGCAAGGCCGCGAAGGCGGCGGCAGAGGCCGGGTTGTCGCAGGCCAAGGCGGCGCAGGATCGGCTGCTGCTGAAAGCACCGTTTGCGGGCACCGTGGATACGGTGGATGTGGAATTGGGCGAATGGGTGCAGGCGGGGGCGGCGATTGCCACCATTCTGGCGCTGGACCCGATCGTGGTGAAGGCCGAAGTCAGCGAGCGCGATGTGGCGTTTGTCACCGTGGGCTCGAAAGCCAAGGTGCGGCTGGTGGATGGCGTCGAGATGGAGGGGGTGGTGCGGCATGTCTCGGCGCAGGCTTCGGAGAAAACCCGAACCTTTGGCGTCGAGGTGGCCTTGCCAAACGCGGATCACGCGATCCCGGCGGGCATGACGGCAGAGGTGCGGCTGTACACGGCGGCGGTGCCTGCGGTGGTGGTGCCTCGGTCGATCATCACCATCAACGAGGATGGCGTGATCGGCTTGCGGGTGGTGGGGCCGGACAACAAGGCGGCGTTTGCCCCGGTGACGGTGATTGATGACGGCGAAGCGGGCATGGTGGTGACGGGGGTTCCGACCGATCTGCGCGTGATCGTGGCCGGGCAGGATCTGGTGTCGGATGGCGATGTGGTGACGGTATCCGAGCTGACCCCGGCGCAGGCAGCAGAGGCGCTGAAATGAAGCTGGTAGAACTTGCAATCCGCAACGCGCGGCTGACGCTGTCGGTGCTGGTGTTCCTGATCCTGTCGGGGGGGCTGGCGTATTATTCGATCCCGAAAGAGGCCGAGCCGGATGTTCAGATTCCGATCATCTATGTCTCGATGTCTTTGGATGGAATTTCGCCGGAGGATTCTGAGCGGCTGTTGCTGCGGCCAATGGAAACCGCGCTGAAGTCGATTCAGGGCATCAAGAAAATGACCGCAACCGCCTATCAGGGCGGTGGCAACGTGCTGTTGGAGTTTCAGGCCGGGGCGAATTTGGCCAAGGCGAAGTCGGATGTGAAGGACGGCGTCGATGATGCGCGGCCCGATCTGCCTGCCGAGGTCGATGAGCCCACGGTGAACGAGGTCAACCTGTCGGAATTCCCGGTGCTGGTCGTCACCCTGTCGGGCGATGTGCCAGAGCGCACGTTGAACGCCACGGCGCGGGCGTTGCGCGACCGGATTGAGGATATTCCGGGCGTGCTGGATGCCGCCTTGCAGGGCGTGCGCGATGATGTCGTCGAGATCGTGATTGATCCGGCTAAGCTGTCTTCTTACGGCTTGCGGCCCGATACGATGATCGCCGGGTTCAATGCCAACAACCGTCTGATCGCGGCGGGATCATTGGAGGGGGCAGAGGGGCGTTATGCCATCAAGGTGCCGTCGCTGATTGAGACAGTGAAGGATCTCGCGGGGCTGCCGGTGGTGGCCGAGGGCAATGCGATTGTGCGGGTCAGCGATCTGGCGGAAATCCGGCCTGCGTTGAAAGACCCCCAGACGATCACCCGGTTGGATGGCAAATCTGCCGTGGCGATTGAGGTCTCCAAGCGGATCGGGTCGAACCTGATTGACACGGTGGATAAGGTGAAAGCCGTGACCGCCGCGTTGCAAAAGCAGATGCCGCCCGGCGTGGTGGTGTCGTTCAGTCAGGACAAATCCACCACGATCCGGCAGATGCTGCATGATCTGCAAAACTCGGTGCTGACGGCGGTGATCCTGGTGTTCATCGTGATCCTGTATGCTTTGTCGGTGCGGTCGTCGATCCTGATCGGGCTGGCCATTCCGTCCTCGTTCCTGATGGGGATTCTCGGGCTGCAAATGGCCGGGCTGACGGTGAACCTTGTGGTGCTGTTCAGCCTGATCCTCGCGGTCGGGATGCTGGTCGATGATGCCATCATCGTGGTGGAATATGCCGAGCGCCGGATGAACGAGGGCATGGACAAGCGCGATGCCTTTGCCGAGGCCAGTCATCGCATGGCGGGGCCGGTGATCGCCTCAACCCTCACCCGGATTGCGGCGTTCTCGCCCTTGCTGTTCTGGCCGGGGGTGGTCGGCGAGTTCATGAAATACATGCCGATCACGCTGATTGCGACGCTTTCCGCCTCGATGCTGTATGCGCTGATCTTCGTGCCCACCTTGGGCGCGATCATCGCCAAGCCGTTTGCGCATCCGCCCCAGCACAAGGATGGGGCCTATATGTGGCTGGTGGGCAAGGCGATCCGGCATCCGTTTATCATCTTGTTTCTGGCGGTGAGTACGCTGGTGGCGGTGCCTTACACCTATATCCATATCGGCAAGGGGGTGGAGTTCTTCCCGGATGTCGAGCCGGATTATGGTCTGCTGTATGTCAAAGCGCGCGGCAATTTGTCGATTGACGAAAAGGACGTGCTGGTGCGGCAGGCCGAGGCTCGGATGCTGGGCTGGCCGGGGCTGAAGACGGTTTACACGCGGGTGGGCAGCACTGGTCAGGGCAACAGCGAAGCCCCGGCGGATACGATTGGCACCATTCAATA
>CAYLYV010000034.1:0-33648 GCA_964387655.1 uncultured Cypionkella sp. | reverse complement strand
GCAGGGCCCGGGGTGGCGGTGGGGGGGTATGCGGTTGCCTATGCGGCGTGGGTTTTCGTCGCCGATGGGTTGCTTTTTGCCACCGGGTTGCTGTCCTACAACGGCATCGACGTGCTGCCGCGCGATCGCAAGGCTTGGGGCGTGGGCATGATCGCGGCGGCGGCTTCTTACGGGGCTTATGGCGTCTCGGTCTGGGCGATGACGAAAGCGCCGATTGCGGTGGTGGCGGCGGTGCGTGAAACCTCGATCCTGTTCGCGGTTCTGATCGGCTGGCTGGCGTTTGGGGAACGGATGACCAAGGGCAAGGCGATTGCTTCGGCGGTGATCGTGGCGGGTGTGATCCTCACAAGGCTTTAACAGCTACAATTTGACTAAAATTGTCATCCTCTCTGCTCAAATATCCCACGGGGGTCCGGGGGTGTGAACCCCCCGGCTGGGTTTGCCCCGAGTGCAGCGCCAGATCTACTGCGTTGCCCGATCCGGCACGATCTGCTGCACGATCCCTGCAAGGCACAGATACAGCGAGGTGATCACCAAGCCCCAATGCGCCAAGGATCCTTCGGCGAAGTTCATCCAAGCCGCCCATCCGGCGAAGATCACCCAAGCCAGCGACATCGGCAGCGTGATCCAGCGCCAGCGTTTGGTGCGGGTGGGGTGGACGAATTTCAGGTTGAGGAACATCGCAGAGGTCAGCAGCACCACCGCGATCAGGATCACCCATTGCGAGGGGGCGACGGCGAACAGCACCAGCACCACCATGTTCCAGCAGGCAGGGAAGCCCGAGAAGGACTTATCCTTGGTTTTCATGCGGGTATCGGCGAAATAGATCACCGAGCCGTAGCAGATCGCGATGATCGCGAGCCACCCTGTCCAGCCATCCAGCATGCCGGATTTGAACAAGGCATAGGCCGGGATGAACACATAGGTCAGGTAATCGACGATCAGATCCATCAACACGCCGTCGTAGATCGGGAAGTTGTTCGGGGTGTCGTAGCGCCGCGCCAGCGGGCCGTCGATGCCATCGACGATCAGCGCGAACACCAGCCAGAGGAACATCACCCGCCAGTTGCCCTCGACCGCTGCGAGCATCGCGAACATCGAAAGCACCGCGCCGGTGGCGGTCAGCAGGTGGACGGAAAGGGCTTTAAGTCGAATATCCATGCTGTGTGATCGCTCAAATCGGGATTCGGGGCAAGGGTTGGGTGCAGATCAGGCGCGGGGATGGGCTTTTTCGTAGACTTCCATCAGGCGGGCGGCATCGACAGCGGTATAGGCCTGCGTCGTCGACAGCGAGGCATGGCCAAGCAATTCCTGAATGGCGCGCAGATCGCCGCCTGCTGACAAAAGATGCGTGGCAAAGCTGTGCCGCATCGCGTGTGGGGTGGCTGATGAGGGCAGGCCCAGCTGCATCCGGGCTTTCTCCATCACCAAGGCGATCAGGCGGGGGTTCAACGCTCCGCCACGCGCGCCTCGGAACAAAGGCTCGGTGCGGGTCAGATCATAGGGGCAGAGCCTTGCATAGTCGGTCACGGCCTCACGCGCGGCGGGGAGGGTTGGGACCAAGCGCTCTTTACCGCCCTTTCCCAAGATACGCAGGGTGTCGGGCAAAGGATGCGCCGCCCCGGTCAGGCCCAAAGCCTCGGAGATCCGCAAGCCGCAGCCGTAAAGCAGCGTCAGCGCGGCGATATCGCGGGCGGCGATCCAGTCTTCACGGGCTTGCTCGCCGACTTGGGAGATCATATCGCGCGCGCCCTCGACCGACAGCGGGCGCGGCAGTTTGCGGCGGAATTTCGGGCCGCGTTGGGAAAGGACGGCAGTTGCGTCGATGTTTTCGCGGTCGGCGACCCAAGCGATGAAATTCTTCACCGCCGATAACGCGCGCGCCAGACTGCGCGATGAGAGTTTGCGGTCGCGCTCATACGACATCCACGAGCGCAGATCAGACTGATCGACCTTTGCGATGGCTTTCAGGCCTTCGGATTCGCCATGGTGAACCGCAAGGAAGCCCAGAAACCCAGTCACATCATGGGCATAGGCGATCAATGTATTCTCCGCAGCCGCATCCAAAGCCCGCAGATGATCCAGCCAGCGCGCCAGCGCATCGCGCTGCGCGGGCGGGATGGCAAGGCTGTTCACGACAGCCAGCGGCGCATGGTCCGCTCAAACACGCCCGCAAAAAACGCCAACAGATCGGTGCCATGTGTCGGCTTGAACTGATGCGGGTCTTCGGCACCCAAGACCAACATCCCCGGCAATCGCCCCTTGCCGAAATCGAGCTTCATCAGCGCTTCCGACCGGATCCAGCCTGCGCGTTCGCCATATAAAGCGTCCGATTGCGGCGAGACCTGCCGCAGCACAACGGGCCGCAGCGGCACATTGCGCCCGCCTGAGATATATTCACTGACAAACCCCGGCTCGGCGACATAGAGTACGTCGCCCAGTTTGCGCAAAGCCGGGTCTTCGGCATCCTGCACCGATTCCAGCACCAGACGCACGCAATCCACCCGCAGCGTGCCCGCCACATCCGAGGCGAGAGTCTTGAGAAACTCCTCAAAACTCAGCGGGTCCATCATCTGCAAAATCGCGCGATGCACCTGATTGGTGCCCGCGAGATTTTCATAGGCCGCCGCGATCACCGTGCGATGGGTGTCTTCCAAACGGTCCAGCCGACCTTCCAGACGCTCCATCGCGATGCCGCGCAGATCGACGATATTGCTGCCCATCAACCGCTCATTCGCGCCGATCAGGGCGTTCATCACATCGCGGTCTTCCAGCAGAACCTCGGGTTCCGCGAGGATTTTGTCGCGCAGCTCTTGGTCGATCATGCGTATTCGCCTCAAATTCCCGCCATTTCGGCAGGTTTACATTTTGCAACCTTTTAACATGGTTCGGCGCGGGGGTGCCACCATTTTGACTGCACAGAGGCATTTGGGTGCTAAGCTGAATGGAAATGTGTGAGGTAGATTATGTGGATTGTTCGTCTAACCGCAGTGTTGTTCTTGATGGCCTGCGTGGCGACGCCGGATGGTCCGCCAAAGGGTCGTGGACCTTATCTGTTGTCAGCCACATCGTTCTACCACTACTCCGAGGAAGGTCTTATCGACGGGGCAAAAGAAAATCGGGCGATTTCTGGGGGCGGGGAAAGTTGCACCCAGCGCGTAGGCGAGGATTTTGTGCGGAAGTTGGAAGGCTTCGCGCGGTTGGGTGAACCTGTCGCGTCGCTCAGGGGCATGGAGTGGAGCCATTGGGGGGAGTGGAACGGCGAGCCCAAAATGGTTGGCTATGTCGCGATCATCACGGGGCTAAGCGAAGGACGGGTCGCTTTGACGGATGTCAGCGTTTTGGAAACCCGAGACGGGCGGTTGTTTCGATTGCCTGAGAACGTGTTCAAACAGGCCGTGGAGGTAGTTTTCGCTAAGCTGGACGGGCCGAATTGTCCGTTTGATAACTAGGCAAGCCGGGCCGCCAGCAAGGGCGGCCCGATCCTGATAGATTTACAGGATCTTCTGCCCGGTTTTCGCCCAGTCTTTGGTGAACTGCGCAAGGCCGCTCTCGGTCAACGGGTGGTTTGCCAGCGCTTTGATCACCGACGGTGGGGCGGTGATCACATCGGCACCGACCAGCGCGCATTGGGTGACGTGGTTCACCGTGCGGATCGAGGCGGCGAGGATCTGAGTCTCAAAGCCGTAGTTGTCATAGACTTGGCGGATGTCCGAGATCAGTTCCATCCCGTCCATGTTGATATCATCGAGACGGCCCACGAAGGGCGAAATGAAGGTCGCCCCGGCTTTGGCGGCGATCAGGGCCTGGTTGACGCTGAAGCAAAGCGTGACGTTGACCATTTTACCTTCGCCGGACAGCACCTTACAAGCTTTCAGCCCGTCCCAGGTCAGCGGCACTTTGACGGTGATGTTCGGTGCGATCGCGGCGAGTTTGCGGCCTTCCGAGATCATGGTCTCGGCATCGAGCGCCACCACTTCGGCGGAAACCGGGCCGGAAACGATGCCACAGATTTCTTTGGTGACTTCCAGAATGTCGCGGCCGGATTTCAGGATCAGCGAGGGGTTGGTGGTCACGCCATCCACCATGCCCAGATCGTTCAGTTCCTTGATGGCGGCGACATCGGCGGTATCTACGAAGAATTTCATCGGCGTATCCTCAGGGTGGGTTGCGACTGCTTGGGCGGGGGTTTACCCCAAAAGAGCGCAAAAGGGAAAGAGTGGATGGTGGTCGAGCGGGTCTATCAGGCGGGGGATTTGGTCGGCGTGCTGACCACCGAGCCCTTGGGCCGTCTGCTTGATTATAAAGCACCCGAGGGCGGTTGTGGAGATGGCGATTTCGTCGAGGTGCCACTTGGCCCGCGCAAGGTCATCGGTGTGGTCTGGGGGCCGGGTGAGGGCAAGTTTGACCCGGCGCGGATACGGTCGGTGTATCGCGTGCTGGATGCAGCGCCGATGCGGGCCGAGTTGCGCATGTTTCTGACCCGCGCCGCCGAATATACCCTGACGCCGATGGCCGCGATGTTGCGGCTGGCGACGCGCGCGCCGGGGTTGGGCGATCCGCCCTCGATGCGCAAAACCTATGTTTTGGGGCCGGTGATCCCGAACCAGATGACCGAGGCGCGGTTTCGGGTGGTGGAGGCTTTGCGGCGGTTTGGCGCGGCTCCGGTGACGTTGGGCGAATTGGCCGAAGAAGCCGCCTGCGGGCCTGCGGTGGTCAAAGGGCTGGTGAAGCTGGGCGTGGTGCTGGAGCAAGACGCGCCGCGCGATCTGCCCTATCCGCCGCTCAATCCGGTGACGAATACGCGGCTGGCGGGGGATCAGGTGGCGGCGGGGGATGCCTTGGTCGCCTTGGTGGCGCAGGGCGGCTATTCGGGGACGTTGTTGAAGGGCGTCACGGGGTCCGGGAAAACCGAGGTTTACCTTGAGGCGGTGGCGGAAGCCTTGCGTAAAGGGCGGCAGGCTTTGGTGCTGCTGCCCGAGATTTCGCTGACCGCAGATTTCCTGACAAGGGTGGAGGCGCGGTTTGGGGCGCGGCCTGCGGAATGGCACTCGGGCGTGACGATGACCGAACGGCGCAGGCTGTGGCGGATGGTGGGGCAGGGCGAAGCCTCGTTTGTGGTAGGGGCGCGGTCGGCATTGTTTTTGCCGTTCCGCGATCTGGGGCTGATTGTGGTCGATGAGGAACACGACACCTCGTATAAGCAGGAAGAAGGCGTGTTCTATAACGCCCGCGATATGGCGGTGCTGCGCGCGGCCATCGTGGGTGCGCCGATTGTTCTGGCAAGTGCGACGCCCTGCCTTGAGACTTGGGCGAATGTCGAGGCGGGCAAATATGGCCGTCTGGACTTGGGCGCACGGTTTGGCGCGGCGGAACTGCCGGATATGCAGGCGATTGATATGCGGGCGCAAAAGCTGGCGTCGAATGCGTGGATTTCGCCGAAGCTGGCTGCGGAAGTGAAGGTGCGGATTGAGCGTAAGGAGCAATCGCTGCTGTTCCTCAATCGCCGTGGCTTCGCGCCGATCACCCTGTGTCGGGCCTGCGGCCATCAAGTCGGCTGCGACGATTGCGACGCGCGGATGGTCGAGCATCGGTTTTTGAAACGCCTTGTCTGCCATCAATGCGGGGCGACCAAACCGATCCCGACCGAATGTCCGGCCTGCAAGGTCGAGGGAAAAATGGCTCCGGTGGGGCCGGGAGTGGAGCGGTTGGCCGAGGAAGTGGTGGCGCTGTTCCCGGATGCGCGGGTTGCTGTGCTGTCGTCGGATCTGTTCGGCTCGGCCCGCGCGCTGAAAGAGCAAATCGTGGCGATTGCCGAGGGGGCTGCGGATATCATCATCGGCACGCAGATTGTGGCAAAGGGGCATAACTTTCCGCTGCTGACTTTGGTGGGGGTGATTGATGCCGATCTGGGCCTGCAAGGCAGCGACCTACGCGCGGCGGAACGCACGTTTCAACTGATGCGGCAAGTGGCGGGGCGGGCAGGCCGCGCCGACAAACCCGGCACGGCGCTGCTGCAAACCTTCCAGCCTGAACACCCCGTCATCCGCGCCATCCTTGGCGGCGATGAGGAGGCCTTCTGGCGGGCAGAGGCCACCGAGCGGCGGATGGCAGGGGTGCCGCCCTATGGCCGGATGGCGGGGATCATCCTGTCCTCGCCCGATGTCGCGCAGGTGTTCGATTTCGGCGCCGAACTCGCCCGCCGCGACGGGCCGCTGCGGAAAGTGGGTGCGCAGGTCTATGGGCCAGCCCCGGCCCCCATCGCCCGTGTCAGGGGCCGCCATCGCGTGCGGCTGCTGATCAAGGCCGAGAAAACCGCCGCGCTGCAAGCCGCGATTGCCGAATGGGTCGGCCAGTTCAAACTGCCGAACAATCTGCGGCTTTCCATCGACATTGACCCGCAAAGCTTTTACTAACGCCGCGACCCTAGATTGGACGCCAAAATGCCCACCTACACCGCTTTGACCACCCTGATGGGCGAAGACGCCGCCAATGCTTTGGCCGAGGCCATTGAAAAAATGGAGCCGGAACCCACCGGGGTCGGTGTGTTTGAGATCGAGGACGACTCGGGTCTTTGGGAGGTTGGTGCTTATTTCCTGGAGGCCCCGTCGGAGGCCGTTTTGGAACTCTTGGCGATGGCCTTCGATGCCAAACCCTTTGCTTTGTCGGAACTGCCGGAAATCGATTGGGTCGCCAAGGTGCGTCGCGAGCTTTCGCCGGTCGAGGCGGGGCGTTTCTTCGTATATGGCAGCCATGATGCCGATAAAGTCCCCGCCGACAAGATCGCGCTGCAAATTGAGGCCACGGTGGCGTTTGGCACCGGCCATCACGGCACCACCTTGGGCTGCCTGCGCGCGTTCGATCGGCTGTATGGCGAAGGCTTCCGCCCCGCCAAAGTGGCGGATATCGGCTGCGGCACCGCCGTTCTGGCCCTCGCCGCCGCCGCGGTGTTGCCTGATGCGCTGGTGATCGCCAGCGACATTGACGAAGTGGCCGTTGATGTCGCCGAAGCCAATGTCGCCATCAACCATATGGAAGGCCGGATCGAGACGATGGAGGCCGCAGGCTTCGCGCATCCGCGTCTGGCCGAGGCCGCCCCCTATGATCTGGTCTTCGCCAATATCCTGAAAGGCCCGCTGGTCGAGCTTGCCCCGGATATGGCGAAACATCTGGCGCAAAACGGCCTGATCATCCTGTCGGGTCTGCTGGTGGTGCAGGCCGAGTCGATCACCGCCGCCTATGTCGCCAACGGTTTTACCCCGCAAGCCCGCGAAGATCTGGGCGAGTGGTCTTGCCTCGTGATGCGGCGGAACTAAGACGGTGAACACAAGGTTAACGGCGAAATGACGGCAACTTTTGCAGATTGCCCAACTTTCGCCATAATCTTTGGGTAGAAGGCGCGAAGGCGGGGGCCAGTGAATACGGAGTTATTCGGATGGCCGACCCGAATCTGGTAGATTTTTACAATAATGTCGCGCGCTTTGAGAAAAAGCGCGCCAAAGGCTATGGCTTTGATGCCGCCGGAACGCTCGGGCGTTCGCATTTCCAGAAAACCGCCAGGCGCCGCTCGTGGCTGATGCCGATGATCATGGTGCTTTGCGCAAGCATTGGCCTGAAGGGCATGATCTATCAATCGGTTGGCGCGAAAGCCTATGATCAGCGCGTGCAGGTGCTGATGGTCGGCGAAGGCTTTGATCGGCTTGGCGGCTGGCTGATGCAGGCTGACCCTGCGACGGTGTTTGTCGCAGGCAAGATCAGCGAAGGCCTGAAGGCGTTCAAATAGCCCGCATTTAAGCCAGCCATTTTTAGCACCTAAGCAGGCGGGCCACGGCGGCTTTGCCTGCGTTTTCATCTGCACATCGCCCCAAACGCAAAGGGCCGATGCCCAGCAGGCACCGACCCTTTATACATCCGATACGATAGACCAATTAACGGCCGATCAATTCCACATCACCACGGCACAGACCGATATCATCAAGCTCACGGTCAGACAGTTTGCCCAGAGCGCGACGCGTGACGCGTGCATCATTCCAAGCAGCGAAGCTGTTCGCGAACGTCGAGACGAACTGAACAGAGCGGAAAATCGAGATGGCACCAAACGGCGCCGCGCGGGACGACTCATAGGCGGCCATAGCGGTTATCCTTTACAAACTTTTATCTCCGGCCAGCACCTTGCTTCCGGTGAGGCCTATCTAGCTATGCTGCATCTGCGAAGCAATGGGGACGCTAGCATGTCTGCATTGCGCCCATTGCATAGCCCTCCGTCGTAAATATTTCGTTATTTTATAGGCGTTTTGAAAACAACGATGGTTTTGGTCGCTTTTCATGGATCGGAGGTCGTTTTGCTGCGACTGCATAATCTTGGGTTGCATCTGCGGCAAGATTTAATTGCCTCTTGGCGGATGTTCTCTTTTCGTGCTAATTCTGGCGAAAGCAGAAAATCTGCGCAAAAACAGAAGAAAAAGGGGCGGGGATGCGGGTTTTGGGAATCGACCCCGGTTTGCGCAACCTCGGCTGGGGGGTGATTGATGTGGTGGGCTCCAAGCTTTCGCATGTCGCCAATGGCATTTGCCACTCGGCTCCGGGTGAAGGCGAGGGTGATCTGGCGCAGAGATTGTTCTCGCTGCACAGCCAGTTGACCGAGGTTCTGCGTCAATACGCCCCCGATGCGGCGGCGGTGGAGCATACATTCGTCAACAAAGACGCGGTGGCGACGCTGAAGCTGGGCCAAGCGCGCGGCATTGCGCTGCTGGTTCCGGCGCAGTTTGGCCTGACGGTGGGCGAATATGCCCCGAATGCAGTGAAGAAAACCGTGGTCGGCGTCGGCCATGCCGACAAGGGCCAGGTCGATCATATGGTGCGGGTGCAACTGCCCGGCGTGAAAATCGCAGGCCCTGATGCGGCGGATGCGCTGGCGGTGGCGATCTGCCACGCGCATCATCTGCAAAGTGCGGGCCGCTTGCAGGCGGCGATGAAAAGGGCGGTTGGATGATCGGAAAGCTTTCGGGTCGGCTGGATTGGCGCGGCAGTGATCAGGTGCTGATCGACGTGCGCGGGGTTGGCTATATTGTGCATGTCAACGACCGCACCTTGGCCGCGATGCCTTCGGTGGGGGAGGCGGTGTCTTTGTATACCGACCTGCTGGTGCGCGAGGATCTGCTGCAACTGTTTGGATTCGCAACGCTTCTGGATAAGGAATGGCACAAGCTGCTGACCACGGTGCAGGGCGTCGGGGCCAAGGCCGCACTGGCGATCATGGGAACTTTGGGCGCGGATGGTGTGGCCCGCGCCCTGACTTTGGGCGATCAGCGGGCGATTCAGGCGGCGCCGGGTGTCGGGCCAAAGCTGGCGCAAAGGGTTATTCTGGAGTTGAAAGCGAAAGCGCCCAGCATCATGGCGATGGGGGCAAATCTGGCGGTAGCGGCTGAGGCCGATGAGTCCGTGCTGGAACCTGTGACGCCTATGGCTCCCCGAAAAGCCGCCCCACCCACGCCTGCGCAAAGCCGCGCCGGGTTTACGGCGGATGCTTTATCGGCGCTGGTCAATCTTGGCTACGCGCATGGCGAGGCCGCGCAGGCGGTCTCGACTGTTGGGATGGATCAGCCCGAGGCTGACACCGCGACGCTGATCCGGGCGGCGTTGAAACTGCTGGCTCCGAAGGCGCGCTGATGCAACCTGACCCCGATCTGCGCCCCGAAGCCTTGCCAGAAGACCTTGACCGCGCGTTGCGGCCGCAGGTGCTGGAGGATTTCGTCGGCCAGCAAGAGGCCCGCGCCAACCTGCGGGTGTTCATCGAGAGCGCGAAAATCCGTGGCGAGTCGATGGATCACACCTTGTTCCATGGCCCCCCCGGTCTGGGCAAAACCACGCTGGCGCAGATCATGGCGCGCGAATTGGGGGTGGGGTTTCGGATGACTTCCGGCCCGGTGCTGGCGAAACCCGGCGATCTGGCGGCGATCCTGACCAATCTGGAACCGCGCGATGTGCTGTTTATCGACGAGATTCACCGACTGTCCCCGGTGGTCGAGGAGGTTTTGTATCCGGCGATGGAAGATTTCGCGCTGGATCTGGTGATCGGGGAAGGCCCTGCGGCGCGGACGGTGCGGATTGATTTGCAACCCTTCACGCTGGTGGGGGCGACGACGCGGCTGGGGCTGCTAACCACGCCGCTCAGGGATCGGTTCGGGATTCCGACGCGGTTGCAGTTTTATACCGAGGATGAGCTGGATTTGATCGTCACCCGTGGCGCGCGGCTGCTGGGGATTCAATCGGACCCTGAGGGCACGCGGGAGATTGCGAAGCGGGCGCGGGGGACGCCTCGGATCGCGGGGCGGTTGCTCAGGCGGGTGGTGGATTTTGTGACGGTTGAGGGCGACGGGCGGCTGACGCGGGCGATTGCGGATCGGGCGCTGACTCGGTTGGGGGTGGATGAGATCGGGCTGGATGGCGCGGATCGGCGCTATCTGATGCTGCTGGCCGAACATTATGGTGGCGGGCCTGTGGGGGTCGAGACGATTGCGGCGGCGCTTTCGGAGGCGCGGGATGCGGTGGAGGAGGTGATTGAGCCTTATCTTCTCCAGCAGGGATTGTTGCAGCGCACCCCGAGGGGGCGGATGTTGGCTGCGCGGGCTTGGCGGCATTTGGGGTTGGATGCACCGCGTCCTGTGGGGCAGTCGGATTTGTTTGAGGGCTAGCGTCCACGCGTGGACAGCGGCTTGGTTTATGTGAAATCAAGGGGTTATCGGTGCCTTGTTCATGGGTTGTTAAGGTTTGATGCCGTGCGCTGGTTGATGCCTGAGAGCCTCCGGCGGGGATATTTGGGCCAATGTGAAATTGGCAAGTTGAGGCGCGTTGGTCATCCTCTCTGCTCAAATATCCCCGCCGGAGGCGCATCCTTCCACTGGATCAGCGTCACAGGATTGAGCCCGCGCCTAAGCCGCGCTATCCGGGGGGCGTAAGATGGAGGCCGCTATGACACCCGAACAGGTTCAGACATTCTTTACCCGCAGCGATGGCAGCTATCTGTTCGCGCGCTGGGGGCGGCCGATTGTACCGGTGGTGTTTGGGGTGGAGGACGCGACCTTGCGCGTGGTGAAGGGCGCGATTGAGGCGGTTGTGACTCTGGCGGGGCACAAGATGGCCGAGACCGACCCGGAACTGGGCGCCAACCTGATGGTGTTTTTCTTTCGCGATTGGGCGGAGTTGCCGCAGGTGCCTAATCTTGAGCGGCTGGTGCCGGAGCTTGGCCCGCTCTGTGATCGGCTGGAAGCGGCGGGGGCCAATCAGTATCGGTTTTTCCGCTTTGACCCGGATGGTGCGATCAAGGCGAGTTTCGTGTTTTTGCGGATGGATGATCATTTGCAGGCGATTGCGGCAGAGGATTTGGCGCTGGCGCAGGCGGCGCAGGTGATTTGCCTTTGGTCGGACAAGGCCTTTGCCGAGGTGTCGCCGCTGGCACTGATCGACGGTCAGGTGATCTTGCGGCCCGATGTGGCGGGGATTATCCGCGCGGGGTATGCGCGGCATATGCCCGTGGTGGCGCGGGATGCGAGCCACGCGTTCCGACTGGCGGCGCGGCTGTGAAAGAGGCCGATCTTTATCCTGACCTGAAGGCCTATCTTGAGGCGCAGGGTTATGTGGTGAAGGGGGAGATTGGCGCTTGCGATATTCTGGCGCGGCGGGGCGACGAGCCTGCGGTGGTGGTGGAGATGAAGCTGTCGTTTTCGCTGGCTTTGGTGATGCAGGGCGTGGCGCGGCAGGCGTTGTTTGACGATGTCTATCTGGCGGTTCCGGTGACGGAAAAGGGCTGGAAGCTGCGCTATAAGGATATTGTGGCGTTGTGTCGGCGCTTGGGCTTGGGCTTGCTGGCGGTGAAGCCGGGGCAGGTGGAGGCGCATCTGGACCCCGCGCCGTATAGCCCGCGCAAGAATACAGCACGGGCGGGGCGGTTGCTGCGGGAATTTGAGCGGCGGGTGGGTGATCCGAATTTGGGCGGCACGACGGGCATCAAGCGGGTGACGGCCTATCGGCAGGATGCATTGCGGTGTTTGCTGGCGATGCAGGCGGGGGCGGTGAAACCCGCCGCCATCGCCAAAGCCGCTGGTGTGGCGCGGGCAGGCGATATTTTGCGCGCCGATCATTATGGCTGGTTCGAGCGCGTCTCCATCGGGATTTACGCTTTGACGCCGCAGGGACGGGTGGCGATTGTCTCTGAGGCTGCCGAGATTGCGCGGTTGGGGGGGCAGGATGCATCAGTTTGATTTGCGGGTGTATTATGAGGACACCGACCTTGCGGGCATCGTGTATTACGCCAATTACCTGAAATTCATCGAGCGTGGGCGCTCGGAATGGGTGCGGGCTTTGGGGGTGGATCAGGTCGTATTGAAGGCCGATCAGGGGCTGGTGTTTGCGGTGCGGCGGGTGGAGGCGGATTATCTGCGGCCTGCGAGGTTTGACGACGCATTGAGCGTGACGACGGAATTGCTGGCGGTGACGGGCGCGCGGATTGAACTGCGGCAGCAGGTTTTGCGGGGGGCCGAACGGCTGTTTGTGGCTTTGGTTACACTGGTGTGTCTGACCGAGGCCGGCCTTCCAGCGCGTATTCCCGTGGGGATGCGCACCAAGTTATTGCCAGAGCGGCATTAATTCTGCGCCCATGGTTTCAGCGACTGTTCACGAAAACCAACTTTCGGGGCGGTTTGTTGCCAAGATCGCGCCATTGTGTTGGCAATCGGGTTCAATTCTCGTTAGAATTAGGGCAATAAGCGGCCAAAGAGCCCCGATAACAAGAGCAGGCATAATGAACACGGAAGCCGTCGGCATGGCGCAAGAGATTGATTTCTCTATGCTCGCCCTATTTTTTCGCGCAACCCTCACGGTCAAGCTGGTGATGGTCTGTCTGATCGTGATGTCGTTTTGGTCATGGTCGATCATCATTCAAAAGCACATCCTGTTCCGCAAATCACGCGGCGAGGCGACGGTGTTTGACCGTGAATTCTGGTCGGGCGAGCCTCTGGATGGGCTGTTCGAGAAGATCGGCAGCGATCCACAGGGGCCGTCTGAGAAGATTTTTGCCGCTGGGATGCTGGAATGGCGACGCTCGCATCGGCAGGATGGCGGCTTGATCGCGGGCGCGCAGGCGCGGATTGACCGGGCGATGGATGTGGCGATTGCGCGCGAGGCCGGGGTTTTGAACAAAGGCCTGTCGTTCTTGGCGACGGTGGGGGCGACCGCGCCGTTCATCGGGCTGTTCGGCACGGTCTACGGCATTATGCACGCCTTTACCCAGATTGCGGCGACGAAGAACACCGACCTTGCCACGGTGGCCCCGGGTATTGCCGAGGCTTTGATGGCGACCGGGATCGGTCTGGTTGCGGCTATTCCGGCGGTGATTTTCTACAACAAACTCAATGCGGACAGCGAGCATATCACCTCGGGGTATGAAGCCTTTGCGGATGAGTTTGCGACGATCCTGTCGCGCCAGTTGGACGCCTGATATGGGCGCGGGGGTTGTCAAAAAATCCGGTGGCGGTGGGCGCAGGCGGCGGCGGGGTTCGTCGGCGGCGATGGCCGATATCAACATCACGCCGTTTGTCGATGTGATGCTGGTGCTGCTGATCATCTTCATGGTGACAGCGCCGATGCTGACGGTTGGGGTGCCGTTGGAATTGCCGAAGACGGCGGCGACCAGCTTGCCGACCGAGCAAGAGGAGCCTTTGACGGTGTCGATCACTGCTGAGGGGATTTTGATGATCCAGACCTCGGAAGTGGCGGATGCCGATTTGATTGCCAAGCTGCAGGCGATTGCGACGACCCGCAAATCCGACAAGATCTTCCTGCGGGCCGATGGCGCGCTGCCCTATACCCGCGTGGCGGAGGTGATGGGGGCACTGTCTGCGGGCGGGTTCAGCAACATTGGGCTTGTGACCGATGCGGGCGGGCCGAAGATGGACGGCAACTGACGCGCGATGGACAAGAGCCAGATCCTTTCCGGTATCGGTCATGCGGTCGTCATCACCTGGGTGGTGTTCGGCGACTGGCTGTTCGCGCCGCGTGAGTTGCCACCGCCGGAGTCGGTGCAGGTCTCGATGGTGTCCGAGTCGGATTTGAAGGCGATGCAGGATGCGGCGGCGAAGTCGGAAAAACCTCCGGCAGAGATGCCTGAGGTGAAGCCAGCCGCCAAGCCACAGCCGAAACCGCAGGTCGAAGCGCCTGCGCCGGTCGAGCCTGAGGTGGCGGTGGCGGAACCTGCTCCGGTGGAACCTGCGGTGCCATCGCCCGATATTCCGGTGGCCGAGGATCCGCAGCCGGATGAAGCGCCGCCCGTGGTGGCGCCGATTGCCGAGGAAGAACAGCCGGTAGCGGTGCCTGTGATCACCGTGAAGCCCAAGCCCCGGCCCTCAACCAAGATCACCGATACGCCGGTGGTCAGCCCTGAGAAAACCCCGGAAGTGGCCGATACGGCCACGCCGGAGGTGACGGATCAGCCGACCGATCAGCCTGTGGTGGAAGAAGAAAAGCCTGCCGCCGCGCCAGAAGACAGCGCCTCGGCCATCGTGCCGGAAGCCGAGCCGTCTGATGCGCCGGATTTGGCCCCGACCTCCAGCCGCCGCCCGCAATCGCGCCCGGATAAGCCTGTGGTTGAGACGCCAACGGAGGACCCGCAGGTAGCACTGGATGCGCAGGCCGAGGCGGATGCGAAGCAGCTAGCGGACGCGCAGGCCAAAGCAGATGAAAAGGCCGCGCAGAAAGCCAAAGAGAAGGCAGATGCGCAGGCCAAGGCCGATGCGGAGGCCGCTGATAAAGCGGCGCTTGAGGCGGCTTTGGCAGATGCGGCAAGCGACGCCCCGGCCACCGATGGCGGGCAGACCGATATTCCCGAAGGCCCGCCGATGACGGCGGGTGAGAAGGAAGGCCTGCGGGTGGCGATCAACCAATGCTGGAACATCGGCACGCTCTCCAGTGCGGCCCAACGTGTCAAGCTGACGGTGCGGGTTGAGATGAAAGAAGACGGCACGCCGAATTACGATGGCATCAGCATGACGGCATCTTCGGGTGGCGATGAAGCGGCGGTGAACACGGCCTATGAATCGGCGGTGCGTGCGATCAAACGCGCGGTGAATGGCTGTGCTGGTAAGCCGGGTTACGATCTCGACCCGGCAAAATACGCTGAATGGAACGTGTTGAACCTGAACTTCGACTCCAGCGGGATGAGGCTGAGATGATCATTCAGAGATTGCCTCTCAAATCCCTCGGCATAGCGGTGCTCTCTGCTGCGACACTCTTTGGGGCGTCCGTCCTTGAATTTGGGGCGGCGCGGGCTGATTTGGTGGTCTTGGTCGATGTTAGTCCACAGCCGACAGTGGGAATGATTTGGAATGAACCAGATAACTCGCCACCAGCACCAGTGATGACCGTCGCAGCCGATGACATTGCAAATCTTCAATCGGCCATCATGAAATGCTGGAACATCGGAGCAATGTCCACCCGCGCTCAACAAGTGGCGTTGCTGCTGCGGGTTGAAATCGACGCGCAGGGAAAGCCGAAGCATCGGCGGATCACGATGACATCCTTCTCCGGGGGCGAGGAAGACGCAGTGGAGCAGGCCTATCAGGCAGCGCGTCGGGCAGTCATCCGGTCACAAAAAGGCTGTGGGGGTAAGCAAGGTTTCGCCTTCGATCCGGCCAAGT
This sequence comes from uncultured Cypionkella sp., assembly GCA_964387655.1. GTDB lineage: Bacteria > Pseudomonadota > Alphaproteobacteria > Rhodobacterales > Rhodobacteraceae > Cypionkella. The sequence goes on along the minus strand of CAYLYV010000034.1, from coordinate 17,959 downwards.
ATGCGCTTCTGGGGGCTATCGAGATGACTTTTGACTCCAGCGGGATGAGGTTGAGATGAATTTCCCAAGTTTCCCCTGCAATCGCCGCGCGAATCTCGCAAAGTTACAAGGCCAGAACAGGCCACATACCAAGCCCGTGTCAAACGAGGACAAGATGACCCTTTTCAAAACACTGACCGCCGCCCTGTTGATAGGTCTTTCCAGCATAGCCACTGCTGCAAATGCCGAACTGACCATCGACATTAATGGCGTGGTCGAACCGATGCCCTTCGCGGTGCCGGATTTCATTGATGAAGGCGGCGCGGGAGAGCTTGCTACCAATATCGCACGCGTCGTTGCGGCGGATTTGGCGGGCACTGGGCTGTTCATCGAGACGCCGAAGGATGCTTACATCAGCCGCGTCACCTCGTTCGATGCGCCGATTTCCTACCCGGATTGGCAGGCGATCAACACCCAAGCCCTGATCACGGGCGCTGTGCAGGCGGGGGGCGACCGGATCGTCGTCAAGTTCCGTCTGTTCGACGTGGCCTCGGGGCAACCGTTGGGCGAGGGGCTGCAATTTGCGGGCACGCCGGGCAGTTGGCGGCGGATGGCGCATAAGGTGGCGGATGCGGTGTATTCTCGGATCACCGGCGAGGGGCCTTATTTCGACAGCCGGGTGGTTTATGTGGCCGAGAGTGGGCCGAAGAACCAGCGCCAGAAACGCCTTGGCGTGATGGATTATGACGGCGCGAATGTGAAATATCTGACGGATAGCAGTAGCATCGTCCTCGCCCCTCGGTTCTCGCCCTCTGGCGACCGGATTCTGTTTACGTCCTATGCCTCGGGCTTCCCGGCGATTTATCTGATGGATGTGGGGTCGTTGAAGACCCGCAACTTGGGCGAGGTGCCGGGTACGATGACCTTTGCGCCGCGGTTCAGCCCGGATGGCAATACTGTGGTGTTCTCGCTGGAAAAGGGCGGCAATACCGACATTTACTCGATGGATATCAACTCTGGCGCGATGAGCCAGTTGACCAATGCGCCGTCGATTGAAACCTCGCCCAGCTTCAGCCCGGATGGCAGCGAGATCGTGTTTGAAAGCGACCGTTCCGGCACCCAGCAAATCTATATGATGGGCGCGGGCGGCGGCGAAGGGGTGCGGATTTCGGGCGGCAAGGGGCGGTACTCGACCCCGGTGTGGAGTCCGCGCGGCGATATGATCGCCTTCACCAAGCAGAACGAGGGCCGCTTCCACATTGGCGCGATGCTGACCGATGGCACCGAGGAACGCCTGCTGACGGCCTCTTTCCTCGATGAAGGCCCGACCTGGGCGCCGAATGGCCGGGTGATCATGTTCACCCGCGAAGGCGCGGGCGCGGGGGGTCAGGCGGGGCTGATGTCGGTCGATGTGTCCGGGCGGAACCTGAAAGCGATCCCGACCGAAGGCCCGGCCTCGGACCCGTCCTGGTCGCCGATGTTGCCGTAATTCTTGAATTGCCGCCAGCAAGTTTGCGCGCCGACGCGCGCGGGCGATTCCCCTGGCGGCGCAAAGCTGATATAACGGGCGCAATCGAGCCCATAAGAAAAGGATACCCCTGATGACTTTGCTTCCGAAAGCCCTTCTGCTGGTCGCAGCCCTTGGTCTGGCCGCTTGTAACAACCCCGACCGCTATAAAAATGGCACTGGTGCCGATGGCATGAACACCGGCGCAGGCACGGGTGGCATCAACACCAACGGTCTGGGCGACCCGAGCAATCCGCGCTCGATTGCCTATTTCAACCAATCGGTCGGCGACCGTGTGTTGTTCCCGGTGGATCAGTCGACCTTGACGCCGGAAGCACGGGGCGTGCTGGCGGGGCAGGCCTCGTGGCTGGCGACCAATGGCGATTACGCGATCATCATCGAAGGCCATGCCGATGAGCAGGGCACCCGTGAGTATAACCTCGCGCTTGGCGCGCGTCGTGCGGCTTCGGTGCAAGATTTCCTGATCAGCCAAGGCGTGTCGCCCAGCCGGATGCGGACGATTTCTTACGGCAAAGAGCGCCCGATTGAAGTGTGCTCGGACGAGGGTTGCTATTCGAAGAACCGCCGCGCTGTGACGGTGTTGTCGATGGGAACCGGGGCCTAACTTGACGGTTTAACCTGAGGGGGCTTGCCGCAGGGCGGGTCCCCGATCTGAAACGGAGACGGATCTGATGCGTTGGCTGGTTGTCTGCCTTGCCCTGCTGCCCTTGCCCGCGCTTGCGCAGGACAAGGCGCAGACCCTTGCCGATCTGAAGGCCGAGTTGGGCCAGTTGTCGGCGCAGTTCAACGCCTTGAAGGCCGAACTGGTGCAATCGGGGGCGGCCTCGACCGGGGCTGCGGGCGGCGACGCCTTGCAGCGGATGGATGCGATGGAGGCCGAGCTGACGCGGGTGACCGCCAAGGCCGAGGAGATCGAGCTGAAGCTGAACCGGGTGATCAGCGACGGCACCAACCGGATCGGCGATATCGAGTTCCGGCTGTGCGAGCAGACCGAGGGTTGCGATCCGGCGAATATCCCGGAAACGCCGGTGTTGGGCGGCGATACGGCGGCAGCGCCAGTGGCGGCTGATCCGGCTCCGGTGGCTGCGACGGATACAGCGGCGGCTGCGGATGCGCCGGAACTGGCAATGGGGGAAAAGAACGATTTTGACCGGGCCAAGGGGGTGCTCGGTCAAGGTGACTTTCGCACCGCCGCGGACCTCTTTGCGACCTTTACGCAATCCTATCCTGGCAGCCCATTGAGCGAAGAAGCCAACTTTAACCGGGGTGAGGCGCTGACCAAGCTGAACGAGACCGCCAATGCGGCGCGGGCCTATCTGGAGGCGTTTTCGGGCAAGCCGGACGGGCCGTTTGCCGCCGAGTCGCTGCTGAAACTGGGGCAGGCCCTAGGCGCTTTGGGACAGACGCCCGATGCTTGCGTGACCTTGGCCGAGGTCGGCAACCGCTTTCCGGGCACCATTCACGCCACCAATGCGCAGGTCTCGATGCAGGGGCTGGGGTGTCAGTGACGGCAGAAGGCTCTGACAATCCTTTCGATTGGGTGATGCAAATGGGCGAAGACGCCCATTTGTTCATTTTTGGGGGCTTCATGTCGGCCCTCAAAAAGCCGGGTGCCGTGATTGGAATTGCAGTTTCCGGTGGTAGCGACTCTCTTGCCTTGTTGCATATACTCGCGATTGCAGCCCCGCGTTTGGGCATCAATCTGCGCGCCGCAACTGTGGATCATGGCTTGCGCCAAGGTTCTGCGCACGAAGCTGCCGAAGTCGCGAAAATCTGCCAAGCCCTTGGCATTGCGCATGAAACATTGCTTTGGAAGCATGATGTTGTGGTGGGAAATCTGCAAGATCAGGCCCGCCGTGCCCGCTATGCGTTGCTTGCCGACTGGGCGCAGCGCAGCGGAGTGCGCGATGTGATGTTGGCCCATACCGCCGATGATCAGGCCGAAACCTTTCTGATGGGCCTTGCGCGTGAGGCGGGTTTGGATGGGCTGACGGGGATGCGCCCCACTTGGACGCAAGCGGGGGTTCGGTTTTCCCGTCCGCTGCTGTCGGTTTGCCGTGCGGACCTGCGCCGCTTTCTGACCCGACATGGTGTCGCTTGGATGGATGATCCGAGCAATGACAATGACCGCTTTACACGCGTGAAAGCACGGAAGGCATTGACGGCATTGAAGCCTCTGGGCATCACCGTGGAAAGGTTGGCGGCGACGGTTGGCAATTTGGCGGTCGCGCAGCAGGGATTGATCTGGGCGACATCTGATCTGTGGGCGCGCGTTGGCCGGGAAAGCGCGGGCGCGCTGCATGTCCAGTGGCGCGATGTGGGATACGGCAGTGCCGAGATCAGCCGCAGGTTGCTTCAGACGGCGATAAAATGGCTGGCAGGGGCCGACTATGCGCCACGCGCCCAGAAGCTTGTCAATCTTGAGATGGCGCTCGGGCAGGGCCGTGAGGCAACCCTTGGCGGTTGCCGCTTTCGCATGAAAGACAAGCAACTGACGATCCTGCGAGAGCCACGCGCTGTGGCGGGTCTGGAATGTCCGACCACGCAGCTTTGGGACAACCGCTGGCATCTCACTGGCCCCCATGCCCCAAACTTAACCATCCGCGCCCTCGGCGCTGACGGTCTGAGCCTTTGCAAAGACTGGCGCAGCCTTGGCCAGCCCCGCGATGCGCTGCTGGTCAGCCCCGCGATCTGGCAGGATCAGACGCTTATTGCCGCACCCCTCGCCGGATTTTCAAACGGTTGGTGCGCAAATTGTAGCCCCAGCTTCGCTTCCTTTATCTTATCGCATTGAACCCGGCGGACTTATCTCTATCTTAAGAACAACCGCCGAAACTGGTCCCATTCGGGCCTCCCGGCCAATCATACGGAGAAGTTCGTGGGTAACGCACGAAACATTGCATTCTGGGTCGTCCTCTTTCTGCTGATCCTTGCGCTCTTTCAAATGTTCAACACCGGGGCGGGCACGTCGGGGTCGTCCAACGTGGCTTATTCCGAATTTATTCAGCGGGTTGACGCTGGAGAGGTCGCCTCGGCGACGCTGGATGGCGAAAGCGTGATCGTGAAGGGCAAGGATGGCACATCCTATGCGACCATTGCGCCGAACGATCCGATGCTGACCGATCGGCTGCTCGCCAAAGGCGTTGAAGTGAAAGCGAAAAGCCAGCAACAATCCGGCATCCTGTCGCTGATGTCGGTGTGGTTGCCGTTCATCGTGCTGATCGGCGTGTGGATTTTCTTCATGAATCGGATGCAGGGCGGCGGCAAAGGCGGGGCGATGGGCTTTGGCAAATCGCGCGCCAAACTGCTGACCGAAAAGCAAGGCCGGGTGACGTTTGACGACGTGGCGGGCATTGATGAGGCGAAAGAGGAGCTGGAGGAGATCGTTGAATTCCTGCGCAATCCGCAGAAATTCTCGCGGCTTGGCGGTAAAATTCCGAAAGGGGCGCTGCTGGTTGGCCCTCCCGGTACCGGTAAAACCCTGCTGGCGCGCGCGATTGCGGGCGAGGCGGGCGTGCCGTTCTTCTCAATCTCTGGCTCGGATTTTGTCGAGATGTTCGTCGGTGTCGGCGCCTCACGCGTCCGCGATATGTTTGAACAGGCGAAGAAAAACGCACCCTGCATCGTGTTCATCGACGAGATCGACGCTGTGGGCCGCGCGCGCGGTGTCGGTGTCGGCGGTGGCAATGATGAACGTGAGCAGACCCTGAACCAGCTGCTGGTCGAGATGGACGGTTTTGACGCCAATGAAGGCGTGATCATTGTGGCCGCGACCAACCGGAAGGATGTTTTGGACCCGGCTTTGCTGCGTCCGGGCCGGTTTGACCGTACCATTCACGTGCCGAATCCCGATATCAAAGGCCGCGAGAAGATCCTGTCGGTGCATGCCCGCAAAGTGCCGTCCGGGCCGGATGTGGACCTGCGGGTGATCGCCCGCGGCACCCCCGGTTTCTCGGGGGCAGACCTTGCGAATCTGGTGAACGAGGCCGCGCTGCTGGCTGCCCGCGTCGGTCGCCGCTTTGTCACCATGTCGGATTTCGAATCGGCCAAAGACAAGGTGATGATGGGGGCAGAACGCCGCTCGATGGTGCTGACCGATGAGCAGAAAGAGCATACCGCCTATCATGAGGCGGGCCATGCGATTGTCGGCATGGCTTTGCCGAAATGCGATCCGGTGTACAAAGCCACCATCATCCCGCGCGGCGGCGCTTTGGGCATGGTGGTGTCGTTGCCCGAGATTGATCGGCTGAACTGGCACAAGGATGAGTGCAAGCAGAAGATCGCGATGACGATGGCCGGCAAGGCTGCCGAGATTATGAAATGGGGCGAAGATACCGTCTCGAACGGGCCGTCGGGCGACATCCAGCAGGCCTCTGGCCTCGCCCGCGCGATGGTGATGCGCTGGGGGATGTCGGATGCGGTCGGCAATATCGACTATGCCGAAGCGCATGAAGGCTATCAGGGCAAAACCGCCGGGCTTTCGGTGTCGGCGGAGACGAAAATGCTGATCGAGCATGAGGTTAAGGGCCTGATTGATGAGGGTTACGAGACCGCGCGCCGCATCCTGACCGAACAAGCCGAAGGATTTGAGCGGTTGGCCAAGGGCTTGCTGGAATATGAAACCCTGACCGGCGAAGAAATTCGCAAAGTGGTTGCGGGTGATACGCCGAGTGCGGTGGATGATGGCATGGGCGATGGGCCCAGTGGCGGCTCGGGGGTGATCGCGATCCCGAAAACCCGCGCGCGTAAACCCAAGGTGGTGCCGCCGGTGGCACCGGAGCCCTCTGCGTGAGCGCAACCGACACAGACTGGAGCCCCGAGACCTACGCAAGGTTTCGGGGTTTGCGTTTGCGCCCCGCACTGGATTTGCTGGCGCAGGTGGGCGGTGTGCCGGAAGGCTGCGTGGTGGATCTTGGCTGTGGCGATGGCGCGGTGGCCGAGGCACTGGCTGCGCGGTTTCCGGGGCGCGTGTTGCAGGGCGTGGACAGCTCGCAGGCGATGTTGGCGCAGGCGCGGGGCTTGGGGGTATATGCCAGCCTTGACGCCGTGGATATTGCGGGCTGGCGGCCTGAGACGCCGTCTGCGTTGATCTTCTCGAACGCGGCGCTGCAATGGGTGCCGGATCATGCGGGGCTGCTGCCGCGGCTGGCGGGCTATCTGGCACCGGGCGGCGTGCTGGCAGTGCAGATGCCGCGACAGTTCAAAGCCGCCTCGCATCGGTTTCTGCGCGATATTGCGGGGTCGATGTTCCCCGACCGCTTTGATTTCTCCAAAGAGGTATCGCCCTGCGCCAAGGCCGAGGACTATTATGCGCTGCTGTCACCCTTGGGGGCGGTTGCGGCTTGGGAGACCGAATATATCCAACGCTTAGAGCCGACCGCTGCGATGCACCCGGTGCGGGCGTTCACCCAAGCCACCGCGATGCGCCCGATTGCGGAAAAGCTGTCACAGACGGAACTCGCCAGCTTCAGCGCCGCCTATGAAGCCAGCCTGTCTGCCGCCTATCCGCTGCAAAAGGATGGCGCGGTGCTGTTCCCGTTCAAACGGGTGTTTTTCACGTTAAAGGTCTGAGATGCCTGCACTGATCCCCACCGCATTTTACGGTACGATCACTTGGCTGGGCCGGGTGGCCGACCGCGATGCAGCGCTGGAAAGTGCGGCGTTGACTGAGATTTTCGCAGGCTTCGACGGCCCGGAAGGTGAGGCGCATGGCGGCATCAACCGCCCCGCCTGTAGCCGGGTTGCAGCGCTTTACAAGCGTGATCATCCCATCCGCAACACCCGGCAATTCGCGGTGATGGCGGCGGAGGATCTGGCGCAGATCGCGGCCAAGATGGGCCTCGACAGTCTTGACCCCGCGCTGCTGGGCACCAGCCTTGTGATTGCAGGCATCCCGGATTTCAGCCATTTGCCGCCCTCCAGCCGCTTACAGGCCGAAGGCGGCGCGACCCTCGTGGTCGATATGGAGAACCGCCCCTGCACCTTGCCCGCCCGCCCGATTGAGGCCCGCCATGCCGGCTACGGCAAACATTTCAAACCCGCCGCCATCGGCCTGCGCGGCCTCACCGCTTGGGTGGAAGCGGAAGGTCTGTTGTGGGTCGGCGCAAAAGTGCGCCTGCATATCCCCGACCAACCGGTCTGGGCGCATCTGCAGCAGGCCAGAGCCCGCCAAAGCTAAGACTAAAGCAGGAAATCGCTGGCGATCAGCGCGGCGGTATTTGCCACCAAAATACTGAAATCCGCGACCTTGTCGCCGTTGATATCGCCGGTCACCAACAGGTTTGCGCCCGAGACGGTGGCATGTAACAGCCCGTGCCGACCGTCAAATGCCGCGGTGCCGATATAGGTAAAGGCCTGATTCAACGCCACGCTGCTGTCGGCATCCAGGGTGCGCAGGTCAATCTTATCGCCCGCTATCCGATTGAAATCCTGCACGCTATCGCGACCGAGCGCAGCCGTGGTGGTTTCGGCGGTGGTTCTGAACACAAACTGATCCGCGCCCAGACCGCCCCAAAGCCGATCCGCCCCGATGCCGCCGACCAGCATGTCGTTGCCATCATCGCCGTAGAGCAGGTCGTTCCCAACCTCACCCCACAGCGCATCATTGCCCACGCCGCCGTGGCCATCATCGACGCCGCCGCCGAGATACAGCGTGTCATTGCCAAGCCCGCCGTAGAAGCTGTTGTTATTGCCGCCAGACGCCACGGCGGTCTTGACGGTATCGGTCAAACGATCTGACCCCGCCGAGCCGATAATGTCGCTAAAGCCGCCAATCACATCGCCCTGCGCATCGCCGCCCACGCCATTGGTGGTGCCGCCAAAGGTCAGCGCAACCGTGACGCCGACGCTGGATCCCGCATAGGACAATGTATCATTGCCATCCGCGCCGCCATACATCACATCCGCCCCGCCGCCGCCGATGATCAGATCGCGCCCCGAGCCGCCATTCAGGCTATCCGCGCCCGCACCGCCATAAAGCCGATCATTGCCGCTATCGCCGTTGATTACATCGCTGCCCGCGCCGCCGTAGATGCTGTCATTGCCGTCAAAACCCGAAATCGTGTCATTGCCGCCGGGTCCGGTTGCCGCCGCATCGCCGTATAGAATGTTGGCCACCTCATTGCCCTGAATGAAGTCGGTGGTGTTTGATCCGCGCACGTTCTCAATCAGCCCGTTGATCACCAAGCGGTGGCCTTGGCCCTCTATCGGATCGAACCGGGCCGAGGCTTGGGTCGAGGTGCCGTTCTCTGACCACCAACTCAGCCGGATATCGGTGGCGACCGGATAGCTGCCGTTCACCACCAGCCAATCCAGACCGATGCCGTCGATCTCGTCAATGGTTACGGTAGCGGTGGTCGGTGCCAGAATATCGGCATTATAGGTGTCGTTGCTCATAACCATGTTCCTGTGAAAACGCCCGCTTAAGGGGGCTGCGAAAAAGCGATCGGTGATAATTGTCGTGCTAAACTGGGGTCAGGCTAAGCCAAGCTTTGTTTTCGCTCAAGCCTGCAAAGCCGCGACCTGATGACAACTGCGGTCATGCGTTGAAGTAGAATGTACGTTCTAATGGTGGAATTTTTCCTCCACCCGCCCCGCACTTTCCGATCGGAAACTTCGTCTGGCGAATTTGGATGGGAAGAAGTCGGAAAAGCGCGTTTGAATCGCCATTTTCTCCGGTATCACGTCGCCAACGGGACAGTCCGTGCCCCTTGGGAGAGTGAAATGGCCTTCAAAACCGACATTGAGATTGCACGCGAAGCCAAGAAAAAGCCGATCATGGAGATTGGTGCGAAGCTTGGCATCCCGGCTGAGCATCTGCTGCCCTATGGCCATGACAAAGCCAAGGTGAGCCAAGAGTTCATCAAATCCTTGGCCTCGCGCCCGGATGGCAAGCTGATTCTGGTCACCGCGATCAACCCGACGCCTGCTGGCGAAGGCAAGACCACCACCACCGTGGGTCTGGGCGATGGCCTGAACCGCATCGGCAAAAAGGCCGTGGTGTGTATCCGTGAGGCCTCGCTCGGCCCGAACTTCGGTATGAAGGGCGGCGCGGCTGGCGGCGGTTATTCCCAAGTTGTGCCGATGGAAGAAATGAACCTGCATTTCACCGGCGACTTCCACGCGATCACTTCGGCCCACAACCTGCTGTCGGCGATGATCGACAACCACATCTATTGGGGCAACAGCCTTGAGATCGACGCCCGCCGCATCGTCTGGCGCCGGGTGATGGACATGAACGACCGCGCTTTGCGCGACATCGTGGTCAACCTCGGCGGCGTGTCGAACGGTTTCCCGCGTCAGACCGGCTTTGACATCACCGTGGCGTCGGAAGTCATGGCGATTTTGTGCCTGTCGAACGATCTGGACGATTTGCAAAAGCGTCTGGGTGACATTGTCGTCGCCTACACCCGCGCGAAAACCCCGATCTACTGCCGCGACATCAAGGCCGACGGTGCGATGACCGTTCTCTTGAAAGACGCGATGCAGCCGAACATCGTGCAAACGCTGGAAAACAACCCGGCCTTCGTGCATGGCGGCCCGTTTGCCAACATCGCCCACGGCTGCAACTCGGTGATCGCCACCAAAACCGCGCTGAAACTCGGCGAATATGTGGTGACCGAAGCTGGTTTCGGCGCTGACTTGGGCGCTGAGAAGTTCTTCGACATCAAGTGCCGCAAGGCGGGCCTGAAGCCCTCGGCTGCGGTGATCGTGGCGACTGTCCGCGCGATGAAGATGAACGGCGGCGTCGCCAAGGCTGATCTGGGCACCGAGAACGTCGATGCGGTGAAAAAAGGCTGCCCGAACCTGGGCCGTCACATCGGCAACGTCAAAGGCTTCGGCGTGCCGGTTGTGGTCGCGATCAACCACTTCTTCAGCGACACCGATGCTGAAATCGCTGCGGTGAAAGCCTATGTCGCCGAGCAGGGCGCAGAAGCGATCCTGTGCAAGCACTGGGCCTTGGGGTCGGAAGGCATTGAGGAACTGGCGAAAAAGGTCGTTCAAATGGCGGAATCCGGTGCGGCCAACTTCGCACCGCTCTACCCCGATGAAATGCCGCTGTTCCAGAAGCTGGAAACCATCGCCAAGCGGATTTATCATGCCGATGAAGTGATCGCCGACAAGTCGATCCGCGACCAGTTGAAAACCTGGGAAGCTGCGGGCTACGGCCATCTGCCGATCTGTGTGGCGAAGACCCAATACAGCTTCACCACCGATCCGACCGTGCGCGGCGCGCCCACCGGGCATACCGTGCCTGTGCGGGAAGTGCGGCTGTCGGCGGGTGCTGGTTTCATCGTCGCGATCTGCGGTGAGATCATGACCATGCCGGGTCTGCCGAAGGTGCCGTCCGCCGAAGTGATCCGCCTGAACGCGGATGGCAACGTCGAAGGGCTGTTCTAAGCCTTCGTTGAAACAGGCTGGGGCCATTCGTCACCTTGCCTTTGGGCTGCATCGGATTTAGGTCGATGCCAGCCCAAAGGAGAGCGCGATGAAGGCCCCCGCTGATTGCCAGACGATGCAAGACTTGCGTGTTCAGATCGACCTGCTGGATGCGGAAATCGTGGCAAAACTGGCGGCGCGGGCGGGCTATATCGACCGCGCTGCCGTGCTGAAACAAACCGAAATGCTGCCCGCCCGCATCCATGACCGGGTGGAGCAGGTGGTCGATCGGGTCAAGGCGCGGGCCAATGCCGAAGGGCTGGACCCTGCTTTGGCAGAAGACCTCTGGCGGCGGATCATCGAATGGTCCATCGCGCGCGAGGAACGGGTTCTGGGGCAGGGGTAAGCCATTTGGGCACACATCACGGCAGGGCAGGCGGTAGGCCAGCAGAACTTGTCGCTATGCTCTGCCTTCTGGTGTTCTCGATCGGTGTGCTTGCCGCAGACTTTTATGTCTGGGTGTTCCTAGTCGCTCCTTGGGCGTTGCAATTCGTCGGAGCAAGTGTGCTCGTTGCTTGCAGCGGTGTCGTGTTTGCGGTGTCGATGTGGATTTTGCGGCGGGTCTGGGTGTTTGTGCTGAACTACTACAAATATGAGGCGCACACGCTGCGTCCGGTTACGGATAAGGAAAAGCCGGAATGACGGCGACGCTGATTGACGGAAAAGCCATTGCGGCGCGGATGCGGGGCGAAACCTTGCTGGAAGCGCAGGCTTTGACGGATGCGGGCTGGACGCCGAAGCTGGTGTCGATCTCGGTGGGGGATGTGGCTGCGGCGGAGCTTTATGTGCGCAACCAGCAGCGGCAGGCCAATGATGCGGGCGTCGGGTTTGAGGCGCGGAATTATCCGGAAAGCATTTCGCTGGAACAACTTACAGGGGTTCTGGCGGGTCTGAACGCCGATCCGCGCGTCAATGGCATCATCATTCAACGCCCCTTGCCCGCGCATATCCCGGTGAAGGCGCTGCAAAAAGCCGTGCATCCGTTGAAGGATGTCGAGGGGATGCACCCGGCTTCGATCGGCAATATCGTCTACAACGACCTCGCCCTTGGCCCCTGCACGGCGGTCGCGGCGGTGGAAATCCTGAAAACCCTGCCGCTGAAGCTGGAGGGGCTGGACGTTTGCGTCATTGGCCACAGTGAAATTGTCGGCAAACCAATTGCCTTCCTGATGATGGGGCTGGGGGCGACCGTCACGGTCTGCCACCACATGACCCGCCAAGTCGCGGTGCACAGCCGCGCCGCCGATGCGGTGTTTGTGGCGGTGGGCAAGCCCGGTCTGGTGACGGGGGCGATGCTGAAACCCGGCTCGGCTTTGATCGACATTGGCATCAACCGCGTCGATGGCAAAACTGTCGGCGATGCGGATTTTGAAAGCTGCCGATCCGTGGCAGGCTGGATCACCCCGGTGCCGGGCGGCGTTGGCCCCGTCACCGTTGCCACCTTGATGAAAAACGCCGTTCTGGCGACCCGGATGCAAATGGACCATTATCGCAGCGCCTTCGCGGCCGCGAGTTAAGGGAGACACGAGATGACCGCTACAGTGATCGACGGCAAAGTTTTCGCGGCCAAAGTGCGCGCCCAAGTGCAGGCACATGTCGCCAAACTGCGCGAAAGCCACGGCATCCAGCCGGGCCTCGCGGTGGTTCTGGTCGGCGAAGACCCGGCGTCGCAGGTCTATGTGCGCAACAAGCACGCCTCGACCATTGAAGTCGGGATGGCATCTTTCGAACATCGCCTGCCTGCGGACACATCCGAAGCCGATCTGCTGGCTTTGGTCAACAGCCTGAACGCCGATCCGAAAGTGCACGCCATTCTGGTGCAGTTGCCGCTGCCGGCTCATCTGAATTCTGAACTGATCATCAACACGATTGATCCGGCGAAGGATGTCGATGGCTTTCACATTTCCAACGTTGGCCTGCTCGGCACCGGGCAAAAGAGCATGGTGCCCTGCACGCCGCTCGGCTGCCTGATGATGCTGCGGGATCACCATGGCAAACTGGCGGGCCTGAACGCGGTGGTTGTGGGCCGTTCCAACATCGTCGGCAAACCGATGGCGCAACTGCTGCTGGGCGACAGCTGCACCGTCACCATCGCGCACAGCCGCACCAAAGACCTCGCCGCCGTCTGCCGAGGCGCGGATATTCTGGTCGCCGCGGTCGGTCGCCCGGAAATGATCACCGGAGATTTCGTCAAACCCGGTGCCACGGTGATCGACGTTGGCATCAACCGCATTGAACGCGATGGCAAAAACAAGCTGGTCGGCGACGTGCAGTACGAATCAGCGGCGAAAGTGGCGGGCGCGATCACTCCGGTTCCGGGTGGCGTTGGCCCGATGACCATCGCGTGCCTGCTGGCAAATGCCCTTACGGCATGCTGCCGCGCCAATGGCCTGCCCGAACCCGAGGGTTTGACCGCCTGAAACCCAACAGAGCGTTGTTAATACGCAGCAGTTATCCATTTGGGTAATTGAAATGATTGCCACAACCAAAACCAGCCGCTAAGCACCGCCGACGTAGTCAGTAACGCGCCAGAGGCCCATGTCGGCGTTCGCCCTCAAATTTAAGCAAGAACTAAGTTCAGGCGTGTCCCTTATCTTTTGGGTCGTCCTGATCTTATTCGTTACTTTGACCGGGCCGTTTGGCACCTATGCCGTCTATAGTTTTGGCCAGCGCTTGCTGGCGGTAGCGCCCTTGTTGGCGACGATCATGCTGGTGGGCGTGGCGATTCGGGTGCTGGTGTTCGGCGCGCTGCCACTATGGCGGTTTCGCTGGGCCTCGGCGCTGAATGCGGGCCTTGCCAGCCTGATCATCGCGCCGATGCTGGATCAGTTTTTGCACCAAATCCCGCCGCCCGACCCCGTCAGCTATCCCGGTTTGGGCGAGTTGATGCTGCTGGTGTTTTCGCTGTCGCTGGGGCTGTCCTCCCTGCACCGCTCGGTCGCCTCAGAGGATGACGCGCCGCCTGCTGCGCCAGCGGCAGCAGAGCCGGACCCTGAACCTGAAGCGCCGCGTCTGCCGCGGCTGCTGCAACGGCTGGATATTGATGCCCCCGGCGCTTTGTGGTCGATTTCCGTACGCGATCACTATGTTGACGTGCAAACCAGCCATGGCGTCACCAGCCTGCTGATGCGGCTCAGCGATGCGATGGCGGAAACCGATCCGGTGGAGGGCGATCAGATTCACCGCTCGCATTGGGTGGCGTGGCAGGCGGTGCACAGAGTGGAGCGCGAGGCTGCCAAGCTGTTCGTGGTGCTGGCGGGCGGCAGTCGTCTGCCGGTGTCGAAGAACCACCGTGAAAAGCTGGTGGCGCGCGGCTTGCTTTGAGTGGGTCGGTTTTGAGAGAAATATGCTTATCGAAAAACGCGTTCGAGCGTCTGCGAGAGGCAGCGATTTTCGATTCGATCTCAACCTGACACGCTCTAGCGCCTAGCGCCTAGCGCCTAGCGCGGCATCGGCAGGGGCAGGGCGGTTTTGCCAATCGCCACCGCCAAGGCTTGCGGCTGCATCAGCGTGGTCAGCGCCGGATCATGGCTCCAGAGCCCGCCCGTATAACTGCCATAGGCGGGCAGGATCACCCGGGCTTGGTCGAGCAGAAAGCAGCGCCGTGCCTGCCCGGCCAGCCGCAGCTTCGGGTGATAATGGCCTGAAACCTCGGGCGTTTGTGCGGTGGCGATATGGCGAAATGCCAGCGGCCCGATCTGCATTTCGGCAAGGTGACTGCCGCCCAAGGCCAATGGCCCGGCATCATGGTTGCCCTCAATCCAGATCCACTGCCGCCCCGCCATCAGCCGGGTCAGCCAAAGCTGATCGGCGGGGTCCATCGCATCTGCGGCCTGAAGATCATCAAAACTGTCGCCCAGACAGATCACCACCCGCGCGCCCGTCGCCTCCAGATCAGTGTCAAGCCGCTGCAAGGTGTCGCGGGTCTCGAACGGCGGCAGCAGCGCGCCACCCCGCCGCGCGAGGCGTTCCGATTTGCCGAAATGCAGGTCCGACACCACCAGAAGCCGTTCGGCAGGCCAGTGCAACGCGCCCGAGGGCAGGGCGTGCAGATCAGCCGAGGCAAGGGAAAACCGATACATGGCCGCAGCTTTGCCGCAGGCTTCCTCGCTTGGCAAGACCGCGCCGCCTCCCGTGGCAACGCCAGCGCGTGCGGGCTCGATGCCCGCCAAGCTGGCTCCTGTTGTCAGGTCAACCCGGCATCCCGCATCAGCGCTGACGCCATATCCTGAGCCAGCCGCTCGCGCGCGGCCCCCACGACCGGAACCTTGCCCATCTCTAAAAACAGCGGTGCGGCCAGCGGTGAGGGCCGCTCCAGCCGAACATGATCAATCCGGTCACCGATCCGCGCCAGCATCGCCTCCAACCGCCCGAAATCGACCAAGCCGCGCATCGCCGCGCTGCGGGTGATTGTCAGTATCAGATGATCCGGGTCATATTTGCGCAAGGTGTCATAGAGGATATCGCTGGAAAACGTCGCCTGCCGCCCGGATTTGCGCCGGCCCTGATGGCTGCGCTCGATCAGCCCGGCGATGATCGCCACATTGCGGAAGGTGCGCTTCATCACCGCATTGCCGCCCAGCCAACCCTCCAGATCCGCCCGCAAGGTCGCCCGGTCCAGCAGGGTGGCCGGATCATGCACTTCGTCCAGCCCCCAGATCATCGTCGCGTAATCGGTGGCAACAAAACCCAACGGATGCAGGCCCTGATCTTCCATGCGTTTGGTCAGCAAAAGCCCCAAGGTCTGCTGCGCATTGCGGCCCGCAAAACCATACAGAACCAAATGCTGCCGCGTCTCATAGCCAAAGGTTTCCACCAGTAACCGCCCCGGCTGCGGCAACCGCGAGACCGCGCGCTGCAAGCCCAGCCAATGCGCGGTATGGCTCGGCAGGTCGGGCCAGTCGCCCTGTTGGAAAATCTGCAAAATCCGCTCGGACAGTTGCGTCGAGGTGGCGAATTTCGTGCCCGAAAACACCGCCACCCTCGGGTCACGCCCCGGCTGTCGCGTCACCTCCACCGTCATTTCCCGCAACCCGTCATAGCGCACCACTTGGCCCCCGATCAGAAAGGTATCGCCGGGGGTCAGGGTGCTGGCAAAAGCCTCCTCCACCTCGCCCAAAGGTGTGCCGCCCATCCGCCCCTTCAGCCGCACTTTCAATGTTTCGGTGTCGAGAATTGTGCCCAAATTCTGCCGGATCACCGCCGCCGTGCGCGGATCGCGCAGGGACCATTTGCCGTCGCGGATCATCAGCCGCTGCCATTTGTCATAGGCGCGCAGCGCATAGCCGCCTGTCGCTACAAAATCCAAGCACCCGTCGAAATCGGCGCGCGTCAGCCCCGCATAAGGCCCCGCCGTGATCACCTCGCCGTAAAGCGTATCGGCGTCGAAGGGGGCTGAGCAGGCAGTCGCCAGAATATGCTGGCACAACACATCCAACGGCCCCGGCCCGCGCGGATCGCCATCGAGCTGATGCGCCACCACCGCCTGCAACGCCGCCTGACATTCTACCACCTCAAAACGATTGGCAGGCACCAGCAGCGCCTTCGACGGTGCGTTATAGCGGTGATTGGCCCGCCCGATCCGCTGCACCAAGCGTTTGACGTTCTTCGGCGCCCCGACCTGTATCACCAGATCGACATCGCCCCAGTCGATGCCCAGATCCAGTGACCCGGTGCAGACAATCGCCCGCAGCTTGCCGTCCACCATCGCCTGTTCCACCCGGTCGCGTTGTTCCCGCGACAGCGAGCCGTGATGGATGCCAATCGGCAAATCCTCGGTGTTCAACAGCCACAGCCGATGGAAAAAGATTTCGGCCTGCGCGCGGGTGTTGTGAAAGATCAGCGTGGTCTTGTGCTGCCTGACCTGTTCCAGAATCGCGGGTATCGCATAATGCGCGCCGTTGCCCGCCCAAGGCGGCGGCTCTTGCGTGATCAGCATGGAAATATCGGGGTCCGGGCCGGGGTCGGCCTGCATAATTTCCGTGCCAGCGCC
Source organism: uncultured Cypionkella sp. (assembly GCA_964387655.1). Taxonomy (GTDB): domain Bacteria; phylum Pseudomonadota; class Alphaproteobacteria; order Rhodobacterales; family Rhodobacteraceae; genus Cypionkella. The sequence continues at coordinate 1,022 of CAYLYV010000034.1, read as the reverse complement.
TAGGAACGCCGCAAGCCCAGGCGGGTCCTCCACCGTCGCCGATAACCCCATCCGCCGCAGACCGGGGGACAAACTCTCCAACCGTGCCAATTGCAGCATCAACTGATCCCCGCGTTTGCTTTCGGCCAGCGCATGAATCTCATCGACGATCACGCGGGCCAGCCCGGCGAAAATCCGGGGTGCATCCTCATAACTGAGCAGCAGCGCAAGGCTTTCTGGCGTGGTCAGCAGAATATGCGGCGGATCGGCGCGCTGGCGGCGGCGCTGGGTGTAGGTGGTATCCCCGGTGCGGTCCTCGATGCGAATGGGCAGGCCCGCGCCTTCCACCGGACGCCGCAGATTGCGCCGGATATCCGCTGTCAGTGCCTTCAGCGGCGAGATATAGAGGGTGTGCAGCCCCTTATGCTTGCCATCCGCCAACTCGCTCAAGCTCGGCAAAAACCCCGCCAGCGTCTTGCCACCCCCGGTGGGCGCAATCAGCAAAGTCGACGCATCCGCCGCCCGCGCCAACATCGCCAGCTGATGCGGATGCAGCGCCCAGCCTTGGGCGGAAAACCAATCTGTCAGGGCGGCGGGCAATTCCATCCTCGCAAGCTAGGGCGCGCAGACGCGAAGGAAAACCCTGCGCCTCCTTAACAATTTCATCTGTCCTTAAATATCCCCGCCGGAGGCTCCCACCGCCGCCATGAATGTCGCGGATAGGCTTGCTGCCGCCTTCATCACAGCCTAAGCCGATTGCCATGAAAATACTGTTTTTAGGCGATGTGATGGGGCGGGCAGGGCGGGCGGCGATCGTGGATCGTCTGCCCACCTTGCGCCGCGATTGGGGCCTCGATTTTGTCGTGGTGAATGGCGAGAACGCGTCGCAGGGGGCGGGGCTGACTGCCGAACATGCGCGGGTGTTGCTGGGTGCGGGGGCGGATTGCCTGACCTTGGGCGATCATGCCTTCGATCAGAAAGACATGCTGCACTATATCGAGCAAGAACCCCGCATCATCCGCCCCTTGAACTTCTCCAAGGTC
>CAYLYV010000033.1:0-33765 GCA_964387655.1 uncultured Cypionkella sp. | reverse complement strand
CACACTTCGGGCTAGCGCTCCCCCCGCCCCAGCGAACGCGCTTTGGCTTTCCGGTTGGCGAACCGCCCGCCGTGCATTTCGTGCAGATACACCTCCGACGCCGGGGCCGGGAGGCCGGATTCAAACGCCGCATATTGGGCGCGGACATGTGCCCAGTAGCTCGCCAGCTCGCGGACAGCACCAATATCAAGGCCGCTGTCACGTTCGGTATGGCGCAACGCTTCGACAATCGAACCAAGGCAAGGCTGCGAGGTGCCACCCGAAAACGCGTCCATCGCCGCATCCACCGCATCGACCCCGGCATCGCACGCCGCCAGAATGGTAGCCGCCGCCGCACCCGAGGTGTCATGGGTGTGGAAGTGGATCGGCAGCCCAACTTCTTGCTTCAACGTCTTGACCACCAGTTTGGCGGCAGCGGGTTTCAACAGCCCCGCCATATCCTTCAGCCCCAGAATATGCGCCCCGGCAGATTTCAATTCCTGCGCACGGGCGACGTAGTATTTCAGGTCATACTTGGCGCGCGAAGGGTCCAGAATATCGCCGGTATAGCAGACGGTACCTTCGCAAACCTTGTTCGCCTCCAGCACCGCGTCCATGGCAACGCGCATGTTTTCGACCCAGTTCAGGCTGTCGAACACCCTAAACACATCAACCCCGGTCAGGACGGCCTGTTTGACGAAAGCCTGCACCACATTGTCGGGGTAGGTGGTGTAGCCCACGCCATTGGCCCCGCGCAAAAGCATTTGCGTCATCAGGTTGGGCATGGCCGCGCGCAGATCGCGCAGGCGCTGCCATGGGCATTCCTGCAAGAAGCGATAGGCCACATCAAAGGTGGCGCCACCCCAGCATTCGACCGAAAACAGTTGCGGCAGGTGGGCGGCATAGGCGGGCGCGGCCTTGATCATGTCGATCGAGCGCATCCGGGTGGCCAGCAGCGACTGGTGGCCGTCGCGCATGGTGGTGTCGGTGATCAGCACCTTTTTCTGCGCGCGCAGCCAGTCGGCCACGGCCTGTGGGCCTTTTTGTTCCAACAGGTTGCGGGTGCCCATCGAAGGCTCGGCCCGCAGCATCGGCGGTTTCGGCGCGCGCACCTCGGCCGGGGGCTTCGGGCGGCCAGCGGTTTCGGGGTGCCCGTTGACCGTGATGTCCGCGATATAGAGAAGGATCTTCGTCGCCCGGTCACGGCGCTTTTTGAAGGCGAACAGCGCCGGCGTCGTGTCGATGAACTTCGTGGTGTACGAATAATCAAGGAAGGTTTCGTGCTTCAAGAGGTTGATCACGAACTCAATATTCGTGGCCACCCCACGGATACGGAACTCGCGCAGCGCGCGGTCCATCCGGGCAATCGCCTTTTCCGGGGTCTGGGCATGGGCGGTCACCTTGACCAGCAATGAGTCATAATAACGGGTAATCACCCCGCCCGCATAGGCCGTGCCGCCATCCAGACGAATGCCGTTTCCGGTGGCAGACCGATAAGCCGTCAGGCGCCCATAGTCGGGGATGAAGTTGTTCAAGGGGTCTTCGGTGGTCACCCGGCACTGCAGCGCGTGACCGTTCAGCTTGACCCCGGCCTGATCGGCCACCCCGGTGGCTTCGGCCAGCGTCTTGCCCTCGGCAATCAGAATCTGGGCCTGAACGATGTCGATCCCGGTGACTTCTTCAGTAACGGTGTGTTCGACCTGCACGCGGGGGTTCACTTCGATGAAGTAGAACTTGCCCTCGTCCATATCCATAAGGAACTCGACGGTGCCTGCACATTCGTAATTCACATGGGCGCAAATGCGGCGGCCCATTTCGCAAACTTCGGCGCGCTGTTCTTCGGTCAGATAGGGCGCAGGCGCGCGTTCAACCACCTTTTGGTTGCGGCGCTGCACGGTGCAATCGCGCTCCCACAGATGGTAAATCTGGCCATGCTTGTCGCCCAGAATCTGCACTTCAACATGGCGGGCGCGTTGGATCATCTTTTCCAGATAGCCCTCGCCATTGCCAAAGGCGGCCTCGGCCTCGCGCCGGCCCTCGCGGACCTTCAGCTCCAACTCGTCCTCGGCCAGAATCGGGCGCATCCCGCGCCCACCGCCGCCCCATGACGCCTTGAGCATCAAAGGATAGCCCACCGCCTTGGCCTCGGCCTTGATGGCGGCCATGTCATCGCCCAGAACTTCGGTGGCCGGGATCACCGGAACCCCGGCGGCCATTGCCACCCGCCGGGCTGAAGCCTTGTCGCCAAGGGCGCGCATGGTGTCGGCCTTGGGACCGATAAAGGTGATGCCCGCCTGATCGCAAGCTTCGACGAAATCAGGGTTTTCCGACAACAGACCATAGCCGGGGTGAATGGCATCGGCCCCCGCCATCTTGGCCACGCGGATGATCTCAGGGATCGACAGATACGCGCCCACTGGCGACAGGCCCTCGCCGATCAGATAGGCCTCATCGGCCTTGAAGCGGTGCAAGGAAAGCTTGTCTTCCTCGGCATAGACCGCCACGGTTTTCTTGCCCATTTCATTGGCCGCGCGCATGACGCGAATGGCAATTTCGCCCCGGTTGGCGATGAGGATTTTCTTGAAGTCGGGCATGAGTAAGAACCTTTAATTCAAGCGCGCGGGACTGGCTCAGTTAGTCTAGAAAGTTGGTGGACGTTTCGGATCAAAGCCGTAGACGGCGCCTTTGCACATTGTAGTTGAACAGCTCATTGCACGGCGTTCTGTTCGTCGGCTTTACCCCGACCATGATCTCGAGCCAGTTCGACAGTTCGCAAGTGCGACGGCTATCGTCGAGCAGATCCTCGTCAATCGCATGGCGCCAGGCAATGTCGCGGCGGCGGCGGTCATCTTCGAGGCAGCGCAGATCGTCCACGTAAGTATCTAGGTCGGCAGAATCGCGGAAGAGATTCTCGGTCCCGATCACCGTCCCGGCATAGCGCACCAGCACATCCGACAGGTCGCGCAGCGAAAATTCGGGGTGATACTGCACCCCCCAGAACACGCCATCCGCATGCCGGATTTCTGCGGCCTGAACTTCGCTCATTGCGTTCATGGCAGTCACCGTCATGCCCTCGGCAAGGCGCGTTACATGGTCGGTGTGCACGGCCGGCGCGTCATAGCAGAAGGGCCTGCCCGCATGCATGGGGTGGTCGCGCCCGCTATCTGTCAGGAAGACGCGGCGGGCAAAACCGATCTCGCGGCCACGGTGGTTTATCTCGACCAAGCCGCCAGCAGCGACCGTGGCGATCTGAAGCCCCCAGCACGAACCGAAGAAAGGCGTGCCCATCAGGAAAACCTTGCGGGCAAAGTCGATCTGTCGGGTAACTTCGGGGCGGTCCTCATAGATGTTCAACGCCGAACCGGTCAGCACAATGCCGTCGTAGCTGTCCAGCGGCAGGGGCGGCGGCAGGTCACTGTCGGGCATGTCGTAGACATCAACTTGCAATCCCGGGGCCAGACCGCGCAGCACCTCGGCATAGCGTTCGCCCTGCGAAAACCCCCCGATCTGGCGTGACAACTGGCGGGAAACGTGGATGTTGCCTTCGGCAACAAGAACCTTCTTCATCGTATACTCCCTATTTTGGCGTGTCAGAGCCGGATCCAGGTTGTCTTGACCTCTGTGTATTCCGACAGCGCGTGAAGCGATTTGTCGCGACCCGTTCCCGATTGCTTGACGCCGCCGAATGGGGTGGTGATGTCGCAGGCATCATAGCAGTTCACATAGACAATGCCCGCATGCAGCGCTTTGGCCACCTTGTGCGCTTCCGACAGGTGATCGGACCAGACGGCGGCGGCAAGGCCGTAAGGGCTGTCATTGGCGACGTCCACCGCTTCCTCGGCACTATCAACGGCAATCACCGACAGGACCGGGCCAAACACTTCCTCACGCGCAATGCGCATATCGTTGGTCACATTGTCAAAGACTGTCGCGGCAACATACGCGCCGCCGGTCTCCTCAAGCGCGCGTTGGCCGCCGGTCACAAGGCGGGCACCATCGGCCACGGCCCCGTCGATATAGCCCATCACGCGGTCTGCATGGCGGTTGTCCACCAACGCTCCCAGCCGTGTTTCGGGATCAAGCGGGCTGGCGGGCTGACGGGACTTGGCGAATTCGGCAATAATCTCAACCACGCGGTCGTGGATCGGGCGTTCCACAATCAGGCGCGAAGGTGCTATGCAAACCTCGCCCTGGTTTGCGAACATGCATTCGGCGGCGGTCATCGCCGCGGTTTCCAGATCGGCATAAGACGCCAGAATGATGTTCGGGCTTTTCCCACCCAGTTCCAGCCCGACCTTTTTCAGGTTCGACTTGGCGGCATATTCCATCAACAGTCGCCCGGTTGCGGTTGACCCGGTGAAGAACACGCCATCAACATCCATATGGCTGGCCAGCGCCTTGCCCGCCTGATGGCCAAAGCCGGGCACAACGTTCAGCACGCCTTCGGGAATGCCAGCCTCCAGCGCAAGTTGGCCCATGCGAATGGCGGTCAGCGGCGATTGCTCGGCTGGTTTCAAGACCACCGAATTGCCCATCGCCAGCGCGGGTGCGCATTTCCACGCCGCCGTCACCATCGGGAAATTCCATGGCACGATAGCGCCGACAACGCCCAAAGGCTCGCGCGTGATCAGCGCTAGGTCGCGTTCGGGGGTGGGGGCGATCTCGTCATAAACCTTGTCGATGGACTCGGCATACCAGTCAAAGCAGCGCGCGGCGGAATTCACATCCCCCGCGACCGAAGCCGCGATGGGCTTGCCCATATCAAGCGTTTCCAGAAGCGCCAGTTCTTGCAGGTTTTCGCGCAGAAGGGCGGCAAAGCGTTGCAGGATGCGCTTGCGCTCTGCTGGCGCGCGTGATGCCCAACGGCGATCAGAAAAAGCACGCCGCGCCGCAGCCACCGCCAGGTCAACATCGGCTCCGTCACAGGCTGCAACCTTGCACAGCACCCGCCCGTCGATGGGGGATCGGCAATCGAACGTCGCCCCAGACGCTGCCTCAACCAGTTTGCCGTCGATCAGCGCCCGGCCCTCAAAAGCCAAAACCGTGGCGCGGTGTGCCCAATCGCCCGCAGTTGCAGGGGCATGTGTCGCTTTGTTCAAGAAAAAACCCTCGATTTTTCAGTTAATATCCGGCAAAATGGCGCAGGAAAAAGGGCGCACGGCGATCCGCGCGCCGGCCATTTCAGTATTTCAGCATCAAGCCGCCATCGACGACCATCTCGGTCCCAGTCACATAGGTGGAGGCGTCCGAAAGCAGGAACATCGCGGCATCGGCCATATCCGACGGGCGACCAACACGTTTCATCGGTACGTAATCCGCGATGGCATTCTTGTCTTCCTCGCTCCACCGTTCCTGCATCGGGGTCAGCGCCACGCCGGGATGGATGACGTTCGACCGGATACCTTCGGCGGCAAGCTGCATCGCCATCGACTTCGACATTGCAACAACCGCCAGTTTTGCAGCGACATAGGCATCCTGCGGCTTGGTGTCGCCGCGCAGGCACTGGATCGTGCCGAAATGCACCATAGAGCCGCCGTTGCTCGACTTGCGCATCAGCGGAACAGCCGCGCGAATGGTGTGGACCATCGACTTCAGGTTGATATCCATCACCCTGTCCCAAACAGCCATATCGATATCCAGCAGCGACACGTCCTTACCGAACAACAGCACCCCGGCGATATTTGCCAGATAATCGATGCGGCCAAACTTGGCATAGGCGGCGTTGATCGCAGCGGCAACGAAGGCCTCGTCGGTCAGATCACCCTGCGCATAGGTCAGGCGCGCGCCTTCGACCAGAGAGGCGGGCTTATCCTTCAGGTCGATGCCCAGCACCGAAGCGCCCGCTTCCAGCAGCTTTTCTGTCAGCGCAAGGCCCATGCCCCCGCCGGCCCCCGTTACCACGGCAACCCGGCCTGTAAAGTCGTACTTGATCATGACACCTCCCTGAGATTTGCGCTTCAAATGCGCTGGAAACACTTTCGCAAGTGTGTTGCCAATCGCAATATGTTGCCTTATACGAAACATCGAGTTGTAGATCAACACGAATGTAAGGGGGACAACATGTCAGTGATTGAAGTCGTTTCGCCAATCGATGGTGCGAAAATGGCGGTCGGCGCGACGGCCAGCGCGGGTCAGATTGAATGTGCATTGGCGCAGGCAGAGCAGGCCTACACCAGCTGGAAGCGTAGCTCGAACGATGAACGCGCGCGCCTTGTCACCGCCCTTGCCGACGAGTTGATCCGCCGCAAGGACGATCTGGCGCGGGCGTTGATCCGGTCTATCGGGCGGCCCGCAACGCAGGCCGATGAATCGGCGCGTTTCAAGGCCGTGACCCTGACCCAGATCGAAGGGTTGATGCAGATCGGTGAGGAAAAATACACCTCCGACGGCTCTGTCACCCGCTTCACCCGCCGCGAATCGCAAGGCGTGCATCTGTCGATTGCACCCTGGAATTATCCGGTGGGCATGTTGCCATGGTTAATCGTTACCCCGATTCTGGCAGGTAACACTGTGATACTGAAGCACGCAGCCCAAACCACCGAAGTCGGCCGTATCGTGGCCGAGGCTTATGCGGCCATCAACGGCCCCAAGGGCGTGCTGCAGGTTCTGGAACTGGGCCACGATCAGGTCGACGGCATCATCAGGTCAGGCCGGGTCAAGGGCGTGAATTTCATCGGTTCCGTGGCCGGGGGGCTGTCGATCCACCGCTCCGCAGCCGGAACCCTGACCCATGTGCATCTCGAACTTGGCGGCAAGGATCCCGCCTATATCCGCCCCGACGCAAATCTTGACGTGGCGATTGCCGACATCGCAGACGGCTGTTTTTCCAATGCAGGACAATCCTGCTGTTCGGTCGAACGGATCTACGTCCACGAATCCATCGGCGATGAATTCGTGGCGCGTTTCAAGGAAGAGATGAAGAAATACAAGGTCGGCAACCCGAACGATCCGGCTGCGACTGTTGGGCCGGTGGTCAAGAAATCGGCTGCAGCGTTTATCCGCCAGCAGGTGGCCGAAGCGGTGGAAAAGGGCGCCACCGCCTATAGCGAGCCGGGGCTGGACCTTTCGTCGGTTGCGGACCAATCCTGCTATCTTGAACCCACACTTCTGACCGGCGTGAATGACACGATGTCGGTGATGCAGGAAGAAACTTTCGGCCCGGTGGCCTGTATTCAGATCGTGAAAAACGACGAAGAAGCGATTCGCCTGATGAATGACAACAAGTATGGGCTGACGGCCGGCGTCTGGACCGAAGACACCGAGGCCGGCGTGCGCATTGCCGATCAGCTGGAGGCCGGTACCGTCTTTGTCAACCGCTGCGACCATGCCGATCTCTATCTTCCTTGGGGCGGGCAGAAGATGTCGGGTCTTGGCCGTGGTAACGGCAAAGAAGGTCTATTGGGAGTGATGGACGTGAAGTCCTTTCATGTCAGGACGCTTGCATGACCAGCGCCACCAAACTGGATGAAGAGGAAGTCGCGCGCCTTGCGCGCAACGCCGTCTCCGTGCGGGTGGGGCAACGCAATCCTGGCATCGTGCTTCTTTGCGAGCACGGCGGCATGAGGATCCCGGACCCTTGGGAAGGCCTTGGTCTTGCTGAGCCATTTACGGAAACCCACTGGGCCTACGACATCGGCTCGCGCAACCTTACGCTGGCAATCGCCGAAGCGATCGATGCGACGGCGATCATCTCGAACTATTCCAGACTTTTCCTGGATTATAACCGCCAAAGCAACGATCCCAGTTGCATGCGGCCAGACATGGGCGGCATTCCCGTGCCAGGCAATCTTGACCTCAGCGAAAGTGAACGCAGCCTGCGGGAGCGCATCGCCCGCAAGCCGGTAGAAGACGCAGTCACCGAGCATTTGGAAACCGCCAATGGCCGGGGCATCATCTCGATCCACTCGTTCTCGCCGTTGTGGGATTCTCGCCCGCGCGCGTGCCAGATCGGAATCATGTGGAAGCGCGATGACCGGCTCTCGGCGCCGCTGTTGGCGGCCCTTGGCCAACAGGCTCAGTTCCAGGTTGAAGACAACCAGCCCTACAGCTTTGCCGAAAGCGACTGGTTCACGCTTGATCGGCACGGCCTATCCATCGGGATGCCGAATGCCTACATCGAGGTTCGCAACGATCTTCTGCGCAACCCTGCTTCATGCAAGGTTATGGCAGAAGCCCTTGTGCCGGCCATCCAGTTTGCATTCACCCAAGTGGGCTAGCCAAGCGAGCAACGGCCTCAGGCAATCCGGTTGATCATCAGCACCTGGGCGGGCTCCCCCCCACATAGATAAGCATGAGGCTGGTCGGAATCGAAAAGGATACTGTCACCTTCACGAAAGGTAGCAGGTTCATAAAGACTGCTCAAGAGCGTCACTTCGCCAGACAAGACATAGAAGAATTCTTGCCCCGGATGCTGACGCCAACCGCCATTTTCCTCAAGCGTACGGGCAGAAAGTGTCACGACCCAATAGAGAACATCGTGATCCTTGAATTCAGAGCACATCGGTCGGAACCGCATTCCGGGCGTGACATGGACCTCACTGGACTGCGCTCTTGTGATCGTCCGACGCCCAGAAGCACTAGGTTTGCCTTTTGCCAGAAACACGGCCGCGGGGACTCCCAGAAGCTCAGCGATCTTCAGGGCAACATCCACTGAAACCTTGGATTTTCCGGTTTCTATCTTAGACAGTTGCGACGCTGAAATGCCCAGATTGTTGGCCAGCGCCCTCAGGCTTACGCCTTTCAGCGTCCGCTGTGCCCTTATGGCGTTTTCGACATTCATCTGGGGCGGCACTCGCCCTGCCCGTTGCGCGACTTCCGGTGGCAAGCTGGCAAGTACAGCATTCAGTCCACCAACGATGCTACCAGCCTCGTTGGCGATCGCTAGACAGGGTTCAGGTTTTCGAAATGGGAGTGCCAATGTCTATCTCCTGGCGGGCTATTTGCGCTGCGTACTGGCCTTGAATGCCGGAACCTTGTTTCTCGAGCAGTCGTCTTGACGAATTATGTTTCCTTCTTTGATACGCGTTTACCGTTTGGGAAACAGCCATGCAACCACGATTTTCTCCCATCAGCAAAGGTGATGCCTTAAGCTGCTGTTTTCTCGTACTTTATACAGCAACATGGCGTCCACATGCCGCATCCCTTGTCGCACCTTCATTCCTGAGTTGACTAAGACGTGCACCCGCTCCGACACCCTAAGCACGAACTCAAGTATTGCCTATTGCGATACATGTGCACTATATAGAAACAATGTTGATCTGAGCGCAAAGACGTCTAGCGCCGTCAAGAGAGAGGAAGAAACAGATGCGCGCCGCAGTATATGAAGCCTTCAAGGGTCAGGTCACAGTCCGAACACTGCCCGATCCGACCGTTAGTGATTTCGGAGCTGTGATCGAGGTAAAGGCGACTGGCCTGTGCCGCAGCGACTGGCACGGCTGGAATGGCCATGACACCGATATTCATCTTCCGCATGTGCCGGGTCATGAATTCGCCGGTCTCGTGGCGGCAGTCGGCAAAGGTGTAACCCGCTGGAAAATCGGTGACCGCGTGACGATGCCCTTCATGGGCGTCTGCGGCACCTGCCCACAATGTTCATCCGGAAACCAGCAGGTTTGCGACAAGCAGTTCCAACCCGGCTTTCGTCGCTGGGGGTCTTTCGCCGAACTGGTCGCAATCGACAATGCCGATGCCAATCTGGTCGCCTTGCCCGAAAGCATCGACTTTGCCACCGCGGCCGGGCTTGGCTGCCGGTTTGCTACCGCCTTCCGCGCCGTGGCGTATCAGGCGCGAGTAGAGCCGGGCCAGTGGGTTGCCGTCCACGGCTGTGGCGGTGTTGGCCTGTCGGCGATTATGATTGCCCAAGCCCTTGGCGCGCGCGTCATTGCCGTTGATGTGACCGATGACAAGCTGGATCTGGCCAAATCACTCGGCGCGGAACTGGTGATCAACGGCAAGACCAATCCAAAGGTCGCTGACGCCATTGCCGAAGCAACCGGCGGCGGGGCCAATGTCTCGATCGACGCGCTTGGCCATCCGGTGACGTGCCGCAATTCGATTGAATCGCTGGCCAAGCGCGGTAAGCACATCCAGATCGGCCTGCTGGCGGGCGAACAATCAACGCCCGCCATCCCAATGGGGCGTGTGGTGCTACGCGAATTGCAACTGATCGGCAGCTATGGCCTGCAACCCTACCGCTATGACGACATGCTGTCGCTGATCACGGCCAGACGGCTGGACCCCGCCCGGCTAATCGGGCGGCGCATCACGCTACAAGATGGCTGCGATGCCCTGCCCCGGATGGACAGTTTTCAGGAAGTCGGCGCGGCTATCATCGACAGATTTTGACCAAAGGCACTGAAGGCTGGCTGACAAGAGGGGAACAGCCGGCTTTCACACACCCCAGGCATGTAAGGAAAACGTGTGACTTCTGCATTGATGAAACAGACGCTGAATGCCACCTACCCCACCGTTTCGCACGGTAAGGGCATCTGGCTTTATGACACCACCGGCAAAGCCTATATCGACGGATCGGGTGGTGCCATGACTGCCAGCATCGGCCACGCAGTGCCCGAAATCGCAGCGGCAGTCGCGCGGCAGATGGACAGCGTATCCTTCAGTTACCGCACCCAATTCACAAACGCCCCGGCCGAGGCGCTGGCCGATAGGTTGGCCGCATTGGCTCCGGGTGATCTGAACTATGTGTTCTTCGTCAACAGCGGGTCAGAGGCGGCTGAACATTCGATCCGCGTCGCATTGCATGTCTGGCGCGAACGCGGCCAACCTCAAAAGACCCGTATCCTTGCCCGCAATCGCAGCTATCACGGCATGACGATGGGGGCGCTATCGATGTCGGGCCATGACGTGCGCCGCAAGGACTACGGCCCGTTGCTGCACACATTCCCTGCCGTGCCGCCGGCCTATTGCTTCCGCTGTCCATGGGGCAAGAACCGTGCGACCTGCGATCTGGATTGCGCCGAAGCCTGGGAACAGGCGATTCTGGCCGAAGGGCCGGAAAACGTCGCCGCCGTCATTGCCGAGCCCGTTGTCGGGGCGGCGGGCGGGGTGCTGATGCCTAAAGAGGGCTATTTCCGCCGCCTGCGCGAAATTTGCGACAAGTATGATGTATTGCTGATACTGGACGAGGTGATCACCGGCATGGGCCGCACCGGCGACTGGTTCGCCTCGCACTGGAACGACGTGGTTCCCGATATTCTGATGATCGGCAAGGGGTTGAGCGCGGGCTACACGCCTATGGCCGCCGTTCTGCTGCGCGAACCATTGGTTGCCTCGATGCGTGCGGGCACCGGCACAGCCCCTTTCGGCCACACCTTTTCGGGTAACCCGCTCAGTGCGGCCACCTGTCTTGCGGTGCTTGACTACATGCAGGATCACGATGTGATCGCCAATGCGCGCGCACGCGGTGAACAGTTGGGCAACGGTTTGCGGGCGCTGGCGCAAAGGTTCGGCTTCATGGCCGACGTGCGCGGGCGCGGCATGCTTTGGGGGTTTGAATTCGTCACGGGTGCCGATCGATACGACCCACCCGCCCCGTCGAAAGCGCTCGCCAGCAAGTTCGGCGATCTTTGCTTTGCCGAGGGGCTGATTGTCTATCCATCGGGGGTAGCGCCGCTAAACAATGCGGTGCTGTTGTCGCCGCCCCTGACCATCACCGCGGATGAGGTCACAGAACTTCTGGCGCGGCTGGAGCGGGGGCTGGAACAGATCGCCCCACAGTTCGAAGCTGCCGCCTGATCCAGCCGCTGCGGGACAAAAAGAAGGGCGGTGGGTTTAGTGGCCCACCGCTCTTTTGTTTGTCATATCCTTTGGCACCTATAGCCTTACAAAGCGCCCGCCACACCTGCGACGCTATCCCAAGTGTCGGCTGTTAACCCCATCGCGCGCAACTTGTGACGCTCGATTTTCTGGGTCGGCGTCTTGGGCAGCTCTGCCACAATCTCAAAGTAGCGAGGCACCATGTGTCGCGGCAAGACCTGGCAGCAATGCGCCCAAAGTGCTGCCATCTCTAGGGGGGCGCCGGTCTGACTGACGACGAAAACCTTGATATCGTCTTCGGTCAGCTCGCTCGGCACACCAACAGCCGCTGATTCCCGCACGTCTGGATGGCTGTTGACGCCAGCCTCAACATCGCCTGCCGCAATGTTTTCACCGCGTCGGCGGATCACCTCGGCAGAACGTGTGTGAAAGTAAAGAAAACCTTCTGCATCAAGTCGACCAAAATCTCCGGTGTGAAACCAGCCGCCACGCATGGCATGAGCGGTGACTTCAGGCATGGCGAAATATTCATTCATCACGAGCCCCGGCTCGCGCGCACGGATCAGGATTTCACCTGTTACATTGGGCGCAAGTGGCGTTCCGGTCGCATCAGCGATGCACAGCTCATATTCCGCAATCACTCTGCCACAAGATCCTGCGCGGCGCGGCATGTCCAGCGGCTGGTAGGCGGGCAGCCCAGCATCCGTCAGACCGTAAACCTCAATCAAGGGAAAGCCGAACCGCAACTGCCAGTCGGGCTCGCAGGCGGGCATCGGAACCCCCCAGGCCAGACGTACCGAATGATCCTTGTCGGTCGCACTCGGAAGCTGTTTCCACAGGATATTCGCCGTGGCACCCATGAAATTGAAAACCGTCGCACCGCAGCCACGCACTTCATCCCAGAACCGCGACGCCGAAAATTTGGAGCTGAGCGCCGCAGTGGCGCCCACTGCCAAAGCGGCGCTGACAGTCAGGGTCGCGGCGTCGATGTGAAACAGCGGAAAGGGCGTGAAAAGCACATCTTCTGGCCCAAGCTCAAGGTAATGAGCATGGATCTCGCCAGCCCGCACGAGGTAGCGATGTGACAGCACGCAGGCCTTGGGGCTGCCGGTCGAGCCGGAGGTGAACAGAAGCGTGGCCGCCTCAAGTGCGTCCTGCACCGCAGGCTGACAAGGCCCATCCATTTTCAGCCCGTCGAGCGTCAGATTGGGCCGCGCCAGTTCCTCGTCACCGTTCAGGATCAAGTGCGCGGCAGTTGCACCTTCCGCCTTCAGCAGGGTTCGGGCGAGATGTGCAACCTCGACATCGGCGATGATCAGGCTGGGCTTTACCAGCGCTACCGAACGCGCCAGAAGCTCGGCCGACAGGGCGCTGTTCAGCGGGACATGACGCGCGCCGATACGGTTCAAGGCCATCCAGACCAGAACCTGCTCTGGACTGTTCGACATCAGCAGCACCACGGAGCAGCCCGCGCTGATCCCCAAGCCTTGCAGTCCTGCCGCCAGTTGGTCAACCGACTGGTTCGCCTCGGCGTAGGTCACGGCGATGCGGCCCGGTGTGCGCAAAAAGTCCTGATCCGGACGAACACGCGCCTGATGACGCAACCGATCCGAGAGCGTGGAAAATGACCCCTCCATATCAGACCCCGGCCGGTTCCGGCATTCTGGGGATCACCACTGTTCCCTGCGCTGACAATGCGAGCAGCGGTTGGGTCAGGGTTTCCGAACAGCCCGTTCCTTTTTCCTCAACCGCACGCGCGATCACAAAGGTATTGAAAGACAAACGACGGCTGCGATTGCCGACCTTTACGATTTCGACCACCACTTCAAGTACGTCGCCCGCGCGAACTGGGGCAAGGAAGTCTACCTTGTCATAAGAGGCAAAAAGCCCCTCATGGTTGTCGGTCGCCATGCAGAGGTCGGTCGCAATATCGCTGTATTGGCCAAGCAGCGTGCCACCGTCCACCAAGTGCCCGGCGTAGTGCGCGCGGCTGAAATCAATGTAGCGCCGATGCGTTAATGTGTAGCCTTCGACGGCTTTGGTCGTTGGTGCAGAACGCGATGCCATGTGAATTCTCCCGATTGCTGTCATCTGACTAATCCGAAGGCCTATCTGCAAAGTCGCCCCTGGCAGGCTTTCGTCTCTTGAAAGTTGCCCAGAAAAAAGTTTCAATAAATGGCAAAATCGGCAAGCATGGTTGCGGAAATATGCAAGTAATACCCAGATCAATTCCACGAAGGATCGCGGATATGGAGATCCGTCTGTTGCGCCTTTTCAAGGTCGTGGCGGATTGCGGCGGCTTGGCTGCGGCAGAAGTCGAGCTCAATCTGTCGCTGTCGTCCATCAGCCGTCAATTGACCGAACTGGAAGATCGACTTGGCCTCGTCTTGTGCAAACGTGGCCGGTCGGGTTTCTCTCTGACGGCCGAAGGGATTGAAGTTTACCGGGCTTCCGAGCAACTTCTGGCAGCAACCGAAGGGTTCCGGAACTCGATCCATAGCCTGCATCACTGTCTGACTGGGGAAATCAACGTTGGCTTGTTCGAGAACACCTCAAGCCATCCGGACTCGCAGGTGCCACGCGCAATTTCGATGTTCACAGCCGCTGCGCCCGAAGCCCGGATGAACCTGCACATCGGAAGTATCACCCGGATTGAACAGGGCGTGCTGGGTGGCCAGTTTGCAGTCGGGCTGCTGCCGACAACACAACGCCACGCAAGTTTGCAATACGACGCTCTATTCGGCGAAACGATGCAACTGTATGTCGGAAGAGAGCATCCGTTGTTTGCCGATATCCGACCGAACCTGGACTGGGAAGATATCAGAACCCTGCGCCTCGCTGCGTTGGCCTATCAATCGCCGAACCTCACACTCATGCAAGAGCGTCAGTTGCAACGTGCCGCCAGCGCCTCTGATCAGGAAGCCGTTTTGGTCTTGGTGCTGTCCGGGTGTTATGCAGGCTTTTTGCCCACACATATGGCCGCGCCCTTTGTGCAGCATAATCAGTTACGTGCGCTCGCGCCCGACCGGGTCAGCTATAGGGCGACCTACTTTTGTATTCGTCGCCGGGATGTCGGTGGGTCACGGCTCGCGGATGCCTTGCATCGCGTGGTGATTGAGGCCCACATGCCGGTTACGGGATAAAAACCGAAACAGGGGCCGCAGCTTTGCGCTGCAGCCCCAATTGTTCCGCAACACATGCTCAGACCTTGCTGCGGCCCTCATGCTCGGCGACATAGATCTCGTCGACGAACAGTTCTTCCATTTCTTCGTCGTGCAGTTTGCCGATCATGTCGTAGCGGGCCTTGTCATTGCCGCGCAACCACAACGCATAGGCAAAGCCGGAGCCGGCAATGAGCACGACGTAAAGCGGGATCAGCTTGACCACCATGTTCTCGGAACCGGCCAAGAAGGTGATGTTCTGCAACAGCAGCCAGATCACCACGCCCTGCGCCAACGCACCCAGAAGTGGCGCGAGGAACGTCTTCCACCAAGCAAAGGACTCGGTCCGGCCGACCCGGTTGAAGTAGCCGATCACGGCAAGAGACACGACCAACTGCACGGCAATCACCGCCAGCGTGCTGAAGATGGCAAGCCAGGTACCCAGATGGATCAGCGGATTGGCACCTCCAAGACCGAAGATTGCAACGGTGATGATAGCGATAATCCCCTGAACCGTGGCTGCGCCATTCGGCGACTTGTGCACCGGATGAGTGATGCCTAGCGCGCGCGGCAGGATACCGTCACGGCCCATCGAGTAGAGGTAGCGCGTCGCGTTGTTGTGGAATGCGAATGAGCAGGCAAAGAAACTGGTGACCACCAGAAAGTCCATCGCCACACGCACGCCATGGAATGTGTAAAGATCGGCAAGCTCGAAATAGTACTGGTCGACCAACTCGCCGGCCTTGGCCGTCGAATCTGCGCCAAAACCCAATAGCCCCGCATAGGCCGCCAGCGTGTAGAAGACACCCAGCGACAGTACCGCGATATAGGTCGCCCGGGGCACCGCGCGCTTGGGGTCCATCGTCTCTTCACCATAAATCGCGGTGGTTTCAAAACCGATCCACGACCAGAAGGCGAGGAAGAAGCCGACACCAACCGCAGGCGCGGTGGACCATTGCGTTGTGCTGAAAGCCGACGGCATCTGTCCTGAAGATCCGCCCTGCAAAATCACTGCCGCGCACAAAGCAAAGATGATCAGCACTTCGACAATAAGCAAGAAGCTAAGGATCTTTGCGCCGTATGTGACCCGATAGTAAGAGATAAGCATCATTGCGAAAAGGGCCGCGATCGAACACCAGTACCACGCAACATCAAGCCCTAAATTGGCCTTGAGCAACAGCGACATATAGAAGCCGAATCCGCCCGCGATTGCAGGGGATATCATGGAATAGGCAGCCATGATGGTGAAGCCTACAGCCAAACCAATCGGACGACCCAGACCTTGGGTCGCAAACGTGTAAAAAGCACCAGCCGAAGTGATCTTCTTGGCCATCTGAGCAAAGCCAACGGCAAAGACCAAGAGGATTGCTGTCGTGACAGCATAGGTCAGCGCCGTTGCCATGCCGGCCCCAACTGCCATGGAAATCGGAATATAAGCAGACACTACGACCAAAGGCGCTGCCGCCGCAGTCACCATGAAGACGATGTGAAAGAAGGTGATCGAACTGCGCAAGAGTTGCGTCGATCCCTTTGAATTAAGTGTTGCGTCCGTTGGCATTTCCCTGTTCTTCCCTTCTGTTGTTTTGGTTGGCTAGCTGGGAGACAGAGTCTTTCAGCATGCCCCCTTGCTTGGGATGACCGCCTGCTCAGGGCGGCCTCTTATTCGGCAGAAATCGACGGGAGAGCACCCCGTTCCGGCTGTTTTTGCACCTTCTGCCGCTTGTCCCGGGTCGGGATCACCAAGCGGTCAAGCCAGTTGGTGATCTCGAGCGGCCGGAATTCGAATGTGGTCTGATCAACCGGACCAAGAAGCTGACGGTCGCCCGCATCAAGGGGCCGGTCCGGCGCGAAACGCTCCAGCGCCTGGGCCACGCGCTCTATCTCATCAGTCGAGCTGTGAAGCCCGCCATCGACAAGTTCCTGAATGCTGCCGCGCATGAAACCAGCGGTGTCAGGCCCGCTGAGTTCGGGGTGAAACTGCACGCCCCAGAACGCGGACTTTGGCCCGACGATTTCCATGGCCTGAATGAAATGTCTGTTGCGCGCCGTCACTGTGGCGCCGGCTGGCAGGCGGACCACCTGATCAGAATGAAAGCCGAACGTGTCGAAAACACGCGGACGGCCATGGTGCATCGGATGATCGCGCCCCGCATCCGTTAGCTCGATGCCCATAGCGAAAGGCGCTTCGCATCGGCAATCCACGGCCTGGCTGGGTTGCACATCGCCCCCCGCAGCCACAGTTGCCAGCTGTATGCCCCAGCAGACGCCAAACATTGGCGTGCCGGACGCAAAGGCATCGCGGGCAAAGTCGATCTGGCGGCGGGTTCCTGCGGTCATCTTGTAAATGCTGGAATTGGACCCCGTGAACAGGATACCGTCATACTCCTCCAGCGGGTGGGCAGGATGCTGTCCGGCATCCGTAGTTAGCAGAATTTCCGTCTGGATATCCGACCGGATGCGTTTGAACATCCGGTCGAACATTTCACTGGGGGCGCAGCCGTTCGAGCTGGTAAAGACCTCGCGGTCTGCCTGCTCATTGCCTTCTGAAATCAGAATCCGCAACTTTCCCATGCGCCCGTGATCCTTCGTCACTCAGTTAAAATGATCGAAAGTTCGGGGCAGTTTGCCACTGCCTTGCGCACTTTGGCCTGCTGATCGGCAGGCACATCGGCAAAGCCTTCACGCACGACTGCGTAGCCTTCATCATCAATATCAAAGACATCAGGGGCGAAGAAGACACAGCGGGCGTGACCTTGGCAGCGGTCGCCGTTGATGGAGACTTTCATTTTGATATCCCTCTCAATAAACCAGATTCAACTTGCCGACGCCGTGCCAATTTTGGCTGGGATCGGCGGGACGGAACGGTGGGACGACCTTGAGGAATTCCTCGATGCCGACCACCATTTCGCGGCGGCCAAGGTTTGACCCCAGACAGCGGTGAATGCCGCCGCCAAATCCCAGATGGCGGTTTTCCTCGCGCAGGATGTCGACCTTGTCGGGGTTGGGGAAGATTTCCTCATCCCGATTGCCCGAGCCAAAGACCAGCAAGACGCGCTCGCCTTCTTTGATCTCCTGACCACGGATCACAGTGTCCTTCAGGCAGGTGCGTGCCATCGCTTGCACCGGCGACAGGCAGCGCAGGAATTCTTCGCATGCCATCGGGATAAGCGACGGATCATCGCGTAGCTTTTGCTGATCTTCGGGGTTGTGGGCCAGATGCCAGAGGCCGGCACGGATACCCCAGGCTGTCGTGTCCAAGCCCGCAAGGAACAGCAGATAACAGTAGCGCAGCAGCTCGTCGCGCGACAGCGGGCGGCCGTCGATCTTGGCGCGACACAGATAGTCGATCAGATTGCCTGACGCCGGATCGTCCTTCCAATTGTCCAGAAGGTTCCCGAAATAGGCATCGACGGCAAGGTTCGCCGCCTCGGTTTTCGCGGGCGCTTCGATGCGCTCGTAGATGATGTCGTCGATCCACTGGTCAAACAACGGCCAGTCCTTCTCGGGATAGCCCGCAAGACGGCTGAAAATGATCGTCGGAACTGGCCGGGCGTAACCGTAGGACGCATCGGCACCCGAGCCTTTATTCAAGAACTCCTGCGCTTGCGTGCGGGCTGCTTCACGAATGGGTTGCTCAAGCTTTTTCAGCTCTTGCGGCGTGAACAAAGGCAACAGAATCCGGCGATAGGCCGCATGTTCCGGCGGATCAATGTCGATCGGCGGCAGCCGCCGATCGCTCACGGCTGGAAACATCATGGTGGGTCCAACCGAGAAGGTTTCCGGGTCCTGCTCGGCGGCGAAGATGTCATTGCTTTTGGTGACAAACCAGAAACCACCGTATTTTTCACTCCGCCCGACCGGGCATCCGGCGCGCAGCTGCGCGTAGGTATCAAATACGCTATCCAATGCCTCGCCGTGGAAATCGAAGCTTTTGGCAACCTCGTCGATGTCTTTCATTTTCGTTCTCCTTTTGGGTGCGCATCCCCATGACCGGCGCCCAAAAAGGGCGCGGTCATCCGATTTCGATAAGCCAAATCGCGGGCTCAGATAATTTCGAGATAACGCCCGAGTTCCCAGTCAGTCACATGGGTATTGGTTCGGGCGATCTCCCATTTCTTCATGTCAAGGTAGTGCTGCACAAAGTCCGCCCCGAAGAGTTCCGGCAACACTTCGCTGGCCTCGAACAGACCGACTGCCTGCTCAAGCGAGGTTGCCAGCGGCTTTGCCTGATCCCAGGTTGCCCGGTAGGCGTTGCCCTGGAACGGAGCACCTGCCGTCATGCCTTTTTCAATGCCGCGCAAACCGCAAAGCAGGCTCGCTGCAATCACCAGATAGGGGTTGGTGTCGGCGCCGGGGATGCGGTTTTCGATCCGGGCAGCAGGACCGGCCGAAGGGATGGCCCGGAACGAAACGGTCCGGTTGTCGATCCCCCAGGAGGAGTTAGCTGCAGCCCACGACCTACCATTGGTCCGCTTGTAGGAGTTGATGTTCGGCAGATAGATCGCCGACAGCTCGCGTGAGAATTCCTTCATCCCCGCAAGGAAGGACAAGCCCAGATCCGTAAGCATATCCGGATCTTTGGCATTCGCGAACAGCGGCTCGCCAGTCAGGCTGGAAAGGCTCATGTGCATGTGGCCCGAAGACCCCGCCCACGTCGCATTCGGCTTGGCCATGAAGCAGGCTGTCACCCCATTCTTGGCCGCGATGTCCTTGATAGCACTTTTTGCGAACACGGCGGTATCGCCAGCAGACACAGCGTCAGAGTATTTCAGGTTGATCTCATACTG
The DNA here is from genome assembly GCA_964387655.1 of uncultured Cypionkella sp. Taxonomy (GTDB): domain Bacteria; phylum Pseudomonadota; class Alphaproteobacteria; order Rhodobacterales; family Rhodobacteraceae; genus Cypionkella. The sequence goes on along the minus strand of CAYLYV010000033.1, from coordinate 14,066 downwards.
ACCGGGGCCATGTTCGCTGATCGTCGCTTCGATCTCGACGCCTGCATCGCGCATGTAGCGGCGGAACTGACCCAGAATGGCCTCGGAACCGGCATGGTGCGACATGCTGTAGCAATGGCCGCTGCCACGCATCGCGGACACGTCGCGCCAGGCATTGGCTGCCAGATCGTGTGCGGTGCCGTCAAAAAGGTAAAACTCGAACTCATAGGCCGCCTTGGGCTTGTAGCCCATGCTTTCGGCCTTTGCGACAGCGGCTTTCAGGATTCCACGCGGGGAAAGCGCCATCGGCCGACCGTCCAGCTCATTGATGTCGCAGATGACTGATGCGGTGCGGGCGTCCCAGGGGTTCAGGCGCAGGGTGTCAAGGTCAGGAAGAAGTTTGAAGTCTGGAAAGCCTCTGTCCCAGTTGGTATATTTCAACCCATCCAGAACCTCGTCGCCAATGTCCCACCCAAACAGAACGTTTGCGATATTGGTTCCGTTGGCGGCAACATTGGCCATGAAATACTCAAGACCGAACTGCTTCCCGCGCCAGATCCCATCAAGGTCCACACATCCCACCCGGACCGAGTCGATATTGTTCTTTTCCAGCAACTCACGCACCGCCGAAATCTGGCTTGCCTTGTCTCCCGTAGCCATTCAGGCTCCTCCCTTTTTCTATTTCTGAGGCGGTCTAAACCGCTTGTCGGTTACTGACCCCCAAGTATCTCCAGTACTCGAGGGTGGTCCGTTTCGAAAACGCCGACCTTGCGCGCCCCTTTCGGGCTGCCAATCGGGGTATCAAGCCCCGGCAGGACAGTTTCGAAGAATTCATGCGCCTCGCGCAGGTCGTCGCCATCGGCATCGGCGTCGACGTAATAGATAGCCTCGACCGGACAGACGGATTCGCAGGCACCACAGGTGGTGCATTCATCCGGGTGAATCCACAGACGGCCTTCCCCCTCGTAGATGCAGTCGACAGGGCACACGTCGACGCAGGCCTGATCCTTGCTGTTGATGCATGGGTCTGAAATCACATAAGGCATGGCTTACCCTTGGCTGGTGCTGTGTCCGGGCAGAACCGAGGTGCCCGGAGTGATTGCGGCGACGGCATGGTTGACGGCGATGGCCGCTTCGCCAAACCCGACCGCCATAAGGCGGACCTTGCCGTCGTATTCGCTGATATCGCCAATCGCGTAGACCCGTGGCAGGCAGGTCTGCATGTCAGGCCGCACCGGAATGCGGTAGCCGTCGATCTGAAGCCCCCAGTCGGCCATCCCGCTCAGATCCGAAATGAAGCCAAGCGCCATGACGAATTTGCCAAAAACGATGTCGCGCACGTCATCCTTGCCAGCTGAGACGGACAGGATTTCCTGCCCCCCCTCGACGCGGTATCCCACGACTTCGCCGGGGGCGATCACGGTGGCTGAACTGTCATGCAGGTCTTTCACGCTGCCCTCATGGGCGCGGAACCGGTTGCGCCGGTGAATGACCGTGACCGAACGCGCCAGAGGCACTGCCGCAAGCGCCCAGTCAACGGCGCTGTCGCCACCACCGGCCACAACCACATCCTGCCCCTCAAGCACGGACAGGTCGGGGACAAAATGCATCACGTTGGCAGATGTCACGCTTTCCAGATCGGGCAGTGTGCGCGGTTCGCATTTGCCCAAGCCCGCAGAGATCACGACCGACTTCGCCAGAACCGTCCGGCCCTTGTCAGTGGTCAGCCGGTAAGCCTCCCCCTCTGCCACAAAAGAGGTCACGGTTTCCGACAAAAACAGATCATAGGGATGGCGCTGCGATTGTTCGAGCAGTTGGGCCACAAAGTCAGATCCCTTGATGCTGGCAAACCCTGCCACATCATGGATTTTCTTTTCGGGATACATGGTTGAGATTTGCCCGCCGACCTGCGGCAAACCATCAAACATCGCTGTCTTCATACCCCGGAACCCGGCATAGTAGGCCGCGAACAACCCCGCCGGACCTGCGCCGACGATCACGACATCATAGGTCACCACATTGCCCATATGAGTATATCGCTCCTGTTCTCGATATTGCCTATATGTTTCTTAAAACGAAACATGTTGCACGTCAAGAACCATGATCGGCGCGGCGCTCAGGCTTGTGTTTCTTGCTTTATGCTGCTTCTTTGGATGCTAACCTCAAGAAATGCTGCATAAATCTTAGGCGAAGTCCGAAATTTTCCGACCTGCCGCCGCCAATGTCTTCAAGATAGGGCGAAAAGGAAACGAGTTGCCGAATCGACAACATGTGTCACATTGTGACATACCCTGCCGCCATTACGCTTTGCTTTGATGCAAAAAGCGCGGAAAGCCAGCACGCGCAGCCTTCGATCAGGTCAATTGTCCACGGAGCAGAGCCATGAAAGATTCCATCTCCAGCATTCGAACCCCGTACAAGAAGAATTTGCCGATTGTCGCCGTGGTTGCCTGCAACGGGTTCGCGCCGTTCCAGTTTTCTGTCCCCTGCGTGATCTTTGGAAACTTCCTGCCGGGGCTAAGCCATTTTGACCTCAGAATCTGCGCCGCGGACGAAGGAGAGATTCGAAACGATTTTGGTATGTCGATCGCGACACCTTACGGGATCGAGACACTGCTTGAGGCAGATGTAATCGTCATTCCTTTCTGGCCTGACCCGGCATTGCGGCCTCGGGAGGAATTGCTGGCAGCTCTGCGGCAGGCGGCTGAACGAGGCGCACTGATTGCGGGTCTTTGCCTTGGCGGCTACCCACTTGCCTACGCCGGCCTTCTTGACGGTCGCCGGGCCTCAACCCACTGGGAGGTGATCGCCGATTTCACGGCAAGGTTTCCGAAGGTCAGGCTGGATGCTGATGCGCTGTATGTGAAGGACGGGTCGCTGATCACTTCTGCCGGAACCGGAGCGGGCATTGATTGCTGCCTGGACATCGTACGCAGCATCCACGGCAGCCAGATCGCGAACAGGGTTGCCCAACGTCTTGTCATCCCGTTTTTTCGCGGAGGACAGGACAACCAGCTTGTTCCCGTACCGATCCCGGGAAATGCCGACAGCGAGCGGATAAGGCGCTCGGCAGCATATGTACTGGAGAATCTGGCGGAACGGCACGATGTGGATCGGCTCGCGGGGCTGGCCGGAATGAGCCGCAGAACCTTTACCCGCCATTTCCAGAAGGCCACCGGGATGGCGCTGGTCGACTGGGTTCAGTCGAAGCGGCTACAAAAGGCGCAGGTTCTGCTTGAGGACCGCGAAATTCGGATCGAAGCCATCGCCGACCTAGTCGGCTTCGCCTCGCCAGTGGCGTTCCGCAGACTGTTCAAGGCAGAGTTCGGCACCCCTCCCAGCGAATGGCGCCGAACCTATTCAAGAGATCAGAACCAGCTTTTTGCAGGCTAAGCTCCGGTGCCGGGCCGCCCGATCAGGCTGGCTTCTTCGACCTCATTCAGCCGCCCGGTCTTGCAGTCGTAGATATAGCCGTGAATGGGTATCCGCGCGGGCACCAAGGGGTGATTGCGGATGCGCCGCACGTCTTCCGTGACGCTGGCGCGCTGGTCAACGATTGTCAGCCAGCTAACGAACTGCCCTTCATGGCTGCCAGCGCTGCGCCCATGATCCTGCCAGCCCTGCGGCGTCAGGGCAGAAGTGTCAAGACTGCTGGCCAGAAGATTGCGCATGATGGGGTCGGTAAAAGTTTCCATCCCGCAATCGGTGTGGTGAATGACGAACCATTCACGGGTTCCCAGCAGCTTGTAAGAAATCACCAGCGACCGGATGGCGTCATCGCTGGCCCGCCCACCCGCGTTGCGGATAACATGCGCATCACCTTCTGCTAGTCCTGCGTATTTCGCCGGATCAAGACGGGCATCCATACAGGTAAGAACGGCAAAACCGCGTGCTGGCGGCATCGGCAAATCGCCTTTGTCGAAGGTCGAAGCATAGTGTTCGTTGGCCCGAAGAACCTGTTTCTTAATCTCGCTCATCTGATTTCTCCCTATTTGAAATGTTTTGTCCGCCGCGATGAAGCCATCGAGTGTGTCGGCCGCTTCTGATAAAGTGGAACAACTTGACAGGCACACATCGAAACCGGGTATATATCGCCAGGCCGCGATGTGAACCAACAAGGCCTGGTTGTCTGCCTGCAAGGGCTGCACAAGTTGGCAACCCGCTAGATGCGGGTTGTCGTGGGCTTTCAGGCCGAAAGCTGGGCGCGGATGTCTGCGACATCGAAATGCGCGCGCTTTTCAAAGACTTTGCCGTCCTTGATCGTGAGCAAGCAGAACACCGAAACCCGCACATCCTTGCCATGCGGGGCCGCACCCATGGTTGCCAACTTCTGGTTCTTTGCCTCAAAGATCAGATAAACCGCAACCTTGTCTCCTTCTGCGATCATCTGTTCGACCGGGAAGCGGAAACTCGTGAAGGCGTCGAAGGCAGACTTTTCAGAATTCACGAAGCCTGCGACGCCCGGTTTCGGTGTATCAACTTGACTGTAGAACACAAAGTCCGGGTGGCACAGGTCGTCGAGTTTGGCAAACTCCTCACGGTTGATGGCGTCGTAGAACGCCTGCGCGAGTTTCTTGTTTTCTTGAATAGACATGGTCTGACCCTCCCTTTTCCTAAAGCGAAACGGTTTCGCCGTCTTCCGGCACCAGTACGCGGTTCGTCAGACCATGCGACCCAAGATAGGTGCGCAACCCTGCCCGAGTTGTCATAGCGTGGTTCACCGCTTCCATGTGGCTGGCCACCAGGATCGCATTCGGTGCTGCGGCGCAAACGGTGGCCACATCTGCGGGGTTCATGATGATATGCCCCAGCCCGGGGATCTGGGCATCGCCGGCATTGACGATGATCACATCCGGTTTGTATTCGGCGATATTCGCCTCGACATAGCTGTTCCAAATCGTGTCACCCGCCAGATACAGCGTCTTTTCATCGGGATGCGTAAACACCACACCGCAGACTTCCTGAAGCAGGTCATAGGCGGCCTGCAAGGCAACATCCGATCCATGCTGGCCCGGCACCTTTTGCAGTTTGACGCCCTTGAACTCCGGGTTTCCTGTCAGCACGCGCACATCGGAAAACGCCTTGCCCGGCACGTTGACGATTTTAATGCCGCCATCAACGACGACCGCCCCGGCCTGTTGGACCAGCGCCTTGTCACCAAAGTGCTGGGCGAAGACGGGCATATCCGCCGGAATGGCCTCTGCTGCGGTAATGTCCCAATGGTCAGGATGTACATGGGTCAGGATGACCGCATCAACATCGACGATTTGGTCGATCGGAACCACAAGCGGCGATGTCGGGTTGCGAAGATGGTCGTTCGCTGTCCCTGTATAGCCGGGAAATGTGTCCTTGGGTGCAAGCCAGGGATCAAGGAGAAATTTCACGCCCCCATATTCAAGGATCAATGTGGCATTGCGAATCTGCGTTATTTTCATGGTTCACTCCTGTTCTGGCTGCCGAGAGTGGCATGTCAGAAAGGTGCGAACAGATCAGTTTGGGCCAATTGGTGGACCATGTGGGCCAACGTGACGCTCTTTGCCGATCACCATGCCGCGCAGGCCCGCAGACTTGGAGTGATCAACACCTCACGCAACATGCGATGTATCTTCCATCCCAACAACCGCCGGGCCGGGCAGGTGTTGGCCCCAGTCTGCAAGCGTTTCCGTCAGCGGACGCAGCTTTTCGCCCAAGGGCGTCAGCGAATATTCGACCTTCGGCGGCACCTGCGCATAAACCTTTCGGGTGATAATGTTGTCTTTTTCCAGCTCACGTAGTTGCGCCGTCAGCATCTGCTGGGTGACGCCCGGCACCGCCCGCTGCAAGGCACCAAAGCGTTGCGTTCCTTTCAACAGGTGAAAGACGATGTGCAACTTCCACTTGCCGCCAAGTGCCTGCACGGCACGGGTGACAGGGCAGAAAACGCCGGGTTCGCAGGTCGTCATGGGGTTCGACTGGTTCATGGTATGAAAATCCATAGTATATCATAAAATTATGCGTTCTTGTTAATACCGATGCAAGCGCCGAAATCACTGTCGTAGCTTAATCATGGAGATCACAGTGAAAAACATCCTCGTCATCGGCGCGACTGGCACCCAGGGGCGCCCGGTCGCCGAACAGTTGCTGGCAGCGGGCTTTGCCGTTCGCGCTATGGTGCGCGATCCGGCCAAGGCGGCAGACCTTGCCACTATGGGCATCGAGGTGGTGCAGGGCGATCTGGACGATCAGGCCAGCCTTGATGCCGCAACAAAAGGTCAGGATGGCGTGTTCATGCTGCTGTCCTTCTTCTTTGGCAATGCAACACAGGCCCATAATGTGGTCACTGCCGCAAAGCGCGCGGGGGTTCAGCAGATCGTCTGGAACGCCACCGGGCCGATCCTGCCGTTTGACACTGGCAATCCGTCGATCGACTTCCGCCGCCCGGTGCTTGCGGCATTGGAAGACAGCGGCATTGCCTTTGCTGCGTTGCAACCCACCGTCTACATGGAAAACTTCCTGATCCCGGCTATTGCTGCCGAAGTCGCACAGCAGCACGTGCTGGCATATCCGATGCCCGAGGTGGTGACCTGCCAATGGATCAGCCATCTGGATGCCGCCGCTTATGTTGTTGCAGCCTTCCGTCGCGGCCCGGTGGGAAATCTGACGCTGAATATCAGCGGGCCGGAAAAACTGACCGGACCTGAAATTGCCGAGCGTTTCGGCAAGGCGCTTGGGCGCAAGATCGCCTTTCGGCCGATGCCGCCGCAGGAATTTGCCAAGGCGGTGGCCTTTGACGGGAACGAAGCCGCGATTGTGGGCTATTACAGCTCCGTCTTCGACAACCCGGATATGATGAACACAGATGTGGATCATCAGACAGCACTGGACGCTTTGCCGATCACGCCACTGTCGGTTGAAGGCTGGGCGCGCAAATATCAGGCGGCGCTGACAAAAGCATGACCCACGCGCAGGGGGTGGCCCGTGCCGCCCCCTGCGATCCTCGTCCTAAACGTCGAAGGCAGCCAGTATCGGGCAAGCCCCGGTTTTACCTTCTGCACATTCGGTCGCCAGCCGTTGCAGACTATGGCGGGCGCGCTGCAACTCGGCGATTTGCGCGTCAAGCTTGGTCAGGCGCGTTTCGGCCATCTGATGCGCGCGGTGGTGATCCTGCCCTGAGTCCAAGGCGATAAGTTCGCGGATTTCCTCAAGCGTGAACCCCGCCTGTTGCGCCTTTCGGATAAAACGCAAACGGCGCAGGTCTTCGTTGCCGTAGCGACGAACGCCACCCGCGCGGTCTGGCGTCCCCAGCAGGTCTTTGCGCTGATAGAAGCGAATGGTTTCAACGCCGACATGACCAGCCTCGGCAAGCTTTCCGATTGTCAGCATCTTTTCCCCTTGATTCCGTACCACAGTACGGGACTTATATACGATCCCATCACTCCGAATCAAGGACAAGAAGGGGATACGAGAATGCCAGAAGCTGCCAAGAATATCCGTGCTGTGAACTCCGCGCAGCTTTACCGGATGGTGATGCCGGATCACAGTTGCCCTTATGGGCTGAAATCACTGCACCTGCTGAAACGGGCGGGATACGCTGTCGAAGACCACCATCTGACCACACGCGCGGAGGTCGATGCCTTCAAGGCTGCGCAGGCAGTCGCCACCACCCCGCAGGTTTTCATCGACGGCAAGCGTATCGGCGGTCACGACGACCTGCGCCGGTTTCTGGGCAAGCCAGTGGCAGACCCCAAAGCAACCAGCTACCGCCCCATCATGGCCCTGTTTTCCATGACATTTCTGATGGCACTGGCAATCAGCATCTCGGTTTACGGCACCCCCTTCACCGTGCGGACGGCAGAGTCGTTCATCGCGTTCAGCATGGCGGTTCTGGCATTGCTGAAGCTGCAAAATGTTGAAAGCTTTGCGACCATGTTCCTGAACTACGACATTCTGGCCAAGCGATGGGTGCCCTATTCCTACATCTACCCCTTTGCCGAAGGGGTCGCCGGTATCCTGATGATCGCGGGTGTTTTGACATGGGTGTCGGTTCCCGTTGCCCTGTTCATCGGCACCATAGGTGCGGTTTCCGTATTCAAGGCGGTTTACATCGACCGACGCGAACTGAATTGTGCCTGCGTCGGGGGATCAAGCAATGTGCCGCTTGGTTTCATCTCGCTGACCGAAAACCTGATGATGATTGCCATGGCCGTCTGGATGGCGCTTGGCGGTTTCGGCCTGCTGCCAGCTTGGGCGCACGCGATGTAATCGCCGTTGCCTCTGGCATGGCGCATCAAGCCTGAAACCGCTGCCGGTATGCGCCCGGTGTCAAACCCACGATGCGCAGGAAGACCTTGCGAAACGCGCCGGGGTCGGAATAGCCAACTTGCCATGCAACACGCTCCACCGGTTGCTGGCCGAATTGCAGCAGTTCCTGCGCCTTCGCCACCCGCAAGCGTTGGGCGTAATCCGTGGCGGTCAGCCCGGTGGCCTTTTGAAAGCGCCGCAGGAAGGTGCGCTCTTCCAGCCCCGCCGCATCGGCAAGCAGGCCAAGCCCCGCGTCCCGGCCTTCGCTTGCTTGCAGCACATGCTGGGCCTTCAGGATCGCGGCATCGCCATGCGTCAACCGTGGCACGAAGCCGCTGTAATAGCGCTGTTCGCGGCCCGGCGGATCGACCAGCATCATCCTTGCGGTTGCGGCCATCGTGACCGGGCCAAGGAAACGATCGACCAGTTTCAGGCCCAGATCGGTCCAGGACATCAGCCCACCGGCCGAGAGGATGTCGCCGCCGTCGATGATCAGGCGATCCGCATCGACCTCGGACGCAGGAAAGCGGTCTTGCAAAGCCTGCGCATGGGTCCAGTGCGTGGTGACGGCGCGCCCGGCCAGCAGCCCGGTTTCGCCCAGAAGGAACGCACCTGCACAGACCGAGGCCAGCACGGTGCCCTCGGCATGGCGCGCGCGCAGCCAGTTTGCCAGAGGTGCGGCAGCTTCGGGGCCAATGGGAGCCGACAGCGACGGCGGCAGGATCAACACGTCATAGGTGCCGGCCCCCTCAGCGGCATGATCGCTGGAGAATATCTCGTGCGGAATGCCGCCGTCGGCGCTCAGATGGCGCAAGCATAGGCGGGGAACGCCAGACGTTTGCCCGGCGATACCATCCGCAATGCCGAACAGATCGGTCAGGCCCAGCACTGCGGACATCTGCACGCCAGGGTAAAGCAGAATGCCTATCTTGGCCATCATTGTCGATATTACCCCTGATTCTGTCGATTTCGCCAATAGCCGCAGCATGGCCCCGCACCGATATTGGGTTCAAGAGACAACCAACACCGAAAGGACTTCCCATGTCGAAACGCGCCATTCTGGTCGTAGACCTGCAAAACGAATACTGGCCCACCGGAAACCTGCCGCTGGTCGGGATCGACGCCGCCGCCGCCAACGCCGCCCGTGTCATGGCGCATGGCCGCGCCAAGGGTGATCTGGTGGTCAGCATCCGCCACGAAGCCCCCGGCGCGCCGTTCTTTGTGCCGGGCAGCGAAGGTGCCAAAATCCACAGCGCCGTGCTGCCGCAGGGCGACGAGCCGGTTGTGACCAAGAACTACCCCAATTCCTTCCGCGACACTGGGCTGAAGGCTGTACTCGACCTACACGGCGTCACCGAAGTGATCGTCACCGGCGCCATGAGCCATATGTGCGTCGATGCCACCACCCGCGCAGCCAATGATCTGGGCTACAAGACCACCACCATCCACGACGCCTGCGCCACCCGTGATCTGGAATTTGACGGCGTAACCACCCCTGCCGCCCAGGTCCATGCAGCGCTGATGGCCGCTTTGGCTTTCCACTATGGCGACGTGATCAGCAGGGACGCATTCATCGCGCTCTGAGTGCGGTAGCGCCGTCGTGACTACCCCTGAACGGAATGCGTCCGACCATCAGGCCGGGCGCATCTTTGGTCGCAAGTGCGGCTATGACTTGTATTCGGCGCGGAACCCGACTGGCGTTGCGCCGGTTTCCCGCTTGAAAAACTTGGCGAAATTGGTCGCCTCGGCAAAGCCCAGACCCTCGGCGATCAAGTAAACCGGCCTGTCGCTATGTGCCAGCAGCCGCTTTGCCTCCAGCGTGATGCGCGCCGCAATGACGGCTTTGGCGTTCTGGCCGCTGGCAATTTTCGCGGCGCGGGTCAGGCTTTTCTCGGTGCAGCCCAAGGCGTCGGCATAGCTGGCAACCTGATGCCAGCTGGCGTAATTCTCCTCGACCAACCTGCGAAACCGCACAAACCGCTGCAACCCCTGACTTGTCGTCGCCCCGGCCCCTGCTTGCTGATCCTGCAGGATACCAAGCCGCAGGATCAGCGCGCACAGCTGGTAGCGTAGCAGCGCGTGGGTTCTTTTGGGCGGTGCCGCGCGGGTGGCGTCCTGCCGCATGCGGGCAATCGCCTCGACAGTCGCGTCAAAATCCGGCGGAGCCAGAGCCATGTGTTCGGCCAGCCTGTCCAACCCGAGTGCCGGCAAAAGATCCGCCGTGGTCTGCGCATCGGGCGGCAGAAACTCTGACCGGAACAGGACCATCCAGCCCTCCCAGTCCTGACTGTTGCCCAGTCCGTGCACCTGCCCCGGTCTAAGCACCAACAGCGATCCCAGCGCACAAGGAACCGGCCGAAAATCCACCCATTGGGTAACCTCACCGTGCGTAACACAGACCAGCATGTGAAAATCGTAACGATGCGGGGCGCGGATCGCCGCAAGCGTTGCGCGCCGACGCAGATCAGACACGTGAAAAATCTCGATGTCCAGCGCGTGCCCAATCGGCCGATACAGGAACAAGGGCGCGTCGGTCTGGTTCGTTGGCATGCTCGTCGTTCCACATTTGTCTGATAAGTATCATAAATCGGCATTTATTGACCGATACAAGCCCACCAGTAGCCCTTACTTACACGATCACAGTGTGAGCGTCGATTTAAGCACCGATTTCCACCGAACCCAGTACGAGGCACGCAATGACCAACATCGAGATCGCAAAGAACTACATCAAAGCCGTCCAGTCTGGCGATCAGGCCACGCTTGGCAATCTGATTTCGCCGATGGTCGTCTGGCATCAGCCGGGCAACAACCAGTTTTCCGGCACCAAAAACGGCATCGCGGAATTCGGCGCGATGTTCGGGGCGATGATGGGGGTCTCCGGTGGCAGTTTTGCTATCACTCAAGCGCATCGCTACCTCGCCAACGGCGATCTCGTGGCCATCGAGATCGAGTTCGCAGCCACCCGCGACGGCGCCACCCTGAACCAACCCGGCATCGACCTTTTGCGCGTCGCAGATGGCAAAATCGTCGAGGTCTGGCTGTTCTCATCAAACCCAGACCAAGAAGACGCCTTCTGGGGCTAGGTCAGGCACACTACGAGCGGCGGGCGAACCGACCTTTCGCGTCGCCGTATCAAAAGAGCTGCGCTAATCTCGGCAGTCTCGCCCAGTGCCTTGCTAGATCCACGCGTCTGTGGCGCTGAACCTGAACAGCCGCGCCGGATCATGGGCGATGCCGACCGTCTCCCCCGGCGTGATACGCATGCTGTCTCTGTGCAGCACTCATACCAGACTGCTCGCCACATCCACATGCTCAAAGGTCTGGCTGCCCTGCCTCTCGATCAGTTTGATCGTCCCGGTCATCGCGGATTGTGCCGCGATGACCAGATCAAGGTGTTCGGGTCGCATCCCCACCTCATGCAAGCGCAGCCCCAACGCTGTGCCAAGAAGCAGGTTCATCGCGGGGCTGCCGAGGCGATGTTGCATAAGCTACACCTGAGGAATGATGGCCCCTTTCCCCGCTAGTATCCGATCACGCGAATGATCTTAGCCGTTCCTTGGGCCGAGAAGCGGTTCATCAGTGCGACGCGGATCTGGATTTCGGCTGTTTGGCGGTCGGGGTCTCTTGCGCTGATGTGGTCGTCGAAGGATTTGAGGCAGCGCATTTTCGCCTCGATCCGGCTTCGAACATGGAATCCGGTCCAGCGCTTCCAGAATGCCCGGCCGTAGCGCCGGGTGGCGCGCGGGGTTTCGTTTCGGGCGATTGCGGTAGGGCAATCTTCTTTCCACAGTCGCACGCTCTTGCGGATCGGGATGAACGGGGTGGCCTGGCGGCTGATGATGGCAGTGTGGCATCGTCGCGGGCCATAGGCGCAATCGGCGGTCACGGTGCCGATCTCTTCACCCCCAGCAGTGATGGTCGAGAAGCTCCGGCAAGACCGGGCTGTCACCAACACTGCTGGGGGTGAATTCCACGGAGCCGATGTCAGAAGTGGCCGTGTCCATGGCCAGGTGGACTTTGCGCCACTGGCGACGGCTCTGAACGCCATACTTGCGCGCCTGCCATTTGCCATCGCTCAGGAACTGGATCCCGGTGCTGTCCACGAGCAGGTTCAGGGAGCCGCCGGCGCGCCGATACGGGATCTGGACGGCAAGCGTCTTCTCAGCGTCGGCACAAGGTCATGTAATCCGGCACAGCCCAGTCCAAGTCCGCCAACTTCAGCAGGCTAGCCACCATTCCCGTCGTTTGCCGCAAAAGCAGCTTGAACATAGCCTTGATCGTCAGGCAGAATTGGATCGCCGCTTCCGAAAACACTGCTGGGCGACCGAGGCTGCCGTCAGGCGGCGCGAGCCAAGTCATCTCCTTGTCCAGCCAGATCAGCAAAGAACCACGCTTCTTCAGTGAGGCGGTGTAGCTGGGCCAGTTCGTAGTGCGGTAGCGGGCGGGTGATGGCTTGCTCATACCACTTGTTTAACCGCGTGGATTCACGATGTGAATCCTCCAGCGTCAGAGTTGTGCAACAGCGCCAATCTGAAGCGTGACCTCACAAAACACGCCTTTATAAATGGTCGTTTACTCCTGATATCCGCAATTGCAAAAAGGCCCCTGCCCCGTGCCACTCATCGGCTATGCCCGCGTATCGACCGAGGATCAGACCCCCCTGCCCCAGTCGCAGGCCCTGAAATCTGCAGGCTGCGCGGAGATCCAGGAGGAGCAGGCCTCTGGCGGGAACCGCGCGCGGCCCGTGCTGGCCCGCGTACTCGAGCGGATTAGCAAGGGCGATACGCTGGTCGTGGTGCGCATCGACCGTCTGGCGCGGTCGCTCTCGCATTTGCTGGAGGTGATCGAGCGGCTGGAGGCGAAAGGTGCCTTCTTCCGCTCGCTCATGGACCCGATCGACACGTCCTCGCCGCAGGGCAAGTTCACCCTGCAGGTCCTTGGCGCCGCGGCCGAGTTCGAGCGCGCCCTGATCCGCGAACGCACTAAGGCAGGGCTGGCCTCGGCGCGCACCAAAGGCCGGATCGGCGGGAACCCGGGCTTGCGCGCCCGTGATCCAGCGGCGCTGCGCAAGGTGCGGCTGGCGCGGCAGGACGGCTACATGGAGCGCCTGAACGAGACGGCGCAGGACTGGGTGCCCCATGTGCGCCGCCTGCGGCCCGACATGGCCTGGGAAGACGTAGTCCGCGTCGTCAACAGCCCCCTGCCCCACGAGCGCCAGTGGACGCAAAGCCGGCTTCTGCGCGCCGTGAATGCCTATGTCCGCGACAGCTTTCTGCCCGAGACGGTCCTAGGCCGCGCCGACCGCCGCGGTATGGACGACCGCCTGCCCGCCATAGTCGCCGCCATCAAGGGCGCGAATCCCGTTATCACGCTTCAGGCGATCTGCACCCGGCTGGAATCGATGCGCGAGCGCTCGCCACGTGGGCGTACAAGCTGGCAGCCGTCGTCGGTGAAGATGCTGCTGGAGCGCGCCGAGAAGCTGGGGCTGCTTGAGTAAAGTTGCGGGAATCAGCCACACGATTCTGAAGGTCCACGTTCTTTAGACGTCCACAATACATGTTGTGGCCACCACATCGCTGGCTACGAACTGTTGAAGTGCGCTGCGAACAAGTTTAGCCAAGGCGCTGATACTTCACGGTTTTTTCTCGTCAGAAATTGGCCGCCTCAACGCCTCTAGGCCGCTCAACGGTTTGGGCTGGATTTACTCACAAAAACTGTTAAGGTCTACAAAACAATAAAGACTTGAGGGCAATGATGAGCGGGATACGGGCCTCCCAAAGATTCGATGTCATGTCCAAGCGGCTCGG
>CAYLYV010000032.1:0-34106 GCA_964387655.1 uncultured Cypionkella sp. | reverse complement strand
CGAGACGAACTCGACGTTGACTTTCCGCCCTGCCCCGGCGCTGGATTTGCCAAACGCCAAACCTTCGGTCAACGCCGCTTTGACCACGCCCTGCCAGACATTCGCCGCCAGCCGCAGGTTCAAGAACCCCGGCCCCGCCACTTCCACCCCCGTCACGCGCGGGTCCAGTGCCAGTTTGGCGGCCAAAGCCTCGGCAATCGCGCGGGGTTGCATCCCGGCGGGCTTTGCCAGCACCATCGCCGCATTGGTCGCCATATCGCCATGCGCCGGATCGCGCGGTGGCTCGACCGCCACCTGCGCAAAGTCCAGACCAGTGGGCAACACGCCCTCGGCGACCAAAGCCGTCAGGCTGTCGGTCACCAAGCTGCGGATTTCGGCAAAGAGGTTCATTTGATCAATTCCTGTCTCGTTGGATTGGCAATGCCAGAGCCAGCAAGACAGGTCAAGGACAGCCCGGTTTTAACGGCTCGTTTTGCCCGCCAGATTGATCAGAACGCCAATCCTCCAAGGCCGGATTGGCGTCAGACAGGGCAGCGGCAGGGGGCGACCCTGCAGGCACACTTACCGGGCGATTGCGAAAATAATGCGTCTCGCGCGCGCCAAAGTAGAAGGCCACCACCGCCCCCAACAGCCACCACAAAGGTTCCGGCACCGCATTCAGCCCGACCATGCGCAAAGCAAAATCCGGCGGGTCGATCATCGCATAGACAAACAGACCAATGGTGCCGAAAGCCAACAGCGGGCGCGGCAGACGGTTCAAACCATTGATCAAGCGGTCAAACCCACTGGTTGAGGCATTACTGAACTCGTCACCAAATTGCTCCAACGCCGCCGCTTGCGCCTGCACCGACAACTCCATCCGCTTGATCGCCGACGGGACGAACACCTCAGCCACGCCCTTGGCCGCATCGCCCAAAGCCGCCACCGCCCCCGGTGCGTTCAAAACATTTCCGATTAAGCCCATGCTGCCACCCGTGCCTGATGTTGTGCCTCTGTCAGCCGATATTTCGGCGCGATAAATTCCTCTGCCCGGCTGATCCAACCGCCTTTGCCGCCATCCCGGCGGCGGGCATATTTCCGACTGGCGGGGCGAGCATCCGCCAAAGCGTAGTAATAATTCCGCCGCGCAATGCCGTAGGCGTCTGCAAGGTGGCTGGGGGCCGCTTCAGCGGCCATCTGCGCCGCACGAATGGTCTGTGGGCCGATCTGCCCATCGGCATCGCAGGGAAATCCCATGCTGGTCAGCAGACGTTGCAGCACTTTCACCGCATTTGCGCCCGCATTGACATACATATCAAACACCGAAGCCTGCAATATCTCCGGCAGCGCCCCGATCCCGGTGCGGCGGAAGTAGTGCTCGACATAGATATCAACAGCTTGCACCACCGTCAGCGCCCGCACATCGGCCACGTCGATCCTTGTGTCGCGGGTGATATCAATCCCCAACCGGCGCAAGGTGTTCAGGGTGACGCCGTGTTTGGTCGCCCCGCCCGGATCATCCGGGTCATTCACGAAACCACCCTCGCGGGCAACAATCTCAGCCGCCAAATCCCGCACAGATTTCATCGCATCTCCCCCTGGATTGCCGGGGAATAGGCTGGCGCGAAAGGGTTAATCTGGCGTGAGTGGCCCGCACGGTGCCACCCGCTAAAGCTCAGAAGATAGCGCTATTCTTGCGGTGCGACGTAGACGCCCTGTTCTTTCAGAGCATCAACCACTTCTTTTGGCATGTAATTTTCATCGTGCTTGGCCAGAATTTCGGAGGCCACGAACGTTCCATCCTCCATCTCTCCGGTGCCAACCATACCCGCGCCCTCGGCGAACAAATCAGGCAACACGCCGGTGAACTTCACCGGCACGGTCTGGTTGGTGTCGGTCACACTGAAGGTGATCGTCTCACCCTGTCCGCGCACCAAAGTGCCCTTTTCGACCAACCCACCGATCCGAAACACCTCGCCCGCTCGGGGCGGGTCGGACAGAACTTGGCTGGGAGAGCGAAAAAAGTTGATCCCATCGCGCATCGCATAGCCAATCAGCGCGGTTGAAGCCGCCAGCAGCACGAACGCGAACAGGATCAACTGCACGCGGCGGCGTTTTTTCAGCCCTTTTAGCCCAGCCATATCAGCCCCTTACGGGAACATCGGCGCCAACATCAGCCCCGACGTTTCCTCAATCCCCAGCATCAGATTGGCGTTCTGGATGGCTTGTCCCGACGAGCCTTTCGTCAAGTTGTCCAACACAGCCACCACCACGGCGCGGCCCGGAACCCGGTCCCCGATCACGCCGATATGACAGTAATTAGAGCCTGCGATGTCGCGCGTCGAGGGGAGTGCGCCAAAGGGTAGCACATGCAGGAACGGCTCGAACGCATAAGCGTCGTTCAAAACTTGGTGAATGGCCTTCGCGTCGCCCTGCACATAGGTCGTCGCCAGAATCCCGCGATTCATTGGCAGCAGGTGCGGGGAAAACTGAATGTGAACAGGCCGTCCGGCGAGTTTAGAAAACTCCTGATCAAACTCGCCCAAATGCCGGTGCTTGCCGCCCATCGAATAGGTGTGGGTGCCCCCGGAAAGTTCAGCATGCAGCAGGTTTTCTTTCAGCGAGCGCCCTGCCCCAGACACCCCAGCCTTAAGGTCGATCAGAATGTTATCAAGGTTAATCACCCCCGCCGAGATCAGCGGCCTCAGCGCGTACTGCCCCGTCGCGGCATTGCAGCCCGTACCAGCCACCAACCGACCCTTGCGGATATCGTCGCGGTAAAATTCGGTCAGACCGTAAACGGCTTCCTTTTGCAGATCGGTCGCAGTGTGGGCTTGGCCATACCATTTTTCATATTCCACCGGATCGCGCAGCCGGAAATCTGCCGAGAGGTCAACGATCTTCAGATCGCGCGGCAGGGCAGAAACCACAACCTGCGTGGTCGCATGCGGCAGTGCGCAAAAACACAGATCGACTTCGGAAAAGTCAATCTCGTCAATTTTTTGCAAGCGCGGCAGATCCAGATGGCGCAGAAACGGAAACACCTCGGCCATCGCCATCCCGGCCTTGCGGTCTGCGGAAAGCGCCACGATTTTCATCGAAGGATGCGTGGCGATCAGGCGGACCAGTTCCGCGCCCGTATAGCCCGAGGCCCCCAGAATAGCGATGCGATGCGACATGCGATCCTCCTGCATTTGTGGGCGCAGATGTGGCGTCTGGGGGGGCTGGATGCAAGTGAAATTATGGTGTCAGTCGCTCGCCCGCCTCAACCAGGAACGGCAGGATATTTTCGCGGGGCGGCAACGGGCAGATCGCGAAATCGGTGAAGCCGCAGGGGGGCGTGAAGGCGCGGTTGAAATCGAGGGTGATTTCGGTGTCGGTCGCATCCTCGCCGATCAGGAAGCGCGAGGCGGGGTAGGTTTCCTTTCCGCTGGTCTGGTCGCGGATCACGAACATCGGTTTGCCGTCTTTCCAGTGGGTGGCCAGCAGGGTGATGGCGTGGCCTTCATGGGTGAAATGGGCGGTGTGGGTCAGGTTGATCGTGGTAGGGCCACCACCTTTCTGGTCGATGGATTGGGTAACCGGACTGGGCAAGGCTTGCCAGCGGGCGCGGAGGATCAGGGACTCGTTGGTGGGGAAGTAATGCAGGGCCGCCTTGCGTGGCAGCGTCAGATCGCGGACCCGCAGGGCGGGGATATTGTCGACGGTGTGGAGTTCGAGGAGCAGGGTTTGGTGGCGGAGTTGGGGGTAGCCGGAGGGTGTGGGGAGGAAGGGGATCGGGGCTTCGTTGGGCGGGGTCAGGGTTTCGGTGGTGGGGTCGATCAGGCCGAGATGGGCGGGGCCGGTAGAGAGTTGGATGTGGTTGTCGGGGGCCTTCCCGACCGATTGGGGGCCGGGGGCAAGCTCGACCCGGTCGGTCAGGTTGAGCCAGCCGTCCTCGGCTTGCAGGGCTTGCAGACGGGCGGCGCGGTGTTGGGTCAGGGGAAGCATTTGAGGGCCTTTTCGGGATGGTCCCAACTCGGGACCTTTTTTTGTTGTTTGGATTCAATGGGGTGGGGTCGTGGATTTAAGGGTTTGTTAAGGTTTTCACGGCTTGCGGACGGTGCGTGAAATCACGCACCCTACAGGCCGGCGGCTTTGCGCAGCGCCTCGTTCATGCGGCTTTGCCAGCCGGGGCCGCTGGATTTGAAGGCATCCAGCACTTCGGGGTCGAGGCGCAGGGTGGTGGAGATTTTGGGGGCAGAGGATTTCGGGCGGCCACGTTGGACGCGGGCTGCGGCGAACGTGGCGGCCCAGTAGGGGGTGGTCAGGTCAGGTGTGTCGTCGTCGGGGTCGAACGCGCCGTCTTGGAATGTGTCAGGGCTGTAGGGATGGGCCGAATTGGGCTTGTTCGCGGGCATTGGCTTTTCTCAGGCTGATGGTGCGGACGATGGGGCCGCGCCTGGTCCAGATTACCACCACCATGCGGTTTTGTAGGAAACCCTCGGTGGTGAAGCGGGTTTCGCCGTAGTCTTGGCGGACATCTTCGACTGTTATGAGCATTCCGAGGAAGACCTCGGCGGTGTCAGCCACATCGAGGCCACGGTGCAGCAGGGTCGCGTCGCGTTTGGCGGGGTCGTCTTCGATCTGTATTTAATGTGACTACATTAATTGGCGAATGCAAGGGTGGTGGACGGTTGGTTTAGGTTGCGTTTTCCGCGCGGGGCTGTGTGTTTGATGTGGAACGGTGGTGGTGGGTTGCACCCACCCTACGATGATCACACAGGCGGTGCGCGGGTTGTGTGCTCAGGACGCTCCGCGGGGGATATTTGGGCCAATGTGAAAATGTGGGGGTTTTGGATAGGGGCAATGAGGAGCAGCGGGAGAGCCGAGTGATCGGTGAGGTGGAACCCATCCCTACAGGACGCGGCGGGGGAACCCGCGCGCTGGCGCGCGGAACCACCCACCCTACCAGTTCGACGGCAAACCGTTACGCGGGTTCAAAGGTGACTTTTTTGCGCAGGAATTGGGTGGCTTTGTTGGAGACAGAGGCGGCGTCGCCGGTGGTGATGAATTTTGAGATTGTGCCTTGGCCAAGCATTTCGGGGCGTCTTGCGAGGTAGTCGGCGAGGGATTCAGCCACGAGGTTGGCTTGGGAGTAGACTTTGACGTCCGGTCCCAAGGCTTCGGCGAAGGTTTTTTCCATCAGCGGGTAGTGGGTGCAGCCCAGAACGGCGGCCTGCGGGTGCGGCATCCGGCGCTTGAGGGCCTCGACATGGCTGCGCACGAGGGCTTCGGCGAGGATTTCGTCGCCTTGCTCGATGGCGTCGACGACGCCGCCGCAGGGTTGGGCTTCGACATCGACGCCGATGGCGCGGAAGGCCAGTTCGCGCTGGAAGGCGCGGGAGGCGACGGTGGCGGGGGTGGCGAACAGGGCCACATGTTTGACGCTGACTTCGCGCGGCGGGGAGTTGTCGCCCCATTGGCGTTCGGTCAGGGCCTCGATGAGGGGGACGAATACGCCGAGGACGCGCTTGTCAGCGGGCAGCCAGGTTTCCTGCATCCGTTTCAGCGCTGCTGCCGAGGCGGTGTTGCAGGCGAGGATAACCAGATCGCAGCCCTCGGCCCACAGATGCTCGACCGCCGCACAGGTCAGATTGAAGATGTCATCGTGGGTGCGCACGCCGTAGGGGGCGTGGGCGTTGTCGCCGAAATAGACGAAGGGGGTGTCGGGCAGGCGCTTGGTCAGCGCATCCAGCACTGTCAGCCCGCCGATGCCGCTGTCGAATACGCCTACTGCCATCTTTGCCCCCCTGCCCGCCCCCACTGATTACGCGCAAGCTTGGAGCTGCGGTTCAGCGGGATTTGTATTTCGCCTCGAATTCGTAGCCGTGAGCATAGGAGGGAAGTGGCGCGGGTGAAAGGGCGTAGGTGGCTTGGCGCAGGGTTTCCATCATCGCGGTCGGGTCGGATTTTAGCGACTGGATGGTTTGGGCGGGGATGGGATTGCCGATCACAAGGCGGACGGATGTGTCGGTGCGGGACTTGAACTCTTTCAACAGCAGGGCCACGCGCAGATTGGCGTGGACGCGGGAGGCAAGTTGGAACAGGCGGGAGTTGTGGCCCTCAAAGTAGATCGGCACCACGGTGGCACCTGATTTTGCGATCATCTTGGCGGTGAAGTTGCGCCAGGACGGGTCCATCGGGTGAGAGAACGGTTTGCGCGAGGTGGACACCGTGCCGCCGGGAAAAATGCCGATCGCGCCGCCTTCGCTGAGGTATTGCAGGGCGGTGGCGCGGGTCTCTAAGTTGAGTTTGACGGCTTCTTTGGTCTCATCGAAGGAAATTGGCAGCAGGACTTTATTGAGGGCCTCGGCGCGGCGGAAGACTGCGTTCGACAGGATGCGAAAATCGCCTCGGATGGCGTCGAGGATATGGCCCATCATCAGGCCGTCGAGGATGCCGTAGGGGTGGTTGGCGATCAGCACGAGCGGGCCTTCGTGCGGGATGTTTTTGAGCGAGCCTGCGATGAGATCGAGGCTGAGGCCGTAGCGCTCGGGGATCACCTGCCAGAACGAACGGCCCTGCGCGATGTCATGTTCGTAGCCGGAGGCGCGGGCGATCAGGCCTCGGCGACCGGAGACGTTTTCCAGCACACGGATCAGGGCGCGACCGGGGCGGGTGCGGGCGGAGGTGGCGTAGGAGATGTCGCGGCTGATGTTGGTTTGCAGCATTTGGGCCTCGGGGATTGCCGGGCGGTTTGCACGGGCGGCATGACGGGTTTGTGACAGGGTAATGACTCTGCGTGACGCTGAAATGACAGCACGCGGGGGATAAGCCTGACAGAAAGGGGGAATGTTTGCGGATTTACCCGGTTTACAGGGCGGAATTTGTGCATAGATAAGCAGGCTCATGGTATCATCCATGAAATAATTTTGAGGGACCGATGGACTGGGACAAGCTGCGCATTTTTCATGCGGTTGCCGAAAAGGGCAGCCTCACCCATGCGGGCGATGTTCTGCATCTGTCGCAATCGGCGGTCAGTCGGCAAATCCGCGCGCTGGAGGAGAGCCTGTCGGTGACGCTGTTCCACCGCCATGCGCGCGGGTTGATCCTGACCGAGCAGGGTGAGTTGCTGTATGATGCGACGCAGGCGATGGTCAAACGGCTGGATGCGACGGCGGCGCGGATCCGGGATTCCGAGGATGAGGTGTTTGGCGAGCTGCGGGTGACGACGACGACCGGGTTCGGGACGTTGTGGTTGGCGCCGCGGTTGCCTGCTTTGTACAAGAAATACCCCAGCCTGAAGATTGATCTGATGCTGGAAGAACGCGTGCTGGATCTGCCGATGCGCGAGGCGGATGTGGCGATCCGGATGAAAGAGCCAAGCCAGGCCGATCTGATCCGCAAGCGCTTGATGAACATTCGGATGCGGCTTTATGCGACGCCGGAGTATCTTGCCGAACATGGCACGCCGCTGACGATGGACGATTTCACCCAGCACCGCTTGATCTGCCAGCACGCAGGCACGGCGCAGGTGGCGGCGGGGGCGAATTTGGTGGCAGAGCTGATGAGCCATGATATTCCCTCGACCCTGACGGTGAACAACTATTTCGGGGTGTTGCAGGGGGTATTGAACCATCTCGGCATCGGGGTGCTGCCGGATTATCTGACCGAAGATTTCCCGCATCTGGTGCGGGTGTTGCCCGAGACGGAATCGACGGAAGTGCCGGTGTTTCTAGCCTATCCGGAGGAGTTGCGGCATTCCAAGCGGGTCTCGGCGTTCCGGGATTTCGTGACCGAGGAGATCTTTGCCTTTCGCAAGCGGCAGCAGTTGTAACTCAAGGCGAAAGCAATGTTGTGGAGGAAGCCTTGCCCGATGGGGCGGGGCTTTTTCATTTTCGGGGTCCGTGCCCCTCACCTGTAAAAATTGACCGCCCGATCAAAGCTATGCGTATAACGCATGACGGCATTGCTGCGTTTGCAGCCTGTTCTTTATTGAGGCAATTCAGCCATAGGTATAGACACCGCGGTGAGGCAGCAGTCGAGTTCGCTCTTGTTGCTTCATACCTCCCTGTTGGACTTGGCCGAGCGAAAGCTCGGCCTTTTTTTTAACTTTCAGGGCTGTTTTTGTTAACTGCCTGCGCATCAAGCAGATTTTCGCGGCGTTCGGCCAAAAATGCTGCGTCTGCGAGATTTGCTGCAAGTGCGATGGCCGTTGTGTAGGCGGCGTGGGCGGCGGGATGATTCTTCGTTAGCGCCAACATATGCGCAAGTGCCGCGTGATAGGGTTGGTAGCTGGCGAGGGCTTCGGCAAGCGGCTCAAGCAGGCGCAGGGCCTGTGTCGGGTGGCCCAATTCGGCCAGAGCCACGGCGTGATTGAGAGCTACGACCGGGGTGGGTTCCAGTTCTAACAGCCGGACGTAGAGCGCTTCGATCTGCGGCCAGTCCGGGGTTGGCGGCAGGACATGGGCGGCGGCGATGGCGGCTTTCAACTGCATGGGGCCGGGACGGCTTTGGTCTATGGCAGCGTTGAGCAAGCTGAGGGCTTCGGTTATTTCGGCAGCATCCCAGAGGCTGCGGTCTTGCGCCTCGGGTGGGATGGTTTGGCCATTGGGCTGACGAGCGGCGGCGCGCGCATGGGTGAACAACATCAGCGCGAGGCAGGCTTTGGTTTCGGGATCATCGGGCAGAAGGTCTTGCAGCAGGCGGGCGAGGAAGATCGCCTCTCGGCAGAGGCTGGGGTTGGCTGCGGAATGGCCGGTGGTGAAGATCAGGTAGATCACCGTGAGAACCGAGCGCAGGCGGTCGGGCCATTCGGCAGAATCGGGCAGATCAAAGCGCAGATTTAAGGCGGTGATGCGGGCTTTGGCGCGCGAGATGCGCTGGCCCATGGTCGGCTCGGCATCAAGGAAGGCGGCAGCGATTTCGGCGGTGGTGAGGGTGCAGACGGTGCGCAGGGTCAGTGCACAGCGGGATTTTTCGTCTAGCGCGGGGTGGCAGCAAGTGAAGATCAGCGCCAAGCGTTCGTCGGGGATGCTGGCGGGATCGTCGGCAGCTTCATCACGGGAAAGTTGGATGAGGGCTGCGGTTTGGCGGCTATCCCGCGCGGCCCCGCGCAAGCGATCAATGGCTTTGCGGAAGGCGGCACGGATCAGCCAAGCCTCGGGGCGATGCGGCGGCCCTGCCCTGCCCCAATGGATCAGCGCCGAGACGCAGGCATCTTGCAGCGCATCCTCGGCGAGTTGGAAATCTTGCACCCGCGCGATCAGGGCGGCCAAGATGCGGCCACGGTCCCGCCGCAGACAGTGGGCTAAGGCTGCGGCGGGGTCGGTCATGGCGTGGCCTCAGTTGTATTCCATCACGGGACGCAACTCGACAGTGCCCCAAGCGACCGAAGGCACCATGGCGGCATAGGCGATGGCGGTCTCTAGGTTGTCGGCGTGGAACAGATAGAATCCGCCGAGATGTTCTTTGGTTTCGGCAAACGGGCCGTCCATGGTTTCGACTTTGCCACCGCGCAGACGGACGGATGTGGCGGTTTGCACGGGCTTCAGCCCCTCACCTGCGATAAAGGCACCGTCGGCTTTCAGCTTGGCGGTGAGCGCGAAATAACCTGCCATGAAGGCGTCAAATTCGGGGGTTCCGTAGGGCGGTTGGGCTTCGGGCGTGGAATAGATCAGGGCGATGAATTGCATTTTCGTCTCCTTCCAGGGTTTCGATAGCACAAGGACGTTTGGTGCGGCTGGATTTCGACAAACGATGCAAAATAAGTGAGGGCACGCGAAATAAGTGCAGGGCTTGGGTGAAATAATCACGGGAAATTTGCCCCGGGCCTTTCCCTGTTGGCTTGCTTGGCCTATGACGCCCGCAACTCTCATATATCCGGGGAATGCCATGACCGAGCCTGCCATCACGCCTGATCTGATCGCAAAGCATGGCATGAAGCCGGATGAGTATGAGCGGCTGTTGGAGATCATCGGGCGGGAGCCGTCGTTCACCGAGTTGGGGATTTTCTCGGCGATGTGGAACGAGCACTGCTCGTATAAATCGTCGAAGCGCTGGTTGCGGACCTTGCCGACCACCGGGCCGCAGGTGATTTGCGGGCCGGGCGAGAACGCGGGCGTCGTCGATATTGGCGACGGGCAGGCGGTGATCTTCAAGATGGAGTCGCACAACCACCCGTCCTATATCGAGCCGCATCAGGGGGCTGCCACCGGTGTAGGCGGGATTTTGCGCGATGTGTTCACCATGGGCGCGCGGCCGATTGCGGCGATGAACTCGCTGAGCTTTGGCGTGCCGTCGCATCCTAAAACCGGGTATCTGGTGAAGGGCGTGGTCGAGGGCGTTGGATCGTACGGCAATGCGTTTGGCGTGCCGACGGTGGCGGGCGAAGTGCGGTTTCACAAGTCGTACAACGGCAACTGTCTGGTGAACGCCTTTGCCGCCGGGTTGGCGGATGCGGATAAGATATTCTACTCGGTGGCCTCGGGGGTGGGGATGCCGGTGGTGTATCTCGGCGCGAAGACGGGCCGCGATGGCGTGGGCGGGGCGACGATGGCCTCGGCTGAGTTTGACGATACGATTGAGGAAAAGCGCCCCACCGTGCAGGTTGGCGACCCCTTTACTGAGAAGCGGTTGTTGGAGGCGTGTCTGGAGCTGATGGCTTCGGGGGCGGTGATTTCGATTCAGGATATGGGGGCGGCGGGGCTGACTTGTTCCGCCGTTGAGATGGGCGACAAGGGCGGTTTGGGGATCAAGCTGCAACTTGATGCGGTGCCGCAGCGCGAGACCCATATGACGGCCTATGAGATGATGCTGTCGGAATCGCAGGAACGCATGTTGATGGTTCTGAAGCCGGAACTGGAAGACGTGGCGCGGGCGATTTTCGTGAAATGGGATCTGGATTTCGCGATTGTCGGTGAGACTATTCCTGAAGATCGGTTTTTGATCCTGCATGGCAATGAAGTGAAGGCGGATTTGCCGTTGTCCAAGCTGTCGTCGTCTGCGCCGGAATATGATCGGCCTTGGGTGGAAACGCCTGCGGCTGGGCCGTTGGGCGAGGTGCCGAGCATTGGGGCGATTGCGGGGCTGCGGGCTTTGATCGGCTCGCCGAACTATGCGCAGAAGGCTTGGGTTTACGAGCAGTATGACTCTATGGTTGGCGCTGATACGGTTGTGGCTCCGGGGGCTGGCGCGGGTGTGGTGCGGGTGCATGGCACCGGCAAGGCGCTGGCGTTTACCTCGGATGTGACGCCGCGCTATGTCAAGGCGAACCCGTTTGAGGGTGGCAAGCAGGCGGTGGCGGAAGCCTATCGCAACTTGATCGCGGTGGGGGCTAAGCCTTTGGCCACCACGGATAACCTGAACTTCGGCAACCCGGAAAAGCCCGAGATCATGGGGCAGATGGTGGGGGCGATCAAGGGCATCGGGGCGGCGGTGGCGGCGCTGGATATGCCGATCGTGTCGGGCAACGTGTCTTTGTATAATGAGACCGATGGCTCGGGGATTTTGCCGACGCCGACGATTGGCGCGGTGGGGATTTTGGCCTCGTTGGATGATCTGATCGCGGGGCGTCCTGTGGCGGGGGATATTGCGCTGGTTGTGGGCGAGACCTTTGGGCATCTGGGGCAGTCGGCTTTGCTGGCTGAGGCGTTTGGGATCGAGGCGGGGGATGCACCGCGCGTTGATCTGGATGCTGAGAAGGCGAGCGGCGATTTCATTTTGGCGAACCGTAAGGCCATTCGGGCTTGCACCGATTTGGCCGATGGCGGGCTGGGACTTGCGGCGTTTGAGATGTCCGAGGGGGCTGGGCTTGGCGTGACGCTGATCGCGGGCGATATTCCGACGCTGTTTGGCGAGGATCAGGCGCGGTATTTGGTAGCAGTGGATGAAGCGGGGGCGCAGGCTTTGGAGGCGGCGGCTTTGCTCGGCGGCGTCGAGGTGATCCGGGTGGGTCGCTTTGGCGGGTCTGTGGTGGATTTCGGCGGCGATAAGGCTGCGCTGGCGGAATTGTCGAACCTCTATCGTGGCGCGTTTGAGAAGGCGGTGGGGTGAGGCTGCGCCCTGCCCTTTCGGCTGATTTTGGCTTTATCCGCAGCGTGGCGGGGCGGGCAGACTATGCGCCTTTCATCACGGATGAGGATGAGGCGGCGCTTTCTGCCTATCTGACCGACGCAGCGGCGCGGTTGCTGATCTGGGAAGACGATCACGGCCCGCGCGGCTTTGCGCTTTATGCGACACCACAAGATGGCGCGGGCGTGGTGGAGTTGCGCCGGTTGGCGCTGGACCTCGCTGGGCGTGGCGAGGGTCAGGCGTTCTTGCGCGCGATGATCGGTTATGCGTTTGAGGATTTGGGTGCAGAGCGGCTGTGGCTGGATGCCTCAGGCGAGAATTTGCGCGCTCAGGCGGCCTATCTGCGGGCAGGGTTTGTGCTGGAGGGGCGGCTGCGCGGCCATTGGTATCGGCCTGCGCTGGGGCGGGTGGTGGATCTTATGCTGTATGGCATGATGCGGGCGGAGTGGCTGCGGCGCTGATTGGCCCCTTGCAGCGCCCCTGCCCCAAGCTTACATTTGGCGGGAGTTATTCAGGAGTGCGCAATGGCGATTGAAGCCCATGAGATTGAAGCCTTGATCCGGGCGGCCTTCCCGCAGGCCAAGATCACCGTACAGGGTGACGATGGCGCGCATTTCTCGGCTGAGGTGATTGACGCCAGCTTTAAGGGCATGAACCGAGTGCAGCAACAGCGCGCGGTCTACGCCAGCTTGAAGGGCAAGATGGATGGGCCAAGTGGTGCGCTGCACGCGCTGGCGCTGACGACGAAAGCACCGGAGTGAGATGGAACAGCCGCTGACATGGCTCCAGACGTTCTATGTGGTTGCTGGATCGGTGGTGGCGTTCGCGGTTTTTTTTGTTTGGTTGTGGATATATGCTGGTTGTCCATGGCCGATCAGATTAAAACCTGAACCCCGCCGAAGAGATTGGGAGTCCGAGTCAGAAAAAGATTGGGAGCCTGCGTTAGAACCAGAACCTAATGTTCATGTCTTGGGCAGTGATTATCCTCAGAGAAACGGAGCGTTTTTGCGGCATTTGGTGACAAGAAGCTACACGGTGCCGAAAGACCCCGAAGAATACGCATAGATTTTCGTTCCGACGAAAGACAGAAAAGGAAGCCAGAATGACCGCTCTTGAGATGATCAAAGACACCGTGACAAAGAACGACGTGGTGTTGTTTATGAAGGGCAACAAGTTGATGCCGCAGTGCGGATTCTCGTCGAAGGTGGCGGGGATTTTGAATTATCTTGGCGTCGAATACGCCGATGTGAACGTGCTGGCGGATGCGGAAATCCGGCAGGGCATCAAGGAATTCTCGGACTGGCCAACGATTCCGCAGCTTTACGTCAAGGGCGAGTTTGTTGGCGGCTGCGATATTGCCATCGAGATGACGCTCTCGGGCGAGTTGGATGCGTTGTTGGAGG
This sequence comes from uncultured Cypionkella sp., assembly GCA_964387655.1. Lineage (GTDB taxonomy): Bacteria > Pseudomonadota > Alphaproteobacteria > Rhodobacterales > Rhodobacteraceae > Cypionkella. Next base: position 20,670 of record CAYLYV010000032.1, on the reverse strand, counting down.
CCAAGGGCGTGGCGTTTGACAAGGCAGCAGCGGAGAAGATCCGGGAAGCGAACGCTGGTTGACCTGTTGGAGCGGGGGCCAGCCCCCGCACCCCCGGGATATTTAAGAACAGATGAAAGAAAATTTTAATCAAATGCCGGGGAGTTTGGCGTTTGATTATTGTTCTTTGCACTCGGCGTGCAGCACGGTTTCCTCGCCGCCTTTGGTGCCGTCTTTCCAGTAGAGCGTTCCGGTGTCGCCCTTGGTCCACCAGACATAGTTCGAACCGTCCGAGGGCCAGCCATAGCGCGCGCCAGAGGCGGCTTCTTCGGCGATCAGATTAAAGTTTTCGCCCTTCACAGTGATTCTGATATTGCCATCCGTGCCCTGACGAACTGGGAGGATCGTCCCGTCCGCGCACAAATACTGCGTCGTGCCATCATCGGCGACGGGTGGCGGGGCTTCTTCGGGCGTGCAGGCGGCGAGCAGCGCCAGCAAAGCGAATGGGCGGATCATTGCAGGCGATCTTCGACGGAGGCGGCCATCGCCTCGGCCCTTGCGGCGATTTCAGCGAGGGTTTCGCGCAGACCGGGCGGGACCACGGCGACTTCGATTTTCTCGCGTTCGGGCTGTGGACGGGATTCGATCTCGGCCAGTTTCAATTTCAACTGGCGGTTCTCATCCTCGATCGCGGCGGTTTTGTCGGCGAGCATCAGGCCCGCCATCAGCAGCATCCGCGACTCCGGCAGGCGGCCCATTTGCGCCACCAAGGGCGCGGCCTCGGTGTCGAGCATACCGGCGGCACCGCGCAGGAAATGTTCCTCGCCGGGTTGGCAGGAAACGGTGAAGTTGCGGCCCCCGATGGTGATTTCGATATCAGGCATTGGCAGCGGCCTCCTCGATCAACGGGTTCAGCGCGGCGATGATTTCTGACAGCTCCTCCGCCTCAGAGGCGCGGGCGGCGCGCAGGGCGTCAAGTTCGGCCAGCATGGCCTTGTTGATGTGTTCGGGCTCGGTGACCCCCAATTCGGCCACATCGCGCAGGGCGGCGAGTTCTTCGTTCAACGCCGCAGAGGTCGCGCGCAGGCGGGCGAGTTCCTCGGATTGCGCCGCAAGCTGGGCGTTCAGGGCCGAGAGTTCATCGGTGAGCGCAGATTTTGCAGCCTCATCCTTCTGATGCACCGCGCGCAGGCGTTCTTGGAGTTGGGCGTTGAGCATGCGTTCTTCGTCAAGTTTTTCGTTCAGCGCCGCAAAATCGCTTTCGGGCAGCATGGCGGTCGGGTTGTCCGATGGCATCGGCACGGCGGCACTGAGATTTTCCACCCCGCGCCCAATGCGTTCAAGAGCGGAAGTGATGCGCCGCTCTAGCTCTGCGATATCTTGCATGGGTCTGACGCCCTTTCTGTTTCTTCTGGGCCGGTTTTTCCGGGCGGGCCCTGCCCCATCGCTGCGCGCGAATCGGCAAAGCCTTGCGTTATGGCCGATCTTAGCGGCTTGGCGCGGGGCCGTCTTGTCTTTTGCGTCCAAGGCCTTGCGGGGCGCGCTTGATCTTGCCGCACGGGCTGTTATGCAGCTTTCAGCCCACCCAATTTCATTGACAGGACATCAGCCTTGGATATCCAGACGCTTCGCACCGCTCACCCCGATCATTGGATGCGCGCTGCCGCCATTCGCACCCTGACCTTGGACGCCGTTGCCGCCGCCAATTCCGGCCATTCTGGCATGCCGATGGGCATGGCCGATGTGGCGACCGTGTTGTTCGAAAAGCACCTGAAGTTTGACCCCAAAGCGCCGCGTTGGGCGGACCGGGATCGGTTCATTCTGTCGGCCGGGCATGGCTCGATGCTGATCTATTCGCTGCTGTACCTCACGGGCTATGCCGATGTGACGATTGAGCAGATCAAGAACTTCCGGCAGTGGGGCGCGATTACGGCGGGTCACCCGGAATATGGTCATGTGTCAGGCGTGGAAACCACCACCGGGCCGCTGGGTCAGGGCATTGCCAATTCGGTGGGCTTTGCGATTGCCGAGGAGAATTTGCGGGCGCGTTGGGGGGCGAAGGTTCAGGATCACTATATTTATGTGATCGCGGGCGATGGATGTCTGATGGAGGGGGTTTCGCAGGAAGCCATTGGTTTGGCTGGAAAATTGCAGCTGAGCCGCTTGATCGTGATGTGGGACAACAATGGCATTACCATTGATGGCAAAGTGTCGATGTCGGATGTGACCGACCAGCGGGCGCGGTTTGCGGCCTCTGGTTGGAACGTGCTGCATTGCGACGGGCATGATCCGGTGGATATTGACCGGGCTTTGACGGCAGCGAAGAAATCCGACAAGCCGACGCTGATTGATTGCAAAACCCATATCGCTTTGGGCCATGCGGCGCAGGATACCTCAAAAGGTCACGGCGCTTTGACCGATGCGGCGCAGATGAAGGCCGTGAAAGAGCTTTATGGCTGGACCTCTGAGCCGTTCGTTATCCCGGCTGCGATCAAGGCGCAGTGGGGGGCGTTTGGGCTGCGCGGTGCTGCTGCTCATGCAGAGTGGGAGGCGCGGTTTGCGGCGCTTTCGCCCGCGAAGCAGGCAGAGTTCAAGCGGATTTTCGCGGGCGAGGTGCCGGCCAAGCTGCCAGCGATCATTCGTGGGGTGAAGAAGGCGGCGACCGAGGCTGCTGCGAAGCTGGCCACCCGCTCGGCTTCGGAAAAGGTTTTGCAAGCGGTGAACCCGATCTTGCCGGAAACCATCGGCGGCTCGGCGGATTTGACCGGATCGAACAACACCAAGACCGCTGATCTGGGCGTGTTCAGCGCCGAGGATCGCAAGGGCCGCTATATCTATTACGGCATCCGCGAGCATGGCATGGCCTCGGCGATGAACGGTTTGGCGCTGCATGGCGGGGTGCGGCCTTACTCGGGCACCTTCATGTGCTTCACTGACTATGCCCGGCCCGCGATGCGCCTCTCGGCGCTGATGGGCGTTCCGGTGGTTTATGTGATGACGCATGACAGCATCGGCTTGGGCGAGGATGGCCCGACCCACCAGCCGGTCGAGCATCTGGCAATTTCGCGCGCCACACCAAATACTTATGTGTTCCGGCCTGCCGATCTGGTGGAAACGGCTGAGGCTTGGGAGATTGCGTTCAGCTCGAAGAAAACCCCTTCGGTGCTGGCGCTGAGCCGTCAAAATCTGCCGACCGTGCGCAAGACCCATACCAACACCAATATGGTGGCCAAGGGCGCTTATGTGCTGGAGGAGGCCGTGGGCAAGCGTCAGGTCATTCTGATGGCAACGGGTTCGGAAGTGGAAATTGCGTTGAAAGCGCGTGAACTGCTGCAGGCCGAGGGGATTGGCACGCGGGTGGTGTCGATGCCGTCGATGGAGCTGTTTGCAGCACAGGACGAGGCGTATCGTCGTAAGGTGCTGCCAGCGGGGCCAGTGCGGGTGGCGATCGAAGCCGGTGTGCGTCAGGGCTGGGATCGCTGGTTGCTGGGTGAGCGTGGCCGCGATGGCAAGGCAGATTTCGTTGGCATGTCGACGTTTGGGGCGTCGGCTCCGATGGAGCGGCTGTACAAAGAGTTCGGCATCACGGCCGAGAATGCTGTGGCGAAGGTCAAGGCTTTGCTTTGAGAGCTAGGTAAGGCGGGGTGAACCCCGCCCTACCGATACGGAATGGGGCCGCGCTTAATGCGCGGCCTTTTTCGTTCCGGTGAGGGCGGACCATGCCGGGATGATGATTTTGGTCGCCAATGGAATCAGCAACATGCCCAAGGCCAGCCCCAGCACGCCGTCACAGGCGGCGGTGACGGCCCATTCCACCAGACCTGCGGCTTGCGGCAGGGCTTCGGCTGCGGCGACGGCCCAATGGTGGATGGTGGCGTAGGGTTCGTGTTGGCCCAAAACATCCAAACCATGCACGATGATATTGCCGCCCACCCAAAGCATGGCGAGGGTGCCAACGGTGGACAGAAAGCTCATCAGTTTCGGCATGCCTGTGACAAGACTGCGACCGAAAGCGCGGGCAGCGGTGGTTTTGCGGTGGGTGGCCATGTGCAGGCCCACGTCATCCATTTTCACGATCAAAGCGACCGCGCCGTAAACCACGACGGTGATCATGGTGCCAACGATGGCGAGGGTGATCGCCTCCATCCAGAAGCTGCCTGCGGGGATGGCGGCGAGGGCGATGGTCATGATCTCTGCCGACAGGATGAAATCGGTCTTGATCGCGCCTGCGACCTTTTCTTCTTCGAGATGGGCGGGGTCTTTGGTGTCGAAATCCGCCTCCACCTGCGCATCGGCATGCGGCATGAGCGCGTGGTAGACCTTTTCGGCCCCCTCAAAGCACAAATAGGCCCCGCCCAGCATCAGCAAGGGGGTGATGGCTTGCGGTAGGAAGGCGTTCAGTGCCAACAGGCCCGGCAGCAGGATGATCAGCTTGTTTTTCAGCGAGCCCTTGGCGATGCGGTAAATGATCGGCAGTTCACGCTTGGCCTCAAAGCCGTGGACGTATTTCGGCGTCACAGCCGCATCGTCAATCACCACCCCCGCCGCTTTCGCCCCGGCTTTCGCCGCCGCCCCCGCGATGTCATCGATCGAAGCCGCCGCGACTTTGGCGATGGCCGCGACATCATCCAGTAGTGCCAGTAAACCGCTCATGCCTGCCTCATCGCTGTTCTACCTAAAGTATCTAGTTGCTGCACATGCAAAAGGCAAAGCCTGTGACTTGTTAGCGCGAACAGGGTATGTTTGCGATAACATATTGAATTCGCGTCGTTTTTGGACTTTTCGCTTGGGTCCGGCTTGCCTATAGCAAAACAGGATAGCGGTCAAAACCAAGGGGTGCGCGCATGATTACCATCGGGATCAACGGATTTGGCCGGATTGGCCGCTGCACTTTGGCGCATATCGCCGAGTCTGCGCGCAATGATGTGCAGGTGGTGGCAATCAACGCGACCGGGCCGATTGAGACCAATGCGCATTTGCTGAAATATGATTCGGTGCATGGGCGATTTCCGGGCGTGGTGAAGGTTTCGGGCAATGAGCTCGACCTTGGACGTGGGCCGATGCGGGTGATGAGCACCTATAATCCGGCGGAACTGGATTGGGACGGTGTCGATGTGGTGCTGGAATGCACCGGGCAATTCAACGAGCGTGAGAAGGCGGCGGTGCATCTGGGGCGTGGGGCCAAGCGGGTGTTGGTCTCGGCCCCGGCGAAGCGGGCGGATATGACAGTGGTCTATGGCGTCAACCATCGCGGGCTGACGGCGGATCATCATGTGGTCTCGAACGCGTCTTGCACGACGAACTGCCTGGCACCTCTGGCGAAGGTTCTGAACGATTCCATCGGGATTGAGTCGGGGATTATGACAACGATTCACAGCTATACCGGCGATCAGCCGACGCTGGATCGCCGCCATAAAGACCTGTACCGCGCACGGGCGGCGTCGATGGCGATGATCCCGACCTCGACCGGGGCCGGAAAAGCGATTGGGGAGGTGCTACCGGAATTGGCGGGGCTGCTAGATGGGTCCTCGATCCGGGTGCCAACGCCGAATGTCTCGGCAGTGGACCTGACCTTTATTGCCAAGAAGTCGGTGACGGTGAATGAGGTCAACGAGATCGTGCGCGCGGCAGCCTCGGGCTATATGGGCATGGTGATGGCCTATGACCCGGAACCCAAGGTATCAATCGACTTCAATCACACGCCACATTCGTCTATCTTCGCGCCAGACCAGACCAAGGTTGTCGGCCGCTCGGTGCGGGTTTTGGCCTGGTATGACAACGAATGGGGCTTTTCCTGCCGGATGGCCGATGTGGCCGGGGTGATGGGACGGCTGCTGCAATAAAGCGGAGATGCCGTGACCGACCGTATTGCTTTGGTGCTTGCCCTGCTGATTGCCGCCGCGATTGCGGCGGATGCGGGGTTCAACAATGGTCACGCCTCGGTGTTTTTGCTACGAAAGCTGGGCGATCTGGTTCAATATGTGATGATCTGGCGGTAAGGTTCGCCTTTATCGTTGATTGTCACGCCAGTTTCGTGATGTTAGCGCTAGCATTTCGCGCGTGAGTCGCGCTGTTTTCAGGAGGTTTGCATGGCCGTAAAAGTCGCCATTAACGGATTTGGCCGCATTGGCCGCAACGTGCTGCGCGCGATCATCGAATCGGGGCGGACGGATATCGACGTGATCGCGATCAACGATCTGGGGCCGGTGGAAACCAACGCACATCTGTTGCGCTTTGATTCGGTGCATGGCCGCTTCCCGCATGTTGTAACCACCACTGCCGATACGATTGATGTGGGCCGGGGCCCGACGCGGGTGACGGCTTTGCGCAATCCGGCGGAATTGCCGTGGGGCGATGTCGATATCGTGCTGGAATGCACCGGGATTTTTACCAGCAAAGAGAAGTGCAAGGCGCATCTGGAGAATGGCGCCAAGCGTGTGCTGATCTCGGCTCCGGGTGAGGATGCGGACAAAACCATCGTTTATGGGGTGAACCACACCACGCTGACCTCCAGCGATCTGGTGGTGTCCAACGCCTCTTGCACCACCAACTGCCTGTCGCCTGTCGCCTATGTGCTGAACAAGCTGATCGGCATCGAAAAAGGCATGATGACAACGATCCACAGCTATACCGGCGATCAGCCGACGCTGGACACCATGCACAAGGATCTCTATCGGGGTCGGGCTGCGGCGCTGAGCATGATCCCGACTTCGACCGGGGCTGCCAAGGCCGTGGGTCTGGTGCTGCCGGAGTTGAAAGGTCGTCTGGATGGCTTTGCGATCCGGGTGCCGACGCCGAACGTTTCGGTGGTCGATCTGAAATTCATCGCCAAGCGGGCAACTTCGGTGGAAGAAATCAATGCGGCGATCAAGGAAGCTGCGACTTCCGGGCCGCTGAAGGGGATTCTGGGCTATACCGAGTTCAAGAATGTCTCGTCAGATTTCAACCATGACCCGCATTCCTCGGTGTTTCATATGGATCAGACCAAGGTGATGGACGGCACGTTCTGCTCGATCCTGTCGTGGTATGACAACGAATGGGGCTTCTCGAACCGCATGGCCGATACCGCTGTGGCGATGGGTAAGCTGATCTGAGGCTGATGTAGGGCGGAATTCGCGCGAATTCCGGCACGAATTCTTCGCAGAATTCGGTTGGGGGTGCCTTTGGGTGCCCCCATTTTCATTTGAGGCGCGGCTGCTGCCACGGCGTAATTGCACAAGCTATGCGACAGACGCAACGCCGCATCGCAGCATTGTCGGTTGTTGGCGCTAACAGCTTTCCTATATTCTGATCATGCGAAAGGGACAAAGCCATCCGGGCCAAGTCATCGCAGAGGAAAAGGAAACATTATGAAATCGCTTATCGCTCAACTGCGCACCGCTGCGGAGAAACATGCCCTGTATCGTCGCACCCGTGACGAAATTGCTGGGATGCCGCGCCGGGTCGCCCTTGATCTGGGCATCTTCCCAGAGGATGCAGAACGCATCGCCCGCAAGGCTGTCTGGGGCTAGGCTGCCGGGGCTCTGGCCCCAAAATCTACGACGTTTCGGGGGCCAATCGGCCCCCTTTTTATTTGAGCAATACCAGCCCCTTGGCGAAGCGCCTTGCATTGGCTTGATAGCCTTGTGCCGATTTCAGCAGCCGCGCTTGCGCCTCGGCATCCAGCTGGCGCACCACCTTGCCCGGCGCGCCCATCACCAGAGAACCATCGGGGATCTCTTTGCCTTCGGTGATCAGCGCCCCTGCCCCGATCAGGCAGCCTTTGCCGATTTTGGCCCCGTTCAGCACGGTCGCGCCCATGCCGATCAGGCTGCCCTCGCCAATGGTACAGCCATGCAGCATCGCCTTGTGACCAATAGTGCAGTTGGCACCTATGGTCAGCGGATAGCCCATATCGGTGTGCAGCACCGAGTTTTCCTGAATGTTGGAACCGCGCCCGACGCGAATCTCTTCATTGTCGCCGCGCAAGATCGCGCCGAACCAGATGTTGGCGTCTTGCTCCAGAGTCACCTTGCCGATCAGCACGGCGGTGTCGGCGACCCAAGCGGAAGGGTCGATCTGCGGGGCGATGTCGTCGAGCGCATAGATCATCGGGTTTCAAACTCTCGGTTCAGGTTTCGGACAAAATCGGACAGATCGGGCTGGCGGTCGCGCTTCAGGCGTTCTGCTTGAAGAATGGCCGTCAACTCATTGAAAGCGCTGTCGATATCACGATTGATGATGACGTAGTCATACTCGGCCCAATGGCTGATTTCATCACGGGATTTCTCCATCCGGCCTGCGATGACCTCGTCACTGTCTTGCGCGCGGGCGCGCAGGCGGCTCTCCAACTCGGCAATCGAGGGCGGCAGAATGAATATTGACACCACATCACGGCCTAGGGAGGAGTTGCGGATTTGCTGGCCACCTTGCCAATCAATGTCAAACAGCGTGTCGCGGCCTTCGCGCATCGCGGCTTCGACGGGGGCTTTCGGCGAGCCGTAGAAATTGCCGAACACCTCGGCATGTTCCAACATCTCATCGGCTCGCACGAGGGCCTCAAAGGCGGCGCGGCTGTGGAAATAGTATTCGCGGCCGTCTTCTTCGCCGGGGCGCGGCTGGCGGGTGGTGGCCGAGATGGAAAACCGCAGGGTCGGGTCCCATTGCATCAGCCTGCGGGCCAGCGTGGATTTTCCCGCACCCGACGGCGAGGAAAGGATCAGCAAAAGACCACGTCGGCTGAGCGTCGGCACCATGATTTATTCCACGTTTTGAACCTGTTCGCGCATCTGATCTATCACGGTCTTCAGGTCAAGCCCGATGCGGGTCAGGCCGAGGCTTTGCGATTTGGAACACAGCGTATTGGCCTCGCGCATGAATTCTTGCATCAGGAAATCGAATTTCCGGCCGACTTGCCCCGGTTCGGCCAAGAGGGCACGGGCAGCGTCGATGTGGGCGCGCAGGCGGTCGAGTTCTTCGGTGACATCATTTTTCACCGCGACTAGGGCGAGTTCTTGGGCAAGCCGGGTCTCGTCGACGCCTTCGGCATTGGCGAGAACCTTTGCCAAGGCGTCACGCAGCGTGGCGGGGGCGCTATCGCGCCGCGCGGTGGCCTCGGTGTCGGCGGCTTCGGTGAGGTCAGCGATGCGGCTGAGTTGGGCGGCGATCACGGTGTTGAGGGCAGCGCCTTCGGCGGCGCGCATGGCTTGGAAATCACTGAGCAATCCGGGCAGGTCGGCGAGAAGGGCTACGCGGATCGGGGTGGAGTCGGTATCGGGGCTGGTGGCATCCCAAACGCCCCGCGCAGCGAGTACATCTGCGCTAGTGGGTTGACCAAGGGTGACGCCTGCGGCCATGGCGGCATCTTCGATCTGGGCCAAGGCGCTAAGGACGGCGGACAGCGGGGCGGGGTTGAGGCGGAGGGATTCGGCACCTTCCGGCCCATCGCGACTGACTTTCAGCGACAGGCTGACATTGCCGCGTTGCAAAGCGCGGCTGAGTTCGGCGCGTAAGGCGAGTTCCAGGCCGTCGATCCAATCGGGCAGGCGCAGGCGCAGATCAAGGCCCTTGCCGTTGACCGAGCGGATATCCCAAGTCCAAGTGTAGCCCGCCCCCTGCCCCTTGCGTGCGGCGAATCCTGTCATCGAAACTGTCATCGCTTGCTCCTTCGGCACCGTTCGCAGGGGACGCTTGGGTGTTTACCATTTGTTGAGATTGTCCGCAAAATGCGCGGCAACCGGTGTATATTAACTTATCAGTAAGCAATCTTAAGTTGAACCGCGACACACGCTTAGATTGTTGCAACCCGATGCCTGTGGAGGGCCTACGATGTTAACTTTCTTTGGTAAAGGCCCACATGGCAAGGGCGGTGATCGCAGCGGGTCGTCGGCGGATATGCTGGCGGTGTTGCAGGTGGTGCGCGGCTATTGGGAGGCGTTGCGGGTGGCGGGGGGATTGCCTCAGCGGCCGCGGATTGATCCGCGCGGGATGGCGGATTGTTTGGACAAGGTGTTTTTGATCGAGCAGATCGCGCCGGGGTTGGCGCGGTTTCGGCTGGCGGGCATGGCTTTGAACGATCTGCTGGGGATGGATCTGCGCGGGATGCCGCTGTCGGCCCTGTTCGAGCCGGTGGCGCGGGCGCGGATCGCACATGAGTTGGAGCAGGTATTTGCCTCGCCAGCAATCATGGAGGTTTGGCTGGAAGCGGAACGGTCGGGCGGGCGGCCTGCTTTGTCGGGGCGAATGCTGTTGTTGCCGCTTGCAGGCACTGCGGGGGAGCCGAGGCTGGCCTTGGGGTGTCTGGTGACCGAAGGCCAGTTGGGGCGGCAACCGCGGCGGTTTGCGATTTCGGGGTTGGTGCGGGAATTGGTGGTTGGGTCGGGTTTGCGGGTGGTGCCGGATGCCCAAGCGTTGGAGCCTGCGCCGCCGCGCCGTTCGGGGCGGGCGGAGTTGCGGTTGGTGAGTTCGCGCGGGTAACTCAGCACTAAGGGGGCTGTCTGCCACCTCGGCCTGCGGCCTCACCCGCTGGGACATTTGAGCCAACGTGAAAAGGATAAGGGCGGGGATTTGTGTCCCCGCCCCTTTTGTTTTGGTATTCTAGCTGCTTACAGCGCGACGCGGCGATCGGAGTCGCGTTGTGCCGAGAGTTCTTCCGACACCAAGAACGCCAGTTCCAGCGATTGGCTGGCGTTCAGGCGCGGATCGCAGGCGGTATGGTAGCGGTCGGACAGATTTTCATCGGTCACGGCGCGCAAACCACCGGTGCATTCGGTCACGTCCTGGCCGGTCATCTCAAAATGCACGCCGCCGGGGACGGTGCCTTCGGCTTTGTGGATCTGGAAGAATTCACGCACCTCGCGCAGCACCGATTCAAACGGGCGGGTTTTGTAGCCCGAGGCAGCTTTGATGGTGTTGCCGTGCATCGGATCGCAGGACCAGACCACGTTGGCGCCTTCTTCCTGCACGGCTTTGATCAGGCGCGGCAGGTTTTCACCCACCTTGCCTGCGCCAAAGCGCGCGATCAGGGTCAAACGGCCCGCCTCATTGGCCGGGTTCAGCTTGGCCATAAGCACTTTCAGATCGTCCGCCGTGGTGGTCGGGCCGCATTTCAGACCGATCGGGTTCAACACGCCGCGCGCGAATTCGACATGCGCGCCGTCGGGCTGACGGGTGCGGTCACCGATCCAGATCATATGGCCCGAGCCGGCAACGTTCTGGCCGGTGATGCTGTCGACGCGGCAGAGCGCTTCTTCGTATTCCAGCAGCAGCGACTCGTGGCTGGTGTAGAAATCGACGGTTGCCAGCGAGGGCGCGGAATCGGAATTGATCCCGGCGGCAGACATGAAGTCGAGCGCATCCGAGATCCGGTTCGAGAGTTCGCGGTAACGCTCGGCCTTGTCATGCTCGGCGAAACCAAGCGTCCAGGAGTGGACGCGGTGGATATCGGCGAAACCACCCGTCGAGAACGCGCGCAGCAGGTTCAACGAAGCGGCGGCTTGGGTATAGGCTTGCAGCATCCGCGACGGATCGGGGCGACGCGCCTCGACCGTGGCGTCAAAGCCGTTGATGATGTCACCGCGGTAGGACGGGTATTCGACGCCGCCGATCATTTCGGTATTGGCCGAACGCGGCTTGGCAAATTGGCCCGCCATGCGACCGACCTTGATCACCGGCACTTTCGCGCCATAGGTCAGCACCACCGCCATTTGCAGCATGACGCGGAAGGTGTCGCGGATGTTGTCGGCAGAGAATTCGGCGAAGCTTTCGGCGCAGTCACCGCCCTGCAGCAGGAAGGCCTTGCCCTCGCCCGCCAAGGCCAGTTGTTTCTTCAGCTTGCGCGCCTCGCCTGCAAAGACCAGCGGGGGATATTTGGCCAGTTGCGCCTCAACCGCGTTGAGTGCATCGGTGTCTGGATAATCAGGCATTTGCACACGCGGTTTTGCGCGCCAATCCGATTTTGTCCATCCTTTGGTCATGGAAGTTCCCCCTCCGTTAGCGATACCGGGGCGGTATAGAAAAATTATGCGGGAAAGCAAAGAGCGAAAGGCGGTCATGGTGCTGTGATCGCCCTTGCGGAAGGCGGTTTTTCCTGTTTCCTTGCGTCGAAACCGACACAAACAGGTCGCATCATGCCCGCCCCTTCGCGCAAAGCCACGCAAGTTGAAAAAGAGGACGCGCCGCGTCGCTTTGTCTTCTTGCTGCTGGACAAGTTCACCATGATCAATTTCGCTGGCGCGATTGAGCCTTTGCGACTGGCCAATCATGTGATGGGCTATCCGATTTACACTTGGGCCTTGTGCGGCGAAGGCGGGGTGGAGAAGACCTGCTCCAATGGCGCGACCTTCAAGCTCGACTTCGGGCTGGATGAGGTGGACCGCGAGGATACCATTCTGGTCTGCGGCGGTATTGAAATTCAACGCACCACGACCAAGCCGGTGATCGGCTGGCTGCGGCGGGAAGCGCGGCGCGGGGTGGCGATTGGCGGGCTGTGCACCGGGGCCTATGCTTTGGCCAAAGCCGGGTTGCTCGATGGTAAGAAGGCGACGATCCATTGGGAGAACCAGGACGGCTTCGCTGAGGAATTCGAGGAGGTCAAACTGACCAAATCGGTATTCGTGATGGACGGCAACCGCTGGTCTACGGCGGGCGGGATTTCCTCGATTGATCTGATGCTGCGGATCATCGCCTCGGATCATGGGGAGGATCTGGCGAATAACGTGGCAGATCTGATGATCTATTCCACCATCCGCACCGATCAGGACACCCAGCGGCTGTCGATCCCGACGCGGATCGGGGTGCGGCATCCGAAGCTGTCTCAGGTCATTCAGATGATGGAAAACGCCATCGAAGACCCGATGAGCCCGGCGGATCTGGCGGAAGATGTGGGGATGTCGACGCGGCAGTTGGAGCGGTTGTTCCGGCGCTATCTGAATCGCAGCCCCAAGCGCTATTACATGGAACTGCGGCTGCAAAAGGCGCGCAACCTGTTGATGCAGACCGACATGTCGGTGATCAACGTGGCTTTGGCTTGTGGCTTCGCCAGCCCGTCGCATTTCTCGAAATGCTATCGCAGCCATTACAACACCACGCCTTACCGCGAACGGGGCACCCAAGGGATGCCCAGCCCCGGCATTGGTGTGCGGCTGTCAATCTAAGCTGAAAGTTGGCGCAACATGCGAAAGTATTTCTTGCCGATGTATTTCAAGCTTGAAATGAAATCGTTCCGGCACTAGCCTGATTGCAACCTGCCCCGTTCCAATGTGGTGCGTCGCGATGGAATGTTGTCTTTTAAGACGCTTTTCTTTTGTGCAATGCCACTCTAGGCTTGATGGCAGGATTGCGATCCAACATGGGAGATAACAATGAAAAAACTGCTTTTGGCCTCGGCGGCAACCGCCCTTATGGCTGGTGCCGCTTCGGCGGAAGATGTGAAAATTGGCGTGCTGATCGGCTTTACCGGGCCAATCGAATCGCTGACCGGCCATATGGCCAACGCGGCTGAACTGGCAATGTCGGAAGCCAATGCTTCGGGCAAGGCGCTGAACGGCTGGAACTTCGTTTCGGTGCGCGCCGATGACACTTGCGGCGACTCGGCTGCCGGTACGGCTGCTGCAGAACGGATCGTCACCGCTGATGGCGTCAAAGGCATCATGGGCGGCGATTGCTCGGGTGTGACCGGCGCTGTGCTGCAAAACGTGGCACGTCCGAACGGCATCGTGATGATCTCGCCCTCGGCAACTTCGCCCGCTTTGTCGAGCGCTGAAGATGACGGCCTGTTCTTCCGCACCGCCCCGTCGGATGCGCGCGAAGGCGAAGTCATGGGCGACATTCTGGTCGAGCATGGTGTGAAGTCGATCGCGCTGACCTATTCCAACACCGACTACGGCAAGGGTCTGGCCGAAGCAATTGCAGCGGCGTTCACTGCCAAGGGCGGCACCGTGACCATCAACATCCCGCATGAAGACGGCAAGGCTGACTACTCGGCTGAAGTCGCGTCTTTGGCGGCGGCTGGTGGCGATCTGCTGGTTGTGGCGGGCTATCTGGATCAAGGCGGCAAGGGCATCATCCAAGCCTCGCTCGACGCTGGTGCCTTCACCAAGTTCGGTCTGCCGGGCGGTATGGTGGGGGATAACCTGCCGAAATCCATCGGTCCGGCTTTGGACGGCTCTTACGGCCAAGTGGCACAGTCGGACAGCCCCGGCGCTGCTATCCTGGCCGAAATGGGCAAAACCAATTCCGCACCGTTTGAGGCGGCCTCGCCCTATTCGATGGAATCGTATGACGCAGCGGCATTGATTATCTTGGCAATGCAGGCAGCGAATTCGACCGACTCGAAGGTCTACAAAGACAAGGTGATGGAAGTTGCCAACGCTCCGGGTGAGAAAATCCTGCCCGGCGAAATCGGCAAGGCACTGGAGTTGATCGCGGCTGGCAAAGACATCGACTATGATGGCGCGTCGGGCGTGGAATTGATCGGGCCGGGCGAAAGCGCTGGTCGTTACAAAGAGTTCGAAATCAAGGGTGGCGTCTACGAAACGGTCAAGTTCCGTTGATCTCGACCCTAAAGTAATCTAAGCGCGGCCCGGGGTTATGCCTCGGGCCGTTGCTGTAAATAAGCACGCCCGCATGGGGTTCCATGACAAGAGGCGGCGGACAGGGGGAAATATGATCGTTGTCGAAGACCTTCACAGGCATTTCGGCGGCTTTAGGGCTGTTGATGGGGCTTCGCTGGAAATTAAAGCCGGGTCGATCACCGGTTTGATCGGGCCAAATGGCGCGGGCAAAACCACATTGTTCAACGTGATCGCAGGACGGCTGGCGCCGACCAGCGGACGGGTGAAGATGGCGGGTGAGGATATCACCGGGCTGCCGCCACACGAATTGTTCGCCAAGGGTTTGCTGCGCACGTTCCAGATCGCGCATGAGTTTGGCTCGATGACGGTGCGGGAAAACCTGATGATGGTGCCCGGCGCGCAATCGGGGGAAAGCCTGTGGAACGCCTGTTTCCGGCGCGGCGCTGTGGCTGCCGAGGAAAAGCGCATCCGCGAGAAGGCCGATGAGGTGTTGGAGTTTCTGACCATCACCCATCTGGCCGATCAGCGCGCGGCCAATATCTCGGGCGGGCAGAAAAAACTGCTGGAACTGGGCCGCACCATGATGGTCGATGCCAAGATGGTGTTTCTGGATGAGGTCGGCGCGGGCGTGAACCGCACGCTGCTGAACACCATTGGCGATGCCATCGTCCGGCTGAACAAAGAGCGCGGCTATACGTTCTGCGTCATTGAACATGATATGGATTTCATCGCCCGCATCTGCAACCCGGTGATCTGCATGGCCGAGGGCAAAGTGCTGGCGCAGGGGACGGTTGAGGAAGTGAAGAACAACGAAAAGGTCATCGAGGCCTACTTGGGCACCGGGTTGAAGAACAAGATCAAGGAGGGTGCGGCGCATGGCTGAACCCTTCCTGATTGGCGAGAGCATGACCGGTGGCTATGGCCCGGTGGATATTCTGCACAACTGCACGATTGCTGTTGAGAAGGGCCAGATCGCGGTGATTGTCGGCCCGAATGGCGCGGGCAAATCCACTGCGATGAAGGCGGTGTTTGGCATGCTGAACCTGCGTGGCGGCCGCGTGATGTTGGACGGCGAGGATATCACCAAGCTTTCGCCACAAGCCCGCGTGCGCAAGGGCATGGGCTTTGTGCCGCAGACCAGCAACATTTTCACCAGCATGACGGTGGAAGAAAACCTGGAGATGGGCGCGTTCATTCGCACCGATGACATCAAGGACACCATGGCGCAGATCTATGATCTGTTCCCGATCCTGAAGCAAAAGCGCTATCAGGCGGCGGGAGAGTTGTCTGGTGGGCAGCGCCAGCAGGTCGCGGTAGGCCGCGCGTTGATGACGCAGCCAAAGGTTCTGATGCTGGACGAGCCGACGGCTGGGGTGTCGCCCATCGTGATGGATGAGCTGTTCGACCGCATCATCGAGGTCGCCCGCACCGGGATTTCCATCCTGATGGTGGAACAGAACGCCCGCCAGGCGCTGGATATCGCCGACAAAGGCTATGTTCTGGTACAGGGCGCCAACCGCTTTACCGACACGGGGCAGGCTTTGCTTGCCGATCCCGAAGTCCGTCGTTCGTTCTTGGGGGGCTGAGGCCATGGATATGCTCAACGCCCTCGTGGCTTTTCTGAATTTTGTCGTGGTGCCGGGCTTCGCCTATGGCAGCCAACTCGCGCTCGGTGCGCTGGGGCTGACCCTGGTGTTCGGCATCCTGCGGTTTTCCAACTTTGCCCATGGCGATACCATGGCGTTTGGCACGATGTGGGTCATTTTGATCACCTGGTGGCTGCAAAGCATGGGCATCACCGCCGGGCTGCTGCCGACCGCCCTGCTCGCCCTGCCCATTGGCATCGCGATCACCTGCGCTTTCACGCTGGCGACGGATCGGGTGGTCTATCGCTTCTACCGCCAGAAGAAGGCGGCTTCGATCATTCTGGTGATCGTCTCAACCGGCGTCATGTTCATCATGAACGGGCTGACCCGGATGATCATTGGCCCAGAGGAGCAAAGCTTTGCCGATGGCGCGCGCTTTGTGATGACGGCGCAGCAGTTCAAGGACCTCACCGGATTGCAGGAAGGTCTGGCGATCAAATCCACCACGGCGATCACCGTGGTCATGGCGACGGTCTGTGTGGCAGCGCTGTTCTGGTTCTTGCAAAAAACCCGCACCGGCAAGTCGATGCGGGCGTTCTCGGATAACGAGGATCTGGCGCTGCTGTCGGGGATCAACCCGGAAAAGGTGGTGATGGTGACCTGGATCATCGCCACGGCCTTGGCGGTGATTGCGGGCACGCTTTACGGCCTCGACAAGTCGTTCCGCCCGTTCCTGTATTTCCAACTGCTGTTGCCGATTGCGGCGGCGGCGGTGGTGGGCGGGCTTGGCAACCCGCTGGGGGCGATTGCGGGCGGCTTTATCATCGCGTTTTCCGAGGTGTTTGTGACCTATGCCTGGAAAAAGGTGGTGCTGTATCTGGTAGATGTTGACCTTGCGCCCACGCAACTGCTGCAACTTTTGTCCACCGATTACAAATTCGCGGTCAGTTTCTCGATCCTGATCATCGTGCTGTTGTTCATGCCGACCGGCATCTTCCGGGGTAAATAAGATGGGGGGGGAAATGAGATGAACCGGAACGTGATGCTTTTCGCCGGGGTCGGTCTGCTGTTCGTGCTGACGGGCTTTGGCTATAGCTGGGATCTGAGCTTGCGGATCCTGATGTATGGCATCCTCAGCGCCATCATGGCCTTGGGGGTGAACATGCAATGGGGCTATGCCGGGCTGTTCTCGACCGGCATCGTCGGCTCGGTCGCCTTGGGCGGTCTGGCGGTGGTGGTGGTGTCAGCCCAGCCGGTGCCAGAGGCCTGGGCGGCGGGCGGCCCACGGCTGTTGCTGAGCTTTGCCTTCGGCATTGCGGTGATCGCGGCGGCGGTTGCGGCCTACAAACGCATGGCGGGCCGGGCGCGCAACTGGACGGTTGCGGCAATCCTGATTGCGGGCTTCTTTGCCTATCGCGCGCTCTACGATCCGGCGGTGTCGGCGATTGAGGCCTTTAACCCGGCAGTCTATGGCAATATCGGCGGCTTTGGCCTGCCCTCACTGCTGGCTTGGCCGGTGGGTGCGCTGTTTGCAGGCATCGCGGCCTGGGCGATTGGCAAGGTGGCTTTGGGTCTGCGCTCGGACTATCTGGCGATTGCAACGCTGGGGATCGCGGAAATCATCCTGTCGGTGATGAAGAACGAGGATTGGCTGGCGCGGGGCGTGAAGAACCTGATCGGCCTGCCACGGCCTTGGCCGGTGCCTTACGAGGTTGATCTGCAAAAGAATGCCGAGTTCCTTGGCTTTGCGCAAAACTATGGCCTGAATCCGATCACCACTTCGACCCTTCTGGTCAAGCTGCTGTATATCCTGATCTTCGGCGGCGTTCTGCTGGTGCTTATCTGGATTTCCGAGCGGATGCTGAACAGTCCCTGGGGCCGGATGATGCGGGCTATTCGCGACAATGAAGTTGCAGCTTCGGCGATGGGTAAGAACGTCACCGCGCGGCATCTGCAAATCTTTATCATCGGCTCGGCCGTGGTGGGCTTGGCGGGGGCGATGCTGGTGTCCAGTCTGGGTGGTTTGGTGCCGGGCAACTACACGCCGTTGCAGTTCACCTTCCTGATCTGGGTGATGGTGATCGTCGGTGGCTCGGGCAACAACTGGGGTGCTGTGCTGGGCGGCTTGCTGTTGGGCTGGCTGTGGCTGATCGTGGAAGATGCCGGGCCGACCCTGATGGGTTATCTGACCATGCCACTGCCTGCCGGGGCCTTCAAAACCCATCTGATTGATGTCGCCCCGCATCTGCGGTTGGTGACGTTGGGCGCGGTGCTGCTGTTGGTGCTGCGGTTCAGTCCGAAGGGGCTGATCCCAGAGAAATAGCGGCGGCGGGCCAGAGGCCCCAATCCTGTGCGAAGAAATGGAAAACCTGCTGCGGCGCTGCCGTCAGCGGGTTTTCTTTTACCCGGCCAAAGATCATGCCATTGGGGTGGCTTTGTGCCCAAGTGGTCAGGCTTGGCAGATCTGGGGTCAGCGCGACAGGGGTGCTCAGCCGGGCGAGGAAGTTGATCTCGGCATTGTATTCGGCATTGATCACCGCAAGGCCATCAGATTCGTGGGTGGCTAGGGTGTTGGCGAGGGCTTGGCCATCATAAGCGGCATAAAGCCCGGTGGTGGCGATAATGCTGTGAATTCCGAGGGCCAGACCTACGCCCGCCAGCAGATGGCCGGGGATACGCGGCATGCGCCAGACTGCGAGGGCCAGGACAATGCAAAGCCCGCTGAAGGCGGTCAACGGCCAATAAGGCGCGAGTTGTGCAAGGTCAGCTTTGGCGGGGATCAAGCCAAGGCCAATGGCCCCTGCCCCAGCGGCGATCAGCAGTAACGCGACCCAAGCCATGCTGCCGGATTTGGTGCGGGTTGAGGCTTGGGCGAACAGCAGCGCCATCGCTGGATATGCGGGCAGCAGGTAGTGGGCTTGTTTGCCGGAAATCAGTGAGAACAGGATCAGGGTAGAGGCGGCCCAAATCGTGCAGAGCTTGATCGCGGGGTCGCTCCATGTGCCTTTGAAGCCCGCCCACAGCCGGATCGACCAGCCCCAGGGGAACAGCAACAAGGGCAGCAGGGCGGCGAGGAACCAGAAGGGGCGGTCGTGGGCCATACCGCCAGCGACGCGGGCGGCGGATTGGGTCCACAGCAGCTCGGTGCGGAATTCGGGGGTGGCAGTCAGGAGCGTGGGGACGAGCCAGAGCGCGATCAGGGCGAGGGCGACGAGTAATGCACCGCCGAAGCCTTTGGCGATTTGGCCCGCTTTGGGTGGGTTCGCCGCCCAGTAGGGCATGGTCAGCAGCACGGGCATCAGGTGGACCAAGATCACTGGCCCCTTGGCGTAAACGCCGAAAGCCAGCGCAAGACCAAACCCCAGCCAACCGCCCCTGCCCTGCCCGATACTCCACAGTGCGGCGATGCCGCCTAGAACGCCAAGCGCGAGCAAAGCGTCAAACATCGTGGCCGAGCCATAGATCAGGAATACCGGGAAGCCGCACAGGATCAGTGCCGCGCGGATGCCGAGGTCTTGCGCGGGCCACAGGCGTCGGGCAAGCAGTGTCGTGCCAGCAACCATCCCAACCGCACAAGCGGGGCCGACGAGACGGGCGGCGAATTCGGATACGCCCGTGACCAGCCAGACAAGGTTGACCATTGCGAACAAAAGCGGTGTCTTGTGGGTATACATCTCACCATTCTTGGTCAGATGTACCGGATCGCCCGACAGCCACATCTCCCATGCGACCGACAGATAACGCGTCTCGTCAATCGGCAGCAGCGGCCGCATCGCTACCAGACTGGCCAGCACCACCGCCACGCCAATCAGGATCGGCCAAAGTTTACCCAGCATCTGCGCCTCCGTTTTCTCCGCCCTAGCTACAATGAACCGTGCTTGCGGTCCACAGTCGCAGTCACATACCATTTGCGACGCATTTTTGTCGCGGACGGGGCGGTGATTTGCGCCAGACGGCTTATTCAGGGGAAAAAGGGCGTGTCCCTGCTGGCTTGGAAGGATTCCCAAATGAAAACCCATACCCGCGTTGTTGTGATTGGCGGCGGCGTTGTCGGCTGCTCGGTGCTGTATCACCTGACCAAGCTGGGCTGGTCGGATGTGATGCTGATTGAGCGGTCAGAGTTGACGAGCGGCTCGACCTGGCACGCGGCGGGCGGCTTTCACACGCTGAACGGCGACACCAACATGGCGGCGCTGCAAGGCTATACGATCCGGCTTTACAAAGAACTGGAGGCGATCACGGGGATGTCTTGCGGGCTGCACCATGTCGGCGGGATTACTCTGGCCGACAATCAGGCGCGGTTTGATCAGTTGATCGCCGAGCGGGCCAAGCACCGCTACATGGGGCTGGATACCGAAATTCTGGGGCCGGAGGAGATTAAGAAATTCACCTATGGCATGGTGAATTTGGAAGGCATCGTTGGGGCTTTGTACGATCCCTTGGACGGGCATTTGGATCCGTCGGGCACCACCCATGCTTATGCCAAAGCGGCCCGGATGGGTGGGGCGGAGATCGTCTTGCACAATCGCGTGTTAGAGACAAACCCGACCGCT
>CAYLYV010000031.1:0-34358 GCA_964387655.1 uncultured Cypionkella sp. | reverse complement strand
CCCCCGGCGGGCGGTATCGGTGCCGGCCCCCCCCCCCCCCCTGGGGCACGGCTGTATTTGGTCGACCCCGAAAACCGCCCCTTGGGCAATGGGTTCCTGGCGCTGGATGGACGCGCCGGGGGGATCTGGGAAAGCTGGCGGGACCGGGCCGATGCCGCATTGAAGCTGACAGGCCAGATCCCCCCCCGCCTGCTCTCCCGCAGCCCTGCTGGCATGGGTGCGCGACAATGAACCCGAACGTTTCGCCCAGATCGGCACGTTTTTGGCCTGCAAAGACTGGCTGCGCTTCTGTCTGACCGGCAGCCTTGGCACCGACCGCACCGAGGCCTCCACCGCCTTCACCGATGTGCAGACCCAAGACTATACCCTTGATGCGCTGCAACTTTTCGGGCTGGAGAATGTTGCCCATGCCCTGCCCGACATCGCCGAATCCGCCGAGATCATCGGCCATATCACCGCCCAAGCAGCCGTGCTGACCGGGCTTGTCGCGGGCACCCCGGTGGCCGCTGGCCTGCATGACGTGACCGCTTCCGCGCTTGGCATCGGCGGCCATGCCGAAGGCGTCGTGGCCATCGTCGCGGGCACCTATTCTATCAATGAAGTGGTGTCCAACACCCCGAACGCCGATCCGCGCTGGCTCTGCCGCAACGCGATCGAGCCGGGCCAATGGAACAACATGGCGCTGTCACCTGCCTCTGCCGCCAACTACGATTGGTTCATCGAGACCTTATGTGAGGCTGAACTGATCGAAGCGGATGCGGCGGGCGAGTCGGTTCACGCAGCCCTTGCGCGCGAGATTGACGCGGCGCTGCAGAAACCCACCACCTTGATATTCCACCCCTTTCTCTACGGCTCACCCCACGGCCCGCAAGCCAGCGCCAGCTTTGTCGGTCTGCGCGGCTGGCACCTTCGCGGCGATATGCTGCGCGCGGTGCTGGAGGGTATCGTGTTCAACCACCGTGTCCATATCGACGCTTTGCGCGCAGGCTTCCCGGTGAAGGAAGCCCGCCTGACCGGCGGCATCGCCCGCAACCCCGCCTTCGCGCAGATGTTCGCCGATGTTCTGGGCATGCCCGTCACCACCAGCCAGACCGAGGAAGCCGCCGCTTGGGGCGCGGCCCTGTGCGCGGGCGCGGCGGTTGGCCTCTACGCCTCTCCCCTCGCCGACCCGCGCGATATGTCGCTGTTGGGGCAGACCTACACGCCAGACCCGACCCGCACCGCTGCCTATGAAAAACGCTTTCAACTCTACAACAAAATCACCGAAACCCTCGCCCCACTGTGGCCCGAAATTGAGGCCTTGGTCGAATGACCCCCGAAACCCGCCGCGAAGAAATCGCCGCCTATGTGCTGCAGCAGGGGGAGGCCCGGATCGACGATCTGGTGCAACGCTTCGGCGTGTCGCGCATGACCATCCACCGCCATATCGACCAACTCGCCGCAGCGGGTCTTTTGCGCAAGCTGCACGGGGCCGTCAGCGCGCTGCCCTCTGGCGTCTATGAAAGCCTGTTCCGCTATCGCCAAACCGTGGCCTCCGTTGAGAAATCCAGCCTCGCCCGCGCTGCGCTGCGCTATATCGAACCCGGCCAAGTGGTGATGATCGACGATTCCAGCACCACCCACGCCCTCGCGCCCCTTCTGCCGCAGGTAGCACCCCTGACGGTGATCACCAACAGTCTCGCCTCGATCCAGACCCTGACGGGCGCTGACGACATCACCCTGATCTGCCTCGGCGGCCAGTATCATCCCACCTACAACGCCTTCATCGGCCATCTCTGTGAAACAGCCCTACCGCACTTGCGCGCCAACGTGCTGATCTGCTCGGCTTCTGCGGCGCAAAACGGCACCGCTTACATCCAAGACGCCCAAGTCACCCGCGCCAAACAAGCGATGATGGCCGCCGCCAATATCCGTATCCTCTTGCTGAACCACGAGAAATTTGGCCGCTCCGCCCTGCACGCGCTTTCCCCCCTCACCGCCTTTGACGCCGTGCTGACGGGCGCCGCCCTGCCCGAAGCCCAAGCCTGCGCCCTGAAAGCCGCCGGCGTGCGGCTGCATCTGATCGAAACGGACACCCCATGACAAACGGCCCTCTCCTGCAAGACCTGTCGGAAAACGGCATCGACATGCTGATCCTTGGCGCGGGCATCAACGGCGCGGGCCTGTTTCGTGACCTCGCCGAACAAGGCCTGCGTGTGCTGATCGTCGAGAAGGGCGATTACGGCGGCGGCACTTCTGCCGCCCCCTCACGGATGATCCACGGCGGCTTGAAATACCTGGAAACCGGCGAATTCCGTCTGGTGGCGCAATCGACGCTAGAGCGGAACCTGCTGCTCCGCAACGCCCCCCACGCCGTCACCCCTTTGCCCACGCTGATTCCGATTTTCTCTTGGACCAAGGGGGTTTGGGCCGCCCTGCGCACCCTGTTCGGCTCCACCACCGCAGCCCGCAGTCGGGGTGCTTTGCTGCTGAAAGTCGGCCTGTCGATCTATGATCACTACGGCAGCCGCGCCAATGTCATGCCGCGCCACAAGATGAAATCCCGCGCCAAAACCTTGGCCGAGTTTCCGCAAATGACCCCGCGCATCGTCGCCTCGGGCCTTTACTACGACGCGAAAATCGCCGGGCCAGAGCGGCTGGTCTGGGAACTCATCGCCGATGGCATGGCCGCCAACCCCCAAGCCCTCGCCCTGAACTACACGCAACTCACCGCCCATAACGGCGCAGAGATCAGCTTCACCCGCGAAGATGGCACCAGCTTCACCACCCGCCCCAAACTGGTGATCAACGCCGCTGGCCCGTGGATTGACCGCGTCAACGCAGCTTTGGGTGAGGATACCAAGCTGATCGGCGGCACCAAAGGCTCGCATATCCTGCTCGACCACCCCGCGCTTTTGAAAATGTTGAACGGTCAGATGATCTACTTTGAAGCCGACGATGGCCGCATCCTTTTGGTTTACGACTACCTCGGCAAAGCCCTCGTCGGCTCCACCGATATCAAAGCCGCCGACCCCGAAAACGTCCGCTGTGAGGATGACGAGATTGCCTATTTTCTGACCTCTTTGCGCGCCCTGCTGCCCGGTCTGCCCTTCGACCACAGCCACATCATCTACGCCTATTCCGGCATCCGCCCGCTGCCCGCCTCGGACGCCGCCACCCCCGGCCTGATCAGCCGCGACCATTCCGCGCCGGTGCAAGAGCCCACCGCCCAGCGCCCCTATCCGATCATCTCACTGGTCGGCGGCAAATGGACCACCTTTCGCGGCTTTGCCGAGGAAGTCGCAGACAGCTGCCTTGCCCGCCTGAACCACCCCCGCCGCATCTCCACCCGAGATCTTGGCATCGGCGGCGGCAAAGCCTATCCCACGGATACCACGGCCAAATCCCGCCTGATCGCCAGCGCCGCCGCCGCCGGAGGCCTCACCCTCACCCGCGCGGCGGAGCTTTTCGCCCGCTACGGCACAAGCCTGATCAGCCTAGTCGCCCATAAATCGCCCTACGCCGACGCCATCCGCCTGCCGCACGCCACCGCCTACAGTGCGGCAGAAATCGACTGGATCGCCCGCAGCGAACAGGTTGAGCATTTGTCCGATCTTGTCCTGCGCCGCACCACGCTTGCCGTCACCGGCGCGCTGAACGCCGCCGACCTGGATCAAATCGCCGACATCATCGCCGCCGCCAAAGCCTGGTCCCCCGAGCGGCGTGCCACTGAAATCGCCCAACTGACCGCCCAGCTCGCCCATACCAACCGCCAGACCCTCACGCCATAACCCCTTGCATTGCGCGCGATTTGACGGGACCCTAACGCGATGAAACCCACGCCCCACACCCTGCTGCGCTTCTATTTCGGCGGCCTGAAACTCGGCCCCGGCAAGGTGCACCTGCTGGAACATATCCGCGACACTGGCTCGATTTCTGCTGCAGGCCGCGCGATGGAGATGAGCTACAAACGCGCCTGGATGCTGGTCGAGGAAATGAATGCAGCCTTCACCGATCCCGTCGTGGAAAGCGCGCGGGGCGGGGCAAAAGGCGGCGGTGCGCAGGTCACTGCAGCAGGCCTTGCCATCATCAGCCACTACCGCGCGGCTGAGGCCGCCACAGCACGGGCCACAGCGCCGCACACCGCAGTTCTGCAATCCCTGCTAAGCGATATTCCCGAGCGGAAATAACGCTTGCGCCTCCACACCCCGTCGATATGTTCTCCAAAACATATCAATGGAGGCTTCATGACCCTTTTCACCCGCCGCCACGCCCTCACCGCCGCCCTACTCGCCAGCCTTGCCCTGCCCGTCAGCGCCTCCGCCGAGGACATCACCGTCTTCGCCGCAGCCAGTCTGAAAAATGCGCTGGATACCATCGCCGCCGATTGGCAGAAAGAAACTGGCAACAGCGTGGTGATTTCCTACGAAAGCACCGCCAAGCTGGCGAAGCAGATCGAGCAAGGCGCGCCCGCCGATCTGTTCATTTCGGCGTCGAAAAAATGGATGGATACTCTGGCAGACGAAAACCTGATCCACAAAGCCAGCCGCAAAGACATCCTCGGCAACACACTGGTTCTGGTCGCCTCCGGTAAAGCCGCCCCTGTCACACTCAGCAAAGACCTTGATCTGAAAGCGCTTCTGGGCGACGGCAAGCTGTCGATGGCCACAGTGGACTCGGTTCCCGCAGGCCAATACGGCAAGGAAGCCTTGGAAAGCCTTGGTCTCTGGACCTCCATCGAGGCCAATGTCGCGCAATCTGACAACGTCCGCGCCGCCCTCGCTTTGGTCGCTACGGGTGAAGCCCCCTACGGCATCGTCTACGCCTCGGATGCTGTTGCCGATGACGAAAGCGGCGATAAGGTGACGGTGGTCGGCAGCTTTCCCAGCGACAGCCATAAACCGATCGTCTATCCTGCTGCCGTTATCGCCTCCAGCACCACCCCCGCCGCACAGAGCTTTCTGGACGCACTGTCCACCGAAGCTGCCGCTGCGGTGTTCACCGCACAAGGCTTCACCGTTCTGAAGTAGAGGCGCATGACCGACTGGCTTTCCCCCGATGAATGGCGCGCCGTGGCCCTGTCGCTGCGCGTCTCGCTCTGGGCAACTGCCCTCAGCCTGCCCTTGGGCATCTTCACCGCCCACCTGCTGGCCCGCCGCGCGTTCTGGGGCAAGCAAATCCTCAACGGCCTCGTCCACCTGCCCTTGATCCTGCCGCCCGTTGTCACCGGATACCTGCTGCTGCTGGCCTTCGGGCGCAAAGGCTTTATCGGCCAATACCTTGACCACTGGTTCGGCGTCACCTTGGCCTTCAAATGGACAGGCGCGGTGCTGGCCGCCGCCGTCATGGCCTTCCCGCTGATGGTGCGCGCCATCCGTCTGGCGTTTGAGGCGGTCGACCCGAAACTGGAACAAGCCGCAGGCACGCTTGGCGCATCGCCGCTCTGGGTTTTCCTCACCGTCACCCTGCCCTTGATCCTGCCCGGCATCATCGCAGGCGCGGTGCTGGCCTTCGCCAAAGCCATGGGCGAATTTGGCGCCACCATCACCTTTGTGTCGAACATCCCCGGCCAAACCCAAACCCTGCCCTCGGCGATCTACACCTTCCTGCAAGTTCCCGGCGGCGACCCGCAAGCCTTCCGCCTCGTCCTCATCTCCATCGCCGTCGCCATGCTTGCGCTGATTCTGTCCGAGTTCCTCAGCCGCGCCGTCGCCCGCAGAATCGCAGGCACATGACCCTCTCCGTCGCCCTCAGCCACCGCTTCCCCGGCTTCACGCTGGATGTGGCCTTCGAGGCCCCTCCCGGCCTGACCGCGCTATTCGGCAAATCCGGTTCCGGGAAAACCAGCGTGATCAATGCGGTGGCGGGCATCCTGCACCCCGATCAAGGCCGCATCACCGCCGATGACACCCTCCTGCTGGACACCGCGAAAGCCATCAACCTGCCCCCCCACCGCCGCCGCCTCGGCTATATATTTCAAGATGCCCGCCTGTTCCCGCACCTGACTGTCCGCCAGAACCTCACCTACGGTCGCTGGTTCGCCCGCCAGACAAATGGCCCCAATTTCGACGACATCATCGGCCTTTTGGGCCTGAACGCCCTGCTCAACCGCCGTCCCGGAGCGTTGTCGGGTGGCGAGAAATCCCGCGTCGCCATCGGCCGCGCTTTGCTCTCCAACCCCGCCCTGCTGCTGATGGACGAACCCTTCGCCGCCTTGGATGAGGCCCGCAAAGCCGAACTGCTGCCCTATATCGAAACCCTGCGCGACCAGACCAAAATCCCGATCCTTTACGTCAGCCACGCCCTTGCCGAGGTCGCCCGCCTCGCCACCACCATCGTCGTGCTGGATCAAGGCAAAACCCTGCGCGCAGGCCCCGCCGCCGATCTGCTGGCCGATCCAGACCTTGCCCCCAGCCTCGGCCTGCGCGATGCGGGCGCGATCCTGACCGCCACCGTGACAGCGCAAGACCCCGACGGCCTCACCCAACTGAGCACCCAAGGCGGCCCGATCTGGCTGCCCAAAATCCCAAGCCCCCCCGGCACCGCCCTTAGAATCCGCATCGCCGCCCAAGACGTCATCCTGTCGCGCAGCCGCCCCGAGGGCCTCTCCGCCCTCAATATCCTGCACGGCACCGTCAGCGAAATCCGCCTTGGCCCCGACGGCGCGTTGATCCAGATCGCCATCGGCCCCGACCACCTGCTCGCCCGCATCACCAGCCGCTCGGCTGCCACCTTGGCCCTCATCCCCGGCCAACCCATCTTTGCGATTGTGAAATCCGTCGCAGCAGCCCAAACAGACATTGGCAAAGGGCAGGAAGGCGCAACATGATCATCCGTGACAAACCCCGCGCGTGGGAGCTGGCTTTTGCGATGCGCGGTTCCGTGCTGCCGCATATCGCCTTGCCGCTGCTGGGCGTGATCGCGCTCGCCGCCGTCATGGTTTTCCTCGACGACCAATTCGCCGTCCTGCCGCATATCGAAGGCATCCCCTTCACCGTCTTCGGCATCGCGCTGTCGCTGTTCCTCAGCTTTCGCAACAACGCCGCCTATGACCGCTGGTGGGAGGCCCGCAAGCTCTGGGGTGGCCTTTTGGCCGACCTGCGCAGCCTTGCGCGTGAGCTGGAGGTCTTCGCCCCCGACCAAACCCTGCGCCACCGTATCCTACGGCAATCCTTGGCATTTCTACACCTGCACCGCGCGCAACTGCGCCGCCTGACCCATGACGTCGAAACCCAAGCCCGCTCGCCCGCGCTGCTGGCCGATCCGCATCCGCCCTGCTCGGCCTTGAACCTGATCAACGCCGATCTGGCGCAGGCCTATGCGAAAAATCAAATCGACGGCTTCGGCGCGCGCACCCTGACCGCCCGCTTGGGCAGCATCGCGCTGGCGCAAGCGGGCTGCGAGCGCATCGCCGGAACGCCGCTGCCCTTCGTCTATTCGCTGCTGATCTACCGCACCACTTACCTGTTCTGCCTGCTGCTGCCGATGGCCCTCGTCGGCACCTCCGGCTGGCTGACCCCGCTGTTCGTCGGCATCGTGGCCTATGTTTTCCTCGGGCTGGCCGAGGTGACCGAGGAACTCAGCCACCCGTTCGGCACCACCCTGAACGCCCTCCCCTTGGACGCGATCTGCCGCGCCGCCGAAATCAGCCTCGCCCCACACTTAGGCGAGCCTGCCCCGAAACCGCTGCAACCAACCGACTTCCACCTCAGCTAAGCCCATCCCAAGCCGCCCCGGCCTTGAGCCGGGGCCACCTGC
This sequence comes from uncultured Cypionkella sp., assembly GCA_964387655.1. Taxonomy (GTDB): domain Bacteria; phylum Pseudomonadota; class Alphaproteobacteria; order Rhodobacterales; family Rhodobacteraceae; genus Cypionkella. The sequence goes on along the minus strand of CAYLYV010000031.1, from coordinate 26,621 downwards.
TTTGGCTTACAGCCCATGCAGCCAGCGCATCCGCTCGGCCAAATCCGGCGCACCAAACGCCAGCGATCCCATCACCACCGTCTCCGCCCCCGCCCCGCGCAACAGCGGCACCGTGGTATCCCGGATCCCACCATCCGCCGCCAAAACCACCCGCCGCCCGGCACCCGCGATCAGCGCCGCAGCCTCGCCCAACCGCGCGCCCGCCGTCGGATCAAGCCCCTGCCCCTTCACCCCAATCGCCGTGCCCAAAAGCGTCAGCATATCCAAACGACTGACCCATTCCGCTACCCGCGCCACCGGCGTTTCCACCCGCAGCACCATCCCCGCCTTCAGCCCATGCGCCCCAATCCGCTGCAAGCCATCGCCCGCATTGGCATTCTCGACATGCAGCGAAATCAGATCGGCCCCGGCTTCGGCAAACTGGTCAATCTGTGCCAGCAGCACCGCATCATCCACCATCAGATGCACATGGATCGGGATCGTCGTCAGGGCGCGCAGCCCCGCCACCAGATCGGGGAAAAACAGCAAAGCTGGGGCAAAATGCCCATCCGCCACGTCAATATGCAGAATATCCGCATGCGGGCTGATACGCTCCAGATCATCGGCGAGCCGCACCAGATTGGCCGACCACATCGAATACTCCGCCAGCAAGCGGTGGCGCGGCAGTGCCGAAATCCAGTCAGGGTGTGGGCGGGGCATCGTCAATCTCCTTCAGAAATGCTGTCATCGCATCGGCTAGCGCCGCCAGATGCGCTGCTTTATCGCGCGCCTTCGCAGGCAGTTCCACCAACCGCGCCCACGGGATCAGATCGGCCAAAGCCTGTGCATGGGCCATCGGATGAATAGCATCCTGCGCACAGCCGCAGATCAGCGCCGGGATTCGCAAAGCCCGCAGATCCTCCGCCGCAATCCCCGGCCCATCCGCCGAAATCGTCGTCAGCAGCCGCGCCGTTTCCGCTTGCGGTCTACGATTGAAAAAGCCTTTCAGAGAGGCGAGGTTATCCGGCGCTGCCACCTCCAGCCGTCGCGCGGTCTCGCCCTCGGCAAAGAACGCCCGCGCCTGATCCAGCGGCAACATCTCCAGCAGCATCCCCACCTCGGCATTCGGCGCCATATTCTCCGGCGCGTCATCGACCACCCAAGCCGGTCGCACCAACACCAGCGCCCGCACCAGATCGGGGCGCGTCACCGCCAGCCTTGTGGCAATCGCAGCGCCCATCGAGATACCGCCCAGCACCACCGGACCGCGATCAAACTCGGGCATGGCTTCAATCATCGCCGCCACATCATCCGCGAAACAGGCGATGGAAACCGCATCGCCCAGCGGCGACAGCCCGTGCCCGCGACACTCCAACCCCTGCCAGCGTTGTGATCCAAGCCCTTGCATCGCCTCAGCAATCTGCCCTGATCCGCCGCACAGCCCATGCTGAAACACCAGCGCCGGCCCGGTCTCGCCACCCCGATACACCGCCAGTTCCAAGCCATCGCGCAGCAAAGCCGAGATCTGCATCACAGATCCGCCAACACGCCGGACAGATAACGCGCCACGCCCGCCGCTTCCTCAGCCGCCAAGCCATGCGTCACCAGATCGCCGTCAAAGCGCGCCGCTTTCAGCGCGCCAAGGAAATGCGGAAAATCCACCACGCCCTTGCCCGCCGTGGCAAAGCCGCCCACAGCATCGCGATCTTTCGCATGGGCCATCGCAATCCGGTCCGCCAGCAGATCGACCGAGCGGCTGAGCAATTCGCGCTGATCCGCCAGCGCCGCCACCTCAAACAAATTCGCCGGGTCCAGCACAATCGCCAGCGCAGGGCTTTGCAGCGTGTCGATCAACGCCCGCGCCCGCGCGGCGGTATCGACCACATTCGCCAGTTCCGGCTCGATCCCCAGCTTGATCCCCAAAGGTTCTGCCAAAGCGCAAGCCTTGCCCATCTCCGCCAGCAAATCCCGCCACGCCTCTGCCGAACCATTGTCAGGATGATGCCGCCACTGATCCTCCGCGTCCCGCGTGCCGGTGCAAAGCGTCACCATCCCGGGGCCCATCGCCGCCGCATTCTGCAACAAAACCTCCAGCCGCGCCAAACCCTTAGCCCGCACCGCCGGATCGGGGTGGATCATATTATACGTCCCCGACACCGCGGCAATCGCCACGCCCGACGCCTTGCTGGCCGCTGCCACCGCCGCCGCTTCCTGCGCGCTTAAAGCGTCCGGCATCGCCGCCAGCCCCGAACAGGCCATATTATACTGCACGCAGGCAAATCCCGCCGCCTTCGACGCCGCCAAAACCGTGCCCGGATCGCTGCCCGCAAAGGTCTTGGCGAAAATCCCCAACCGCATCACAACGCTCCCGACACATCCGCCAGCCGCACCGGCTGCCGCGACCGCACCGACTCTGCAATCGCCACCATGGCGCGGACCGAGGCAATGCCATCCTCAATATCCGCCCCCGACTGCGGCACCCCGTTCAGGATGGTATCGGCAAAGCCCTCCATCTGGCGGCGGTAGAAATGCCCATCCGCGCCCAAGACCCTGTGCGTCGCACCATCGGATTCCTTGAAAATATCCACCTCTGACGATTTGTAATACCACGGATTATAGGTCTTGCCCAAAACCGAGCCCTGCTCGCCGTAAATCTGAAAGCCCTCGTGCCAATCCATCCGCACCGCGACGGTCAGATCGAGATGCCCCAGCACGCCGCTGGCAAATTCCACATCGACAAACCAGCAGCGGATGCCCGCCCGATTGAGCAACCGCGCATCGACAGCCACAATGTTCCCGGCAAAATAGCGTGCCGTATCAACCAGATGGCTGCCATGCGCCAGCATGTAATAACGATCCAGATCGGCCTTGGGGTTCTCAGCGGGCTTGCGGGCGTTCTTCGAGGTCACCATCAACGGCTGCACCGCATCGGTCATCGCATAGCGGTGGGTGTTGTCGCAATACCACGCCTTCAGCGCCACCAGCTGCCCCATTTCACCGTCAATAAAGCCCTTCGCCGCCTGCAATCCGGCGTCATAGCGCTTCATATGCCCGACTTGCAGCGTAAGCCCCGAAGCCGCCACCACAGCACGCAGAGACTCGGCTTCCTCAATGCTGACCGCCAAAGGTTTTTCGCAGAGCACATGTTTCCCCGCCTGCAACGCCATCAAGGCCGCTGGCACGTGGAACGCATCCGAGGTCGCAATCACCACCGCCTCTAACGCCGGATCGGCCAGCATCCGGGCATAGTCATTATAATTGCGGGTCGGCGCATGGGTCGCCGCCATCCGCTCGCGCAGATCATCGGCCACATCGCAGATCGCATAAAGCTCGGCATTGCGCGCCTTGGTGCAACTCTCAAAATGCGCCGTCTGCGCAATCGGGCCACAGCCCAGCACGCCCACCCGCAGCAACCGATCTTCCTTCACGGGCATCGTCTATCCTTTCACAGCATCAATTTCGGCCAAGGAAGAATTCCCCTCCATCGGCCCTAGTCTTTGCACCGCCAAAGCCCCCGCCGCATTGGCGCGCGCCAAAGCGTCCGGCAAAGCCTGCCCCGCCACGAGCAACGTCACCAAGGTTGCGCAAAAACAATCGCCCGCCCCGGTTGGGTCCACGACTGTCACCTGATGCGCAGGCAACGCAAAACTGCCCGACGCATCGCGCCCGATACAGCCTTGATCACCGCGCTTTAGCACCACGACACGGCACTCCCCCGCCAACAATCGCCCCGACCAATCCGCAAAATCCTGCCCCGGATACAAAACCTCGGCATCCGCATCCGAGGGCAGCACATAATCCGCCATCGCGATGATCCGTTGCAAGGCGTCGAGGTAGCCCGCATCCGAGATCAACTCCGCCCGGATATTCGGATCAATCGAGATCGCAACCCCTTGATCCGTCAATCTTTTGCACAACGCCACTCCCACCGCCCGCATCGCAGCATCGCCCAGCATCGAACCCGAGATATGCAGCACCGTGATCCCCGCCGCCAGAAACCCCGCCGCAATCTCGGCCAACCCCGGCAGATGCGCAGCCGCCGAATGGGCAATGTTGAACACGAAATCCCGGCTGCCATCGGTATTATAGCTGACAAAGGCAGACCCCGTCGGCACCCCCGGCACCACCCGGATCAGCGCCGGATCAACGCCGTCCGCAACCAACCGATCCAACACCACCCGCCCAAACGCATCCTCGCCCACCGCCCCGGCAAACACCGCCCGCCCACCGAAAGCCCGCGCCACCCGTGCGGCCTGATCAATGAAAATCCCCGGCGCACCCGAGGGAAACGGCCCGACATAGGGGGCGGCCACAAGGTTGCGACCGTCCTTCTGCGTGCAGACAAACTCCACCAGCAACTCGCCGATGGACCCAATCACCACGGGCCGTCGTACGGGACTCATAACTCAGCCGCCCACCATCAGCTTGACGACCTCATCATGCGTGGTCTCGGAGATTTTGCGCTCCCCGGCCTGCACCCCGCGCCGCAACACCACAATCCGGTCGGCCACCGCGAAGATGTCTTGCAGGTTATGCGAGATGAAAATCACCCCGCGCCCCTGCGCCTTCAACTGGTGGATCAACTGGATCACCTTGCGCTGTTCCGGCACGCCCAAAGCCGCCGTCGGCTCATCCATGATCAGGATCTGCGCGTTCCAATACACCGCGCGGCCAATCGCCACCGCTTGCCTTTGCCCACCGGAAAAGTTCGACACCGGGGCGTCCAGACGGCTGACATGGAAATCCAGCAAAGCCATTGTCGACTTCGCCGCCTCGGCCATCTTCGCGCGGTCCAGCACCGGCAAAAACCCAAACGCCTTGCGCATCGGCTCACGGCCCAGAAAGATATTCGCGCCGATGGTCAGGTTATCGGCCAAAGCCAAATCCTGATAAATCGTCTCAATCCCAATATCGCGCGCCTCTTGGGGCGAGGCGAAAGACACCGGCTTGCCCTTCAGCAAAATCTCACCCGACGAGGGTTGATACACCCCAGAAATCGCCTTGATCAGCGTAGTCTTGCCCGCGCCATTGTCGCCCGCCAAGGCCACAACTTCGCCCGCCCGCACCATCATGGTCAGATCATTCAGCGCCTGCACCGGGCCGAAATTCTTCGACAGATTGCGCACTTCCAGCAGCGGCTCGCCGATTTTGGTCTGCCCGATTGGGGTCATCTCACTCACTTTGCCGCCCTCCCGAGAACCGCCGTTGCGCTTGGTCAATCAGCACCGAAATGATGATCACCACGCCCACCGAAATAAACTGCCAGAATGGCGCGACATTGATGAACACCAGCCCGTATTGAATAACCGCGATCACGAACGCGCCCGCGACCGTGCCCAAAATCGTGCCCGATCCGCCAAACAGGCTTGCGCCACCGATCACCACCGCCGCGACCGCATCCAGCAGCAACGGCTCACCGGCCTGCGCCGCCCCCGCGCTGAACCGCGCCGCATACAAAACCCCAGCCAGCCCCGCGCACATCCCCGACAAGATGTAGAGGCGCAGCAGATGCCATTTGATGTTGATCCCCGCCCGCCGCGCAGCCTGCGCATTGGCCCCAATCGCATAGTTGTGCTGGCCGAACTTGGTTTGCCCCAGTAGGTAATGCATGATCAGAACGAAGATCGCGGTGACGATGATGATATAGGGCACGCCGTAAATCTTGCCGTTGCCCAAGGCCGCGAAGACCTCATTCTTCACCGGAACCGTGGTGCCGCCCGCCAGCAAAAACGCCACGCCACGCGCCACGCCGAACATGCCAAGCGTGCCGATAAACGGCGGCACTTTCAGCAAAGCCACCAGCAAGCCATTGATAAAGCCGGGGATAGCCGCCACAGCCACAGCCACCACCGCGCCTACCAGCACCGCGGGCAAGAACCCCAAGCCCGGCGTCAGCCAGTTGATCACATGCGCCGCCACCACCGCCGCCAGCCCCATGATGAAGCCCAGCGAAAGGTCAATCCCGCCCGAGATGATCACAAACGTTTGCCCGGTCGCGAGCAGCAAGGGGGCCACCGCGAACACCGCAATCGACTGGATGTTGAACGGGTTGAACAGGAAAGTGCCGCCAAAACTTAAGCGCGACCACACCTCAAACCCCAAAATCAGCACCGCCAGAAACAGCCAGGCCCGCAGATCGGCAATCCGCTGGATCACGGTACGCGCCTTGTCGGCATGGTCGGCTTGCGGGGCGACATGCGTTGCAGTCTCCGGCGGAAACGACAAAGGCGGCGGGGCAGCGGGGGGCGATGTCATGTGAAATTCCTAAACTTGGGCGGGCCTGCAAGGCCCCGCGCAACAACCAGCGGCCCAAACTTGGGGCCGTCTTGGATCGGTAGATCGGGTCAGTAGAAGGGGGGAGGACAGCGCCCTCCCCCCAAATCGCTTATTCCGAGTAGATGTATTTTGCCACATTCGGATCGGTGATGTTCGACTTGTCCATGATGGTAAAGCCGGTGCCGATGCTGACTGGGATCGAGTTTCCGGTCAGATGGGCATAGGCCGACACCACGCCGTAATAGCCGATCTCTGCCGGATGCTGCGCAATCGCCACATCGACCAGTCCCGAGTTGATGTTATCCACAATCGAGCCGGGCGCATCAAACGCCACCACCTTGATAGTACCGGTCTGGCCCGCTTGCTGAACCCCGGTGCCCGCACCCAAAGCCGAGAACAGGTTGGCTCCGAACACGCCTTTCAGATCGGCATCGCGGGCAAACACGCCCTGCAACTGCGAGGCGGCTTTGTTGGCATCATTGTCGTTGAACTGGGTTTCCAGCACGGTGACTTTCGGGAAATTCTCTGCCATTTCAGCTTTGAAGCCTGCTTCGCGCTGGTCGGTGGTGGAAATCCCCGGCTTGACGTTCGACACAAACACCTTGCCCTCACCACCAATCGCATTGGCCAAAGCCCGCGCCGCCATCCGGCCACCCAAGACGTTGTCCGACACGATATAGGCCAGCGGGAAATCCGCATCGCCTGCGCCTGTCTGATAAATCCCGGTGCCGTTGAACGTATCGACGGTGATCACCGCGATGCCCGCATCATGCGCCTTGCGCAGAGGCTCGATCAGCTGCGTGGTGTCGGTTGGCGCGATCAGGATCGCATCCGGTGCGCGGGCAATCACCGCGTCCAACACCGGAACCTGCGTCACCGGGTTGAAGTCCGGCGCACCTTGGAACACCAGCTCGACGCCCAAAGCATCCGCCGCCGCCTGCGCGCCCTTTTGCATGGTGATGTAGAACGCATCGGTGGTCAGACCCGGGACCAGCGCGATGGTGTATTTCTTATCTTCCGCGACCGCCGTGCTGGCGATCGAAAATGTCAGCGCCAATGCCGAAGCTGCGCCCAGAAAACTACGACGTTTCATTTTATTCCTCCCTGAAGACCCGTCCTTGCCCCCTCCTCAAGCGGCAAAGCGGATGGCTGTGTCACCCGTTTTGGGTGCGTCCAGTGCGGTGATAACACGTCGCGAAACCGGCTTCGTCAAGAGAAATTTTTTGCTGCAAGTATTTTCTTTGACTTGCGGCAGGCCCGTGAATGACGAACGCAGCCCCGGCCCTAGCGCGCCAAAGCATCCAGAACCGCCTCAGCCGTCCTTGTATCGGTCAGCAGGCCCGAGATCAGCCCCGCCCGCGCCGCGCCAATGATGGAAGGCACTTTCGCCTCGCCCACGGCCACGCCGATCACCAAAGGCGCGTGGCGCAACTGCGCGCAAGACACCGCGATCATCGCGCCCTCGCCGCGCCACTGAATGATCTTGCCCTGCGCATCAAAATAATGCCGCACCACATCGCCCGCCGCCTCGGCCAGATCCGGGTCGCCGACATCGGTTGCCCCCTGAGTCGGTCGATCCAAGCCGTACGGCAGGCCAACCCCCACCACCGCCACATCAATCCGGTCCCACAACGCCACCGCAGTCTGCACCGCAGGTTCCGCTAGAAAGAAATCCAACGCTTCGGGCGCTGGCAGATACGGCGCATGGATGAAATGCGGCACCCCCCCCGTCACCTCAGCCGCACGCCGGGAAAACTCATTGCTCTGGAAATGCTGGGCGTGCTGGCTCATCCCGCCGGTCGAGGGCACCACCGCCACCCCCGGCAGACTGGGCAAACCACCGTCGATAATCGCCGACACCGTCCGCCCCCAGCCCACCATCAGCACCGAGCCCTGCCCCAACCCCTGCGCCGCCACCATCCGCGACAATGGCCCCGCCAAAGCCTGCACCCCTGCGGCGACAGGCGCATCCACCGCCACCACCTGCCGCAATCCCAACCGTTCCGCCAGCATGCCGCCCAACGCATCCGGCGCGAAAATATCGCGCACCTCGATTCGCACGATTCCCTCGGCCCGCGCCCGTTGCAACAGGCGCGAGATCGTGGCCGTCGACAGCCCCAACTGCTTGGCGATCTGCACCTGGCTCAGATCCCCCTCGTAATGCAGCTTGGCGACGGTGTGCAGCATGGCTCGGTTTTCACCGATGACGGCTCCGCTGGAAATTGACAGGTTGCAATTCCTTTCTGCAAGGTGTTACACGTTTCACAGATCAAGCTTATCCCGCAATATCCGCGTTCAGGCAACTGGCATCTTCGCCACCGCCACTGCGCGCCAAATATCTGGAGACTTCCGATGGCTGCCCCGATGTCTAGCATGACAACCGCCGAACGCCGCGGCTATCAACAAATCTGCGGCGACGATGGCGCGATGATGGTGATCGCCTGCGATCAACGCGGCGGGATGCGCACCCTGCTGGCGAAAACACCCGAAGAACAGGCCGCGATCAGCAACGCCACCTTGGGCGAAACCAAGATGGACATCACCGCCTACCTCGCCCGCCCCGCAGGCTGCGTGCTGGTCGATCCGCTCTGCGCCGTGCCGGCTTTGGTCGATGAAGGGGCGATTCACCGCTCCACCGGGTTGCTGATTGGCTTGGATGCTTCGGGCTTTGATCTCACCCCCGAAGGCTACCGGATTTCCAACATGGTCGACGGCATCAACGCCCGCCGCGTCCGCGAATTTGGCGGCACCGGGGCGAAGATCATGATCTATCTGCGCTCCGACACCCCCGCCGCCAACACCGCCAACATGGCAACCCTGCGCGCCTCGATCGCCGATTTCGCCGCCGAAGACCTGCTCTTGGTGGTCGAGTTCCTCACCTATCCCCTGCCCGGCGAATCGCCCGAGGCCTATGCCGCCAAGATCCCCGAACTGATCGAAGGCGGCTCAAAGCTCTGCCTTGAGGCTGGCTCAAAAGTGCTGAAAATCCCCTATCCGGGCACGCCCGAGGCCTGCGCCAACATCACCAAAATGTGCGGCAGCGTGCCGTGGGCGGTGCTCTCCGCTGGCGTCGATCACGCCACGTTCTTGGGCCAAGTCGAAATCTCCATGGCCAACGGCGCCTCTGGTGTGATCGCAGGCCGCTCTTTGTGGAAAGACTGCATCTCGCTGGACCGCGCCGTCACCAAGACCCGTCTGGAAACCATCGCCGTCCCCCGCCTGCGCGAAATTCAGGCGGTCATCGCCAAATATTTCAAGGCCTAAGCATGATCACGGGCACCGCCATTGGCATCGACATTGGCGGCACCCGCCTCCGCGCCGCCCGTGTCACGGATGGCGTGATCGAGGCCCGCGCCTCTGCCGACAGCGCCCGCGACCCGGCCATAGTCACCGCCCGCGTGCTGGAATTGGTGGCAAAAGTGCGCAACGACTCCGTGACCGCCCTCGGCATCGGCGTCCCCGGTCAAGTCCACGCCACCGCACGGCAAGTCCTCTCCGGTGGCTATGTCGATCTCTCCGGTTTCGACTTCGCTGCCGCAGTGGAATCCGCCACCGCCCTGCCCGTCACGCTGGAAAACGATGCCACCATGGCCCTCTTGGGTGAGGCCGCCTATGGTGCCGCCCGAGGCCAACAAAACGTCGTCATGCTGACCATCGGCACCGGCATCGGCGGCGCGATTCTCGACCAAGGCCAAGTCCTGCGCGGGCGTGGCGCGGCTGGCCAACTCGGCCATATCGGCATCGACCCGCAAGGCCGCAAATGCGTCTGCGGCAAGATCGGCTGTGTGGAGACCACCAGTTCCGGCACCGCCTTCGGCGTGCATCTGGCCGAGGCGGGCTTGCCGCCCGACACCCGTGCCGAAGACCTGCTGCACCGCACCGATCCCAACGCCCGCGCGGTGATCCACGCATGGGCCAGCCCATTGCGCGCCGCCATCGACAGCTTGGTCGCCACCCTCAACCCCGATTGCGTGCTGATCGGCGGCGGTGCCGGAACCGCCGCCCACGCCGCCCTTGCCCAATTCCCCGCCGCCGAGTCTTGGTTCAAAGCCCCCGTCCTCGCCGCCACCTTAGGCGACGACGCAGGCGTCATCGGCGCGGCCACGACAGCCCTGAAACACCGCCCGCACAAACGCGCGGTCTTCGTCAACGGCGTGCCGGCCTCCGGCAAATCCGGCGTCGCCCGCGCGTTGTCCGATGCCACAGGCTGGCCGATCCTCGCGCTCGACACGGTGAAAAACCCGTTCCTGACAGTGCTGCCACCCGGAGACCGTCTGTTCAACCGCACCCTTGGCCGCGCCTCTTACGCCGCCATCTTCGATCTGATCGCCGACGCGCCCGCCAACACCACCGTGATCATCGACGCATGGTTCGGCTTCCAACCCATCGAGACCCTGCAAGCCCATATCCAACGCGCAGGCCTCACCGAGATCGCCGAACTCTGGTGCCACGCCCCGCCCGAAACCATCGGTGCCCGCTACGCCGCCCGCCTCGGCCACCGCCCCGCAGGCCACCCCGGCGCAGAATATGTCCCCGAACTGATCAGCCTCGCCCAAGCCGCAAAACCCACGGGCCTCGCCCCGCGCATGGATGTCGACACCACCGCCCCGTTCAGCTCCGAAGCCCTCACCGATTGGCTGGCACAACTCTGGCGCTGAACTCAAAGCGCAACCGCCCCGGCTAAATCACCGCCCCCGCACATTGCTCTTTTCAAAATACTCCCTGCGGAGCATCCACCGCCCGCAGCTCCCACCCCGCCAAAACATTAAGAAATCCTTAAACCAACCCTACAACCCACTGACAAAATTCAATAAAAGAATGGTCCCGAGTTGGGACCACCTGAAAAGGGCCAGCCCAAAGGCCAGCCCCCCCATCAAACCCCAATCAAATAATCGAAAACTCACCCACCCCAAAGCCCAGCACATTCGCGCCGACATTGGCAAAAATCTTACCCGCCGCGCCGCCAAATCCATCGGCATCATAGAACAGATCACCCGTATCGGTCTCATAAATGATCCGATCCGAAGCCCGCACCGCCAGCCCGGTCAAATTCGCCGCGAAATTCGCCGCCGCCAGCGCCCCAACAGACAGCGCCCCAAACACCGCATCATCCAACTGAATCCGATCCTGCGCCGAAACATAGCCGCTGATCGTATCCGAATTCACCCCCCCTGCGGCGGCACTAAAGATGAACACGTCAAAATCCGCGCCGCCGATCAACAGATCCTTGCCCAAGCCCCCGTTCAGCACATCATTGCCGATACCGCCGTTCAGCGTGTCGGCCCCCTCCAGACCGTTCAATATGTCCTTGCCGCCCTGCCCGATCAACTGGTTCGCCGCCTTATTGCCGGTGATCGTCTGCGCCAGATTGTTCCCCGTCAGATGTAGCACCTGCGTCCCCGCAGCACTGGTGGTGCTGAGAAACTCGATATCATCGTCCAAAGCGAGGCTGAAGCTGACCGAGGCCATGACCCGATCGCCGGTGCCGCCGCCAGCAACCTCATTGATCTGGTCCAAAGCGGTGTCGACGACATAGGTGTCGTTGGCAGCGCCCCCCGTCATCACATCCCGGCCCAACCCGCCGTTCAGCATATCCGCGCCAGCCCCACCCTCCAACGTGTCATTGCCGCTGCCACCGATCAGCGTATCCCTGCCATTGTTGCCGCGCAGCAGGTTGTTGCTGGCATTGCCGACAATCGAATCATTGCCGCTGCCGCCAAACGCCCGCTCCACCACCGTGCCATAGGCGATGCCCATATTCAGCCGCCCGCCCAACACATCGGATGACGCGCCCTGCTGCAAATCAATCCGCTGCGCCCCGGCAAAGCCCGACATATCCACCGTATCGGTGCCACCATTGTCGAAGATGGTGAAGGCGACGTAATTGTCATTCGCCGGATCATTCAAACTCACCGCCGCATCCAGCGCCGCATTGCCGGTGTTGGCGTTGTAGCCATAGGTGGTGTTGCCGGTGCGGGTGGTGGTCGACAGCCCGTAGAGATTGCGGATCGCCAGAATATCCGCGATCATCGGCGTCAGCACCCAGCGAAACTGCGCGTTGACGAAGGTGTTGTAATCCACCGAGTCACGGGCAAACTCGTCATGATCCGACTGCATGTAGGACATGATCGACAGATGCTGCGAGTCGTTCAGATAGTAGTTGCTGGTGCCAAAGGTGGCCGATCCGTTGTAATTGCCGCCATGCCCCAAGCCCAGCGCATGACCCAGCTCGTGAATGGCGGTCTCAAACGAATAGCTGTCAAAGCTGGTGCCAAACTCGGTCAGCCAGCCTGTCGTGATCATCAGCGATGAACTTGTGATCGTGCCATCGGACAGAGTCGTATTGTTGTTGTAGGCGTTGATGCCCGCGTCGCTGTCATCAAAGCTGATCTGCGCCGCACCCGCCGTCGCGCTAAAGGTGATGCCACTGACATCCGACCACATTTGCAACGCCTGCGCCGCCAACGCCGCCCCTGCCGCCGTCACTTGGGTGACATTATAGGTGATGGTGCGCCCGCCCGAGAGATCATAAGCGGTGGCGGGGACGTTATCTGCCACGTTTCCGTTAAAAAACCGCTCAAAATTATTGGTCAGCTGCCACGCCACCTCATCCGCCGTCAGCACCATGCCTGCCGCCTCATGCCGGACCGCTGAGATCAAAAAATCGCCCGAGGCCGTGCTGAAACCGCTGACATCAAGATAATACGTCCCGGTCGTCGCGGCGGTAAAAATCATCTGCGAGTTCCGCGACAACGCGCCACCGGCATCGTCATTTGAAGCCAGTTCCGTCCCGGCGGCATCGCGCAGGAGCAGAAACGTATCCTCCAGCGGTGTGCGTCCGACCCCCAACAGGCGGAAGTCATAGCTTTGCCCGGCGACCAGCGTGACCGCAAACCAGTCATGATCCCCCGACGCATCCACGGTGCCATAAATGCTGGTGCCAAGGGTGAGGCGCGCGGTTGTCGCAATGCTGCCCGCGACATCCACCAGCGGCAGGGGCAGCGCTTGGATCGACACATCTTCGATCGCCAAATCTCGGATCGAAAATGCGCGAGGGGAGGCAGTCATTTGAATCTCCTTCATTTCATCGCAAAAATTGCCGTAAAATCTGTGGCCCTGAATAATCAGTGGCCCTGAATAAAATACTCGGTCAATCGGATAGGGTGGCAAGCAGCAGCATGGTCCCAAACGGGATTTTTAGGCGTTGTGGAAATTTTAACATTTGGCAAACATTCTGTCTATGCCGCCATCCGGCACAAACTCAGCCCAATGTTTCCTCAGCGCAATGTTTCCAGCAGCCTGACCAGTGGATAGACCAAAGCCGCTGCAGAGGCTGCCTGCAACGGCGCGTCCATGCTGCCCAACCGCATCTGCTGCGTGGTTGCGGCGACGAACTGCCCCTGCGTCTGCCGCCCCACCGCCAGCGTCACCATGGCACGATGCGCATCGCGCGGCGCTACCATGACAACCAGCACCTGCCCGCCCTCTGGGATCGTGGCCTCGGCGCTGACCACGCGGCCAGATTGATGGGTGAAATCCTGCCACAGCCGCGCGCAAAACCCCGGCACTTCGAGGCTTTGCCCCGCCTCAAACCGACACTGCAGCCAAACCGGGGCCTGTTGTTTCACCATGATAATCCCCTGCGCGTCACATCCCTTCACGGGCTGCGCTGTCGCCGCACCAAAGGCCAAACCTGCGGCGACACTCAGCACCAGCACTCCCCCGATCTGCGATACATGCTTGAGCATCAGACCCTCCACGTCCGACAAAGCGCGTTTTAACGCCAACTGCCAAGCCCCTACAAATTCTCCTTAATAAAAATCTCAATCCTGATCTTCTCCTGCGAGGCCAAAATCTCGCGCCGATCACACCTTGCCCGCAAGATCCGCATCGCGCTTCGCACCAGATGGCCGGGGTCTTGCGTGATCAGCGCGTCGATCTGGCCCGACAGCAGGGCCGCTTCGGTGAACGGTGTGCGTTCATGCGCGATGATGGTGGCGCGGGTTGGCTGCGCGGTGACAATCTCCAGCGGCAGCCGCGCTTCCGGCCCCAACACATAGACCCCGCTAATCCCGGTATGGCTGGCGAAACTGGCGCGGATGATCCGAGCAGACCGCTCGGGGTCGCCATAGGTTTCTAGGGATGGCAACACCGTCAGATGCGGATAATCGGCGTGGATCACCTCATCAAAGCCCAGACGCCGTTCCAGACTATCACGGGCGTGCATGGTTTCGGCCACCACCAGAATCTTGCCGGGGCTTGAGGGCGCAAACCGCCCCATCAACCGCCCCGCCGTCGCCCCCGCCGCGCGGTTGTCGATGCCGACGAAATCTTCCGGCGCAGAACTGATCTGCCCCGAGATGAAACTGACCGTGGCAATCCCCCGCTCGACCAGCCGCGCCATCGCATCGCGCACCTGCGGAAATTCCGGTGCCATGATCGCCACGCCATCAACGTGGTCGCCATCCAGACTGCCCAGCAGATTGGCGATCTGGTGCGGGTCGCTGTCATGGATATGGCAAACTTCGGCCCGCATCATCTCGGCGGCGAAGGCCAGATTGGCCTCCTCGATTCGCGCCAGAACCCCGGCCAGAAACTGATCACCCCCCCGCGGCAGCAGAAACAAAAACCGATAATCCTTGCCGCGCGCCAGATTGGCCGCAACCAGATTTCGGATAAACCCCAGCTTTTCAATGGCTTGATTGACGCGCTCCACCGTGTCCTTGCGCACGCCGGAGCGGTCGTTCAACACGCGATCCACCGTGGCCAAACTGACCCCTGCGGCAATCGCCAGATCCTTCGTCGTCGGTCGCATCAGTTTAACGCCCCTCTCCTGCAATTCTTTTGTTCGATATTTCCGCAGCTTGCAATCAAATTGAGGTACGCACCTCAAAAATCACTTGCCATGAGGTACGTACCTCATTTAGCCTCTTATTAGCAAAGAGTCGTGGCGAGGAGGCCGTGGCCTGCAACCGGGAGGAAGAAAATGAACGCGAAGCTGCTGCTTTCCACGGCGTCCATAGCCATCATGGCGATGAGCGCCGCCAAAGCCGAAGACCTGACCCTGTGCTGGGCCGCTTGGGACCCCGCCAACGCCTTGATTGAACTCAGTAAGGAATATGAGGCCCAATCCGGCAACACCATGCATTTTGAATTCGTGCCATGGACGAGCTTTGCCGACCGCATGCTGAACGAGCTGAACTCGGGCGGCAAACTCTGCGATCTGATGATCGGTGACAGCCAGTGGATCGGTGGTGCCGCCGAAAACGGCCAATATATCAAGCTGAACGATTTCTTTGACGCCAACGGCATCAAGATGGATGATTTCATCCCCGCCACCGTCACGGGCTATGCCGAATGGCCGAAGGGCACGCCAAACTATTGGGCGCTGCCTGCCTTTGGTGATGTGGTCGGCTGGACCTACCGCAAGGATTGGTTCGCGCGTCCCGAACTTCAGGCCGAGTTCAAGGAAAAATACGGCCACGACCTCGCCCCGCCCGCCTCCTTTGATGAGCTGAAGCAAATCGCCGAATTCTTCCAGAACCGCGAGATCGACGGCAAAACCGTCTACGGTGCCTCGATCTATACCGAGCGCGGCTCGGAAGGCATCACCATGGGCGTGATGGATGTGCTGTATTCCTTCGGTTTCAAATACGACAACCCGGAAAAGCCCTATGATATGGAAGGCTTTGTGAACTCGGAAAACGCGGTCAAAGGGCTGGAGTTCTACAAATCGCTCTACGATTGCTGCGTGCCGCCCGGCTCGTCGAACGGCTACATGGGCGAGGGTGTCGATGCCTATAAATCCGGCCAGGTTGCGCTGCAAATGAACTTCGCCTTCACCTGGCCCGGCTTTAACACCGACGCCAATGTCGGCGGCGACAAGACCGGCTATTTCGCCAATCCGGCCGGCCCGAACGGTGATAAATTCGCGCAGTTGGGTGGCCAAGGCATCTCGGTGGTGGCCGCGTCCGATAAACAGGAAGCCGCTCTCACCTATATCAAATGGTTCGCCCAGCCGGATGTGCAGGCGAAATGGTGGAAACTCGGCGGCTATTCTGCCCTGCGCGCCGTGGTTGAAGATCCCGGCTTCGCCACCAGCCAGCCCTATGCGCAGACCTTCCTGGATAGCATGGCAATCGTGAAGGATTTCTGGGCCGAACCCAGCTACGCCACCCTGATGCAGTCATCGCAAAAGTGGTTCCACGACTATGTGGTCGCCGGAAATGGCACCGCGAAGGAAGCACTCGACGGTCTGGTGGCCGATTGGCACGCGACCTTCGAGGAAGAAGGCAAATACTAAGCCAACCCCGCCGATAAGGCGGGTCCGCGCGAGGCTCTTGAGGGCCAACAGAGCCTCGCGCATGATGCTTAAAGCGGTCCTCAGGAAAGCCAATCCCATGCCCGATCCCTTCCAGCGCGTCGCCCTCGCCACGCCGCCAAAACTTGCACACCAAATTCGCGGCCTCTCCGACCGCACCATCGCGTGGCTGTTCGTTGCGCCCACGATTTTCCTACTGCTCGCCGTCAACATCTTCCCGCTGATCTGGACCATCCGCCTGTCATTGACCAACTTCCGCACCAACCGCCCGAACAATGCGGTGGAATGGGTCGGGATTGAGAATTACCGCAAGATCCTGACCAACCCCGACACTTGGGCCTCGCTGCAAGCCACCGCACATTTCCTGGTCTGGACCATCACGCTGCAAGTCTTGATCGGCTTTACCCTCGCCTACCTGATCAACAAAAAGTTCCGCAGCAATGATCTGTGGACGACTTTGATCGTGCTGCCGATGATGCTCTCCCCCGCCGTGGTCGGCAATTTCTGGACCTTCCTCTACCAGCCACAAATCGGATTGTTCAACTATTTCATCGCCTTCCTGACCGGGGCCGACCCTGCCAGTTTCAGCATGATCGGCGAAGTCGCCCTCGCGCCTTGGGCCATCGTCATCGTCGACACCTGGATGTGGACGCCCTTCGTCATGCTGATCTGCCTCGCTGGCCTCCGCTCGATCCCGCCCAGCATCTACGAAGCCGCCGAATGCGACCGCGCCTCAAAATGGCGGCAATTCTGGACCATCACGCTGCCGATGGCCTTGCCCTTCCTGATGCTCGCCGTCCTGTTTCGTGGCATCGAAAACTTCAAAATGTTCGATCTTGTCGTGCAACTGACAGGCGGCGGACCCGGTGCCACCACGCAGCTCACCTCCATCGACCTCAAACGTGAAGCCTTCGAGAAATGGCGCACCGGCTACGCCAGCGCCTATGCGGTGATCCTGTTCGTCACCGTCTTCGGCCTCGCCTCGATCTACGTCAAAGCCCTGAATAAGGTGAAAGACAGATGAGCTATTCCATCACCGAACCCTCATCCCGCCAAAAGTGGATCGCCGGTGGCCTCGTCATAGCCTATGCCATCCTGACCCTGCTGCCCCTCGCATGGATCATCGCCACCGGGTTCAAAACCCCCGCCGACGCTATCGCCTACCCGCCCAAAGTGCTGTTCACCCCGTCGCTGGAAGGCTACGTCAATCTGTTCACCTCGCGCTCCCGCGTCACGCCCGAAGACCTCGCGGCCCTCGGCCCACCGACAACATGGTATGACGCCATTGTGCGGCAATACGACATGGTGATCACCGGGGCATCCCGCTACGGCGAGCGTTTCCTGAACTCGGTGATCATCGGGTTTGGCTCCACCTTCCTGTCGGTTTTCCTTGGCACCATTGCGGCTTATGCCTTCTCACGCTTCAAAGTGCCGCTGAAAGACGACCTGTTGTTCTTTATCCTCTCCACCCGGATGATGCCCCCGATCGCCGTCGCGATCCCGATTTTCCTGATGTACCGCCAGCTTGGCCTGTCGGACACCCACCTCGGCATGATCCTGCTGTACACCGCCGTAAACCTGTCGCTCTCGGTCTGGCTGCTGAAGGGTTTCATCGACGAAATCCCCATCGAATACGAAGAAGCCGCCCTGATCGACGGCTACACCCGCTTCCAGGCCTTCTACAAAGTCGTGCTGCCGCAAGCCGCCACCGGCATCGCCTCCACCGCGATTTTCTGCCTGATCTTTGCGTGGAACGAATACGCCTTCGCCGTCCTGCTCACCTCCGGCACCGCCCAAACCGCCCCGCCCTTCATCCCCACCATCATCGGCGCTGGCGGCAAAGACTGGCCCGCCGTTGCCGCAGGGGCGACGCTGTTCCTGCTGCCGATCATGGTCTTCACCATCCTGCTGCGCAAACACCTGCTGCGCGGCATCACCTTCGGGGCGGTACGCAAATGAAAAACTTTCTCAACGGCATCCTGCACTTCCGCCGTGGCCCATGGGAGATGCTCGCCACCATCCTGATAGCCCTTGGCGTCTTCATGCTGATGCAGCCCTTCGCCTTGATCTTGTTCACCTATTCTTTCGTGGTGACGCTTATCGGCACGGTGATGTTCATCATCACCAGCCATTTCCCGGAGTAGTCGATGGCCCAAATCGTCATCAAAAGCCTGCGCAAAGAATTCGGCGCCTTCACGGCGGTGCAATCCTCCAGCTTCACCATCAAGGACGGCGAATTTTTCATGCTGCTGGGGCCGTCCGGCTGCGGCAAAACCACCACCCTGCGGATGATCGCAGGCCTGGAACTGCCCACCGCAGGCGAGATCTACATCGACGGCGCCGAGGTTTCCCAAAAACCCGCCAGCCAGCGCGACATCGCCTTCGTGTTCCAGATGTTCGCGCTCTATCCGCATATGAACGTGCGCAAAAACATCTCGTACCCCCTCGTCAGCCAAGGCATGCAGCGCGATCAAGTCCGCGCCAAGGTCAACGAAGTCGCCGAAATCCTCGGCATCACCTCCATCTTGGAAAAACCCGTCGGTGGCCTGTCGGGAGGCGACCGCCAACGTGTCGCCTTGGGCCGGGCCATCGTCCGCGACCCCGCCTGTTTCCTGATGGACGAACCCTTGGGCGCTTTGGATGCCGAATTCCGCGAGCACATGGCACTGGAACTGCGCGCCCTGCACGACCGGATGCGCGCCACCACCGTCTACGTCACGCATGACCAGTTGGAGGCGATGCAGATGGGCGACAAAATCGTCGTAATGAATCACGGCGTCGTCGAACAATTCGGCCGCCCGCAGGACATCTACGACTGGCCCGCCACCACCTTCGTCGCCCGGTTCATCGGCTCCCCCGCGATGAACCTGCTGAACTTCGACGGCATGGTCGGCAATGGCTCCACCCAAGTCACCCTCTCCGACGCCGCCATCCAAGTCCCGCCGATGATCAGTGGCGCCAGTGGCCCCCTCACCCTCGGCGTCCGCCCCGAACATATCCGCCTCGACGATGCAGCCCCGCTCAAAGCCCGCATCCGCGCCGCCGAATACCTCGGGACCACCCAGATCATCACCCTCGATACCCCGCACGGCCCGGTCAAAGCCCGCATCGCCTCGGATCAACCCGCCACCATCGGCGACACAACGGGCCTCGCCTTCGATCCCCGTTCGATCACTTTGTTCGACCCGACCGGCCACGCGCTGATCTCTGAGGCCAATCAAAAGGTTCTGTCGCATGGCTGAGGTGATCCTGAACAATGTCTCGAAATCCTTCGGGGCCCAAACCGCCCTAAGCGGCGTCAGCATGACCATCCCTGACGGTGCCTTCGTGGTGCTGCTCGGCCCCACAGGCGCCGGAAAAACCACCACCCTGCGCCTCGTCTCCGGCCTCGACACCCCCACGACAGGCGACATCCAGATCGGCGGCCAAACCACCAAAGGCCTCACCCCGGCCCAGCGCAATGTCGCCATGGTGTTCCAGCAATACTCGCTCTACCCACACCTCACCGTGCGCGAAAACATGGAATTCCCGCTGAAATCGCCGCTTCTGCGCACGCCGCGCGCCGAGATCACCCGCAAAGTTGCCGAAGTCGCCGAGATCCTGCAAATCTCGCACAAACTTGACAACAAAGCGACGGCTCTGTCAGGCGGCGAGATGCAGCGTGTGTCCATCGGGCGAGCGCTTGTTAGAAATCCCGCCGTCTATCTGATGGACGAACCGCTCAGCAGCCTCGACGCCAAACTGCGCGCCGACCTTCGCGTTGAACTCAAGAACATCCAAGCCAACCTCGGCGCGACCTTCCTTTATGTCACCCATGACCAGATCGAAGCGATGACGATGGCCACCCATGTCGGCGTGCTGGATCACGGCAAACTCGTGCAATTCGGCACCCCGCGCGAGATCTACGAACAGCCCGTCAGCATCTACGCCGCAGGCCGCTTGGGTCAGCCCCACATCAACATCCTGCCCGCCGATCTGTTCGGCCCTGCCCCGGCCAATGCCACTCATATCGGCCTGCGCCCGGAACACATCCGGCAAGGCGAAGGCCAGGATGCGCTGGTGAAACGCATCGAACACCTCGGCGATCAAACCCGCCTGCATCTGTCGTTCAAGAACCACGACCTGACGACCGTGACCGAAGCCCACACCCCCCTGCGCAGTGGCGACATTCTGAAAATCCAGCCGCAGCGCCCGTTCTATTTCGACGCCACAGGCGCGCGCATTGACACCCGCATATAAGGACATCGCGATGACCCAATTCATGAACAAACGCGAAAACATCGTGACCGAGGCGATTGACGGTCTGTTGATGGCCTCGGGCGGGCGGCTTCTAAGGCTCGACGGCTACCCCCACATCCGCGTCGTGCTCCGCGCCGACTGGGACAAAACCAAAGTCGCCCTGGTTTCCGGCGGCGGTTCCGGGCACGAGCCTGCCCACGCCGGTTTCGTCGGCCCCGGTATGCTCACCGCCGCCGTCTGTGGTGACGTGTTCGCCAGCCCTTCCGTCGATGCCGTGCTGGCAGGCATCCTTGCGGTCACCGGCCCCGCAGGCTGCCTGCTGATCGTCAAAAACTACACCGGAGACCGTCTCAACTTCGGCCTCGCCGCAGAGCGCGCCCGCGCCTTTGGCCTGAAAGTCAGCATGGTGATCGTCGATGACGACATTGCTTTGCCCAACCTGCCGCAATCGCGCGGCCTCGCGGGCACGCTGTTTGTCCACAAAGTCGCAGGCCATTTGGCCGAGCAAGGCCAAGACCTTGCCGCCGTGACCGAAGCCGCAGAACGGGTGATCGCAGGTGCGAAATCCATCGGCATGTCGCTGGATACCTGCACCGTTCCCGGCTCGCACAAGGAAAACCGCATCGCCCCCGGCATGGCAGAGTTGGGTCTGGGCATCCACGGCGAACCCGGTGTCGAGCAGGTCGATTTCAACAGCGCCGCCCATGCCGTGGCGGCAATGATCGAAAAGCTGGCCACTGCCCAACATGATGGCCCCTATGTTGCCCTCCTGAACAACCTTGGCGGCGCATCCGTGCTGGAAATGTCGGTCCTCGCCTACGAACTCCTCCGCTCCGCCCTTGGTGCCAAAATCAAATACATCATCGGCCCAAGCGCCATGATGACCTCACTGGATATGCGCGGGCTCTCGATCTCCCTCCTCCCGCTCACCCCCCAAATCGAAACCGCGCTCAAAGCCCCTGTCCCCCTCGCCGCATGGCCCGGTTGCCACCCGAACACGCCCATCAAAACCAAAGCCCTGCCCGATGGCCTGACGCCCATTCGCCCGATTCCATCCCAACACAAACCCACTAAGGATTTCCTAATCACATGCTGTCAGATCATGATTTCCTTGGAATCTGATCTCAACGCGCTGGATGCCAAATCCGGCGACGGTGACACCGGATCGACCCTTGCCGGGGCCGCCCACGCCCTGATCGACGCTGTAGATCAGCTGCCCCTGTCCGATCACACCCAACTTTACCGCGCCATCGGGCTTGAACTCAGCCAGACCATGGGCGGCTCCTCAGGTGTCCTGCTGGCAATCTTCTTCGCCGCCGCAGGCGATGCCGCCTCCTCGGGTCTGACCATGCGCGACGCCCTGCGCGCGGGGCTGGAGCGGATGCAGCAAATCGGCGGCGCGAAACTCGGCGACCGCACCATGATCGACGCGCTGCAACCCGCGCTCGATGCGCTGGACCACGGCCTGCCCGCCGCCGCAAAAGCCGCGCGCACCGGGGCCAACCACACTGCCACCATGCTGACCGCCAAAGCCGGCCGCGCCGCCTATATCAACGCAGGCAATCTCAGCGGCCATATCGACCCCGGTGCCGAAGCCGTGGCGCGGCTGTTTGAAGCACTCTGCACTAAGTGATGGGAATCAACGCAAGCCGGGCTATGATCCGGCAAATGAGCGCAACCGCTGCGCCCGCTTGCCAGCCCCCAAAGGAGCCCGCCTGATGAAAGCCGCCCTGATCGCCCTCGCCCTGCTGACCCTCGCCCCTCCCGCGCTTGCCGAAGGCGACGCATCCAAAGGCGAAGACCTGTTCAAACGCTGCAAAGCCTGCCACTCGATCATCGCCACCGACGGCACCAAGTTGCAAATGGGCGGCAAAACCGGCCCGAACCTGTTCGGCGTCATCGGCCGCCCCATCGGCAGCGTCCCCGATTTCAAATACGGCACTGGCCTTTTGGCACTGAACGCCAAAGGCGATGTCTGGGACGAAGCCAAACTCGCCGCCTACATCACCAACCCCACCGCTTGGGTGAAAGAGGAATCCGGCGATGCGTCTTTGAGCGCCAAAATGGCCTTCAAAATGGCCAGCGGTGCCGAGGATATGGCGGCCTATCTGGCGACGATGAAGTAGGCCACCGCGCACGGCACCAACGTAGCGGATTTATGGGCGGCAAACCCGCGTTGTCGCCCTATAACGCTTGCAGAATCCTGCCATTCCGCCTAAAGACGCCAACGATTGCAGGGTCGGGCACAAGCCACGGCCCTGTCCTCATTGCAGCCAAGACCGGCGGAGCCAACCGCATGGCCAGTGACATATACGAAAAGGACCCAAACTACATGAACTCCAAAGCTATGGACGAATTTGAAGCACTCTTGAAAGAAAGCTTCGAAATTGACACCCCCGAAGAGGGAACGGTTGTCAAAGGCAAGGTCATCGCCATCGAAGCGGGCCAAGCCATCATCGACGTCGGCTACAAGATGGAAGGCCGCATCGATCTGAAAGAATTCGCGAATCCCGGCGAAGCTCCGAATATCAACGTCGGCGATACCGTGGAAGTCTACCTCGACCGCGTGGAAAATGCCCGCGGCGAAGCCCAAATCTCGCGCGAGAAAGCCCGCCGCGAAGAAGCTTGGGATCGTCTGGAAAAAGCCTATGCGACCGAGACCCGCGTTGATGGCGCGATCTTTGGCCGTGTCAAAGGCGGCTTCACGGTGGATCTGGGCGGCGCTGTCGCCTTCCTGCCGGGCAGCCAAGTTGATGTGCGCCCCGTGCGTGATGCTGGCCCGCTGATGGGCATGAAGCAGCCGTTCCAGATCCTGAAAATGGATCGTCGTCGTGGCAACATCGTGGTGTCGCGTCGCGCCATCCTCGAAGAGAGCCGCGCAGAACAGCGCGCGGAAGTCATCGGCAACCTGACCGAAGGCCAAACCATTGACGGCGTTGTGAAAAACATCACCGAATACGGTGCGTTCGTCGATCTGGGCGGCGTGGACGGCCTGCTGCACGTCACCGACATGGCGTGGCGTCGTGTCAACCATCCGTCGGAAATTCTGGCGATTGGCGAGACGATCAAGGTGCAAGTCATCAAGATCAACAAAGACACCCACCGCATCAGCCTTGGCATGAAGCAACTGCAATCCGATCCGTGGGATGCTGTTGAGAAACTCTACGCCATCGGCACCGTGCACAAAGGCCGTGTCACCAACATCACCGATTACGGCGCCTTCGTGGAGCTGGAAGCCGGTGTTGAAGGCCTCGTCCATGTCTCGGAAATGTCCTGGACCAAGAAAAACGTCCACCCCGGCAAGATCGTTTCGACCTCGCAGGAAGTCGAAGTTATGGTTCTGGAAATCGACAGCACCAAACGCCGCGTGTCTCTGGGCCTCAAGCAGACCCAGCGCAACCCGTGGGAAGTGTTTGCCGAAACCCATCCGATCGGCACCAACATCGAAGGCGAAGTCAAGAACATCACCGAATTCGGTCTGTTCGTTGGCCTCGACAACGACATCGACGGTATGGTTCACCTCTCTGATCTGTCGTGGGATCAGCGCGGCGAAGATGCCATCCAGAACTATCGCAAGGGCGACACCGTCACCGCTTCGGTCACCGAAGTTGACGTCGAGAAAGAGCGTATCTCGCTCTCGATCAAAGCCTTGGGCGAAGACACCTTCACCGACGCAGTTGATGGCGTGAAACGTGGCGGTATCATCACCGTCGTCGTGACCGCGATTGAAGAAGGCGGCGTTGAGGTTGAATACAACGGCGCGAAGAGCTTCATCCGCCGGTCCGACCTGTCGCGCGAGCGCGCTGATCAACGCCCCGAGCGTTTCAGCGTGGGCGACAAGATCGACGTGCGCGTGACCAACATTGATCCGAAAACCCGCCGCATGGGTCTGTCGATCAAAGCACGTGAGATCGCTGAAGAGAAAGAAGCTGTCGAGCAGTATGGTTCGTCCGATTCGGGCGCCAGCTTGGGCGACATCCTCGGTGCCGCTCTGAAGGGCGACCGCACCTGATCTTTCCGTTAGCGGAAGACAAAAGGGGCCCCGCAGCAATGCGGGGCCCTTTGCTTTGGCACCCTTAGCTTGCAATTTTGTTTGTGCCTTTGGAAATTATGCCTATAGTCCAATGCGTAACAGGTTGGCACGGCCGAGAATCCCATCAAGGGGCGCGGCACCACTAGGGGGATATCGCGGATGATCCGGTCTGAACTGATCCAAAAAATCGCGGATGAAAATCCGCACCTGACGCAGCGCCATGTCGAGCGCATCGTCAACACGGTGTTTGAAGAAATCATCGAAGCCCTCGCCAAAGGCGATCGGGTCGAATTGCGCGGCTTTGGCGCGTTCTCGGTGAAAGCCCGCGATGCCCGCGTTGGCCGCAACCCGCGCACCGGCGAAGCGGTCAGCGTCGAGGATAAGAAGGTTCCGTTCTTCAAAACCGGCAAACTGCTGCGCGATCGCCTCAACGCCAAATAAGCCGCATTGCAAGCGGGCCATTCTGCCCCAATAGTGGGGCAGCACCTGCAAAAAGGCGGTCCGATGTTTCGTTACCTGCGCTATCTGATTTTGGCCGCTGTCGGCCTTGCCCTGCTGATCGTGGCTTTGGCCAACCGCACGCCGGTTCTGCTCAAAGCCATGCCGGATGATTTTGCCGCCTTCCTTGGCCTGACATGGCAGATGCAGCTGCCGGTTTTCGTGGTGCTGTTTGGCGGCATCGTGATCGGAGTGCTGGTGGGGTTCCTGTGGGAATGGGCGCGCGAGCATAAGCATCGCGCAACCGCCTCCACCAAAACCCGCGAAGTCAGTCGGCTAGAGCGTGAACTCGCCACAATGCGCGACGCCACCTCGCTGCCGCAGGATGACGTGCTCGCCCTGCTCGACCGCCCCAAGGCCAAGTAAATGCCTGATATTCGCGTAAAAATCTGCGGCTTGCGCACATTGCAGGACGTGGCCGCCGTGGCCGCGACCAAAGCCGCCTACGCGGGCTTCGTGTTCTTCCCGAAATCGCCCCGCCATCTGACCATCCCGCAAGCCCGCACCCTGACCCTCGCAGCCCCCGTGGGCCTCGCGAAAGTCGCGCTTGTGGTTGATCCCGACGATGCCCTGCTCGATGCCATAACCGAGGCGATGCCCTTAGATATGCTGCAACTCCACGGCCACGAATCCCCTGAGCGCGTTGCAGAAATCCGCGCCCGCTACGGTCTGCCGGTGATGAAAGCCATCGGCGTCGCCGATGAAGGCGATCTTTCCACCCTGCTAGAATACTCCCTCGTCGCCGATCAAATTCTGGTCGATGCCAAACCACCGAAAAACTCCGCCCTCCCCGGCGGCAATGGCCTGAGTTTCGATTGGAGGCTGGTCGCCCAACGCCGCTGGCTGAAACCTTGGATGCTGGCAGGTGGCCTATCGCCGCAAAACGTCGCCGAGGCGATCCGGTTGACCAACGCGCGGCAAGTCGATGTCTCCTCCGGCGTCGAATCCAGCCATGGCGTCAAAGACCCCAGCAAAATCACCGCCTTCGTCCAAGCCGCCACCCAAGACGGCCCCCCCATCCTGCGCTAGTGCCGCCTCAAAAGCGGACAAGCAAAAGCATTTGCTCTTTCCAAAATACTCCCGCCGGAGGCACCCGACAGCTCCCCCTGCCAAACCCAGCAATTTACTCTGTTTCTAAATATCCCCGCCGGAGGCCCCTCCCATGCCCGCCTACATCACGCTCGGCCCAAATGATCCCGCGCAATCCCACGCCTTCTACGACGCCGTGCTGAAACCCATCCGCTGGTCCGCCCATCCCTAATTCCCCGGCGTCTG
>CAYLYV010000030.1:0-34452 GCA_964387655.1 uncultured Cypionkella sp. | reverse complement strand
AGCTGCTTGTGTTCCTCCTGCGTGCCGCAGATGAAGCGGACCGAGGCCATGCCAAAGCCGTGGCTGTCCATCGCCGCCTTGGCAGCCTGAACCAGCCGCGGATCATCCGCCAAACCCAGATAATTATTGGCGCAGAGGTTGAGCATCTCGCGCCCCGCCACCCGCACCCGTGCCCCCTGCCCGCCCTCAATCAACCGCTCCCGCTTCATCAGCCCATCGGCCTCAATCCCGGCAAGCGTATCGCGCAAATGGTTTAGAAATCGTGTGTCTGTCATGGCAGAATTTCCTCCAACTTAACGGATATAACCGCAGTCTAAAATGAAAGTCAATATAACGGAAATTCATCCGCTACACCGGATTTCATTTTCACATTGGTCCAAATACTCTGGGGGTGCGGGGGCTAGCCCCCGCCCGTTTCAGCTATCCTGCACGATCAGCAAGGCCCGCGCCGCGCCACCTTCCGCCGCAATCGCATGATCGCGGTCGGCCGGATAGCGCGCGGTATCGCCCGGCCCCAGCACCTGTTCATCTTCGCCCGAGCGCACCCGGATTTGCCCCTCGATCACCGTCAGATGTTCGCGGCAGCCCGCAGAATGCGGCTCGGATTCCAGAAAGCCATTGACCGCAAATCGTAAATCATAAACCTCATGTTCGCCCACCGCATCGGCTGGCGACAAAATGCGGATCGACACCCCGACACCGCGTCCGCCGATCACCGGCGCCGCCCCGGCACGGACCACTTCGATCCCCACCTCGGCCCGCCCCTCAAGCAACCCTGCGAAATCCACCTGCAAAGCCTGAGTCAAATTCCACAGCGTTGCCACCGTGGGTGATGATTCGCCGCGCTCGATCTGACTGACCATCGAGCGGCTGACACCGGACAGCTTTGCCACCGCATCCAGAGACAGCCCACGCGCCTTGCGCGCCTCGCGCAGCGAGGCCGCCAATCTGTCGTGGATATCAGACCTTGGATTCATCGCCATACCCTGCCGAGACAGAAGCCATCCGTCAACGCCCCAGCCAGGCGCAATCCGATTTCCGCGCGGAAATCGTGCACGGAATTCGCGCGAATTCCGACGGATCAGGTGCCGCAGTAGGTAATATAGCGCCCGAACCCTGACGGAGCGGCCAAAGAAAAGGCTTCACGCCCAGCCTCCGGGCCGAACGGATCCTGCACCTGCGCCAAAAGCGCCTGAAACGGTGCCAGATCCCCCGCCGTCGCCGCCTCTAGCGCAGCCTCCACCAGATGATTGCGCGGGATGACCGCCGGGTTCATCGCCAGCATCGCCTCCACAGCATCCGGTCGCAGGCGGGTCCGCCAGCGCGGCAACCAGGCTTTCAGCGCCGTGGCATCTTCAAACAGCGGCAGCAGCGCGGCCTCATCCACCACCGCCCCGGCCAGCCTCCGAAACGCCAAAGTCCAGTCAACGCCTTGGATCGCCAGCAGAAAATCATCCGCCAGCACGCCGTCGCCTGCATCTTCGCCCAAAAGCCCCAGCTTGGCGCGCATCACCGCGACCCACTCTGCCCGATAGATCGCCGCAATCCCCTCCAGCCGCGCATTCGCCAGATCGACCGCGCGATCCGCGTCCGCATCGAAAAACGGCAGCAAAGTCTCGGCCAGCCGCGCCAGATTCCAGCCCAGAATCAGCGGCTGATTGGCATAGGCATAGCGCCCCTGCCGATCAATCGAGGAGAACACCGTCCCCGGCGCATAGGCTTCCATGAAGGCACAGGGGCCGTAGTCAATCGTCTCACCGGACAGCGCCATGTTGTCGGTGTTCATCACGCCATGGATGAACCCGACCCCCATCCATTGCGCAATCAGCCGCGCTTGCGCCGCCACCACCGCATCGAACAGCCCCAAAGCGCCCGCCACCCCCGGATAATGCCGCGCAATGGTATACTCCAGCAACGCCCGCAGCTTATCCACCTCACCGCGCGCGTGGAAAAACTGAAACGTGCCGACCCTTATATGGCTCGCCGCCACCCGCGCCACCACCGCCCCCGGCAGAGGCCCCGCCTCGCGCAACACCTGCTCCCCTGTCGTCACCACCGCCAGCGACCGAGTCGTGGGGATGCGCAACGCCGCCATCGCTTCGGAAATCAGATATTCCCGCAGCATCGGCCCCAAAGCCGCCTTGCCATCACCGCCACGCGAAAACGGCGTGCGCCCCGAACCCTTCAACTGCAAATCCCAGCGCCGCCCGTCCGGCCCCAGAAACTCGCCCAGCAGATGCGCCCGCCCATCGCCCAAACTGGGCGAAAACCCGCCAAACTGATGCCCGGCATAGGCCAAAGCCGCAGGCTCGGCCCCTTCCGGCAGCACAGCCCCCGAAAACCAGCCCGCCGGATCGTCAATCTCCAGCCCCAATTCCGCAGCCAAAGCCTCATTCAGCACCACCAATGCGGGTGCCGGGGCCAGATCCGGCGCTTGCCGCAGATAGGTGCCGGGCAGGTCGCGCAGGTATGAATTGTCAAACGGGATCATGGCGGGACTCCTTTGCCAAAGATATGGCCTGCCCGACCCGCCCTCACAAGCCACGCCAGACGCAAAGTGCTGCGCGCGAAATATGGCAAACGCGGAGATCGAGAAATTTGAAGCTTTGAGGAGACTGAAAGCTTTAGAGGTTTTTGGGAAATGGTCGGGGCGAGAGGATTTGAACCCCCGGCCCTCTGGTCCCAAACCAGATGCGCTACCAGACTGCGCTACGCCCCGACTGCCTGCCTCTTAGCTGGCTTTAATGGGATTGAAAAGCCTTACTCGTCATCACAAGCCCATGCGGCGGCAGATTGATTCAACGCCGCACTGCGCAACACCGATCCCGGCGCAATCCCCATCCGCTTGGCCAAACCTGCGTTGATTTCCAGCACCACGGCCACCTCCGCGCCGCCGTCAATCGGCGTCTCATCCAACGGCACAGCATTGCTATGCACCGAAGTCACCAGCCCGGTGGCATCGGCGAACACCATATCCAAGGGCAACAGCGTGTCTTTCATCCAGAAATAGGCGTGTTTCGGCTGCTCATAGACAAACAGCATCCCCGCCGAGGCGGCCATGTGTTCGCGAAACATCAAACCCTTGCTGCGCTCGGCCTCAGAATCGGCGATTTCCACCGAAAACCGTTGCACGCCCGCAGGCCCGCGCAACTCAACGGTATCAGGGGCGCAAGCCGCATAGGCCGCCCCCCCAAACACCAAAGCCAACACGATCAGAGATGAACCGCCGCTTCCCATGACAACACCTGCACCGCCATACGCCCACGTTTGCCTTCAACGATGCGCAGGCACACCGCCTCGCCCGCTGAAAGATCGGCAAAACCGGAATGGCGCAACACTTCGACATGCACGAAGACATCTTCGTTGCGGCCAAACACATTGGCAAAACCAAAGCCCTTGCCCTTGTCGAACCACTTCACCCGCGCCGGTTCCATCGGCAGGATCGCGATTTCTTCCGGGGTTGTATGCTCGGTATCCTCCCCCAAAGGAAACACCGATCCAGCCGGAGGTTCGATCTTCACGACCTCGACCGCCTGCACACCCCGTTGGGTTTGTTGCACTTTTACCGTGATCCCGGCGCCATCAGCGACCGAGCTTTGCCCATAATTCCGCAGCACATTGGCGTGCAGCAATATATCCCCAGAGTGTCCCTCTGCGACTATAAAGCCAAAACCCTTGGCCGGATCGAACCACTTCACGAGGCCATGCAGAATTTGCACGTCCATTTCTTCATCATTCATCGAAGGCCGTTTCCCCAGATAAAGCCCCTTAAGGCCTAGTCATGCGGTCATATTCCCCGGCGTTGCAAGAGCTATTTTTTCTGCATTTCTGCACAGATCATTTCACGCTTCGTGAAATTTACGGGTTAAGTCGCAAAATTTCCCACGGCTTATCAATAGCTTGGCGTGACCATCGAAAGCGATCATGCAACCTGAAGTTGCCGTCAGCCCAGAACTCCATCTCTAAAGGAACAATACGGAAGCCGCCCCAGAACGTCGGGCGTGTGGGATTTGGTCCCTTCGCGGCGGTGACTTTTGCCACCTCTGCCATCAAACTCAGCCGGGACGACAGCGGCTGTGATTGATCCGACGCCCAAGCTCCCAACCGCGACTTCAGACTGCGGCTGGCATAGTAGTCATCCGCAGGCTTGCCCTCCTCACGGCTGACCAGACCGCGCACCCGGATCTGACGCCGCAGGCTTTTCCAATGCAGCACAAACGCCGCCTTGCCCGAGGCGTCCAACTCACGCCCCTTGGCCGAGCCATAGTTGGTGTAGAACACAAACGCAGCAGGCTCGATGTCCTTCAGCAAAACCATCCGCACATTCGGCAGCCCCTGCGGGTCCACCGTCGCCAGCGCAATCGCATTGGGATCGTTTGGTTCGGTGGCTTCCGCCGCCGTCAACCAGAGCTTCGCCAACGCGAACGGGTCATCGCCCGCAAAAATTCCGCTTCTGTCCATGATCTTTCCTTCCAAGGCCCAAACTGCGGCCCAAACCTCGGCCAAACGCTCACTCTTGATGCAGAGCAGCCTTTCGCCTACACAGCTTTTTCAGGAAATAAGGTGGACGGGGAAGACCGAATGTCAACTGGACTCGTGACGGGCCCGCTTATGGCGGGCAAACGTGGGCTGATCATGGGGCTGGCCAATGACAAATCCATCGCTTGGGGCATCGCACAGGCCATTGCCGCCCAAGGCGCTGAGATCGCGTTTTCCTATCAGGGTGAGGCGCTGAAAAAACGGGTGGAACCTCTGGCCGCCTCGATCGGCATGAACACCTTCGTGGAATGTGATGTCTCGGATGAGGCCTCGATCGACGCTCTGTTCGCACATCTGGCCGAGCTGTGGGGCAAGATTGATTTCGTCGTCCACGCCATTGGTTTTTCCGACAAAGCTGAACTGCGCGGTCGCTATGTCGACACCAGCCGTGCCAACTTCCTGATGACGATGGATATTTCGGTCTATTCCTTCACCGCCGTCTGCCAGCGCGCTTGCGCGATGATGAACGAAGGCGGCTCGTTGCTGACGCTCACCTACTACGGTGCCGAAAAAGTCATGCCGCATTACAACGTGATGGGCGTGGCGAAAGCTGGGCTGGAAGCGAGCGTCAAATACCTCGCCGAAGACCTCGGCAAAGACGGTATCCGGGTCAATGCGATCTCGGCAGGCCCGATCAAAACCCTTGCCGCCAGCGGCATCGGTGATTTCCGCTACATCATGAAGTGGAACGAACTCAACAGCCCGCTGCGTCGCAATGTCACGCAGGAAGAAGTCGGCAAGGCCGCCCTTTACCTGCTGTCCGATCTCGGCTCCGGCACCACCGGCGAGAACCTGCATGTCGATGCAGGCTACCATGTCGTTGGCATGAAAGCCGTCGATGCGCCGGATATTGACGTGGTGACGGGCCGGAAAGACTAAGCTGAACACCCAAGGACGAACCCCATGACCCTCACCGCCTTCCTCGCCGTCGCCTTCCTGCATCTGATGGCCGCAATCAGCCCCGGCCCCGCCGTGCTGATGTCGGCGCGCACGGGCGTCACCGAAGGCCTGCGCACCGGGTTTTTCTTAGCCTGCGGCATCGGCATCGGCGGCGTGGTCTGGGCGATGGCGGCTTTGTTCGGCCTGAACCTCGTGTTCCAAGCCGCCCCCGCTTTGCTGTATGCGCTGAAAATCGTGGGCGGGCTTTACCTGATCTATATGGCTTGGGGCATGTGGAAGACCGCCGATCAACCGCTGGATATGGCGGAAACCACACGCCCACCGCGCACCGCTGTGTCGGCCTTCCGGCTTGGCCTGATCACCCAACTCGCCAACCCCAAGCCCGCCGTGCTGTTCTCGGCGATCTTTGTCGGCACCGTGCCACCGCACACCCCGGCTTGGGTCTACGCCGCACTTCTGCTGGTGGTGTTCCTGAATGAGACGATCTGGAACACCATGGTGGCCCGCATCTTTTCCTTCGACCGCTCGAAGGCCGCCTATATCAGCCTGAAATCCATCATCGACCGCTGCTTTGGTGGTGTGCTTGCCATCCTGGGCCTCAAGATTGCCGCCACCTGACCCTTCATCTGTCCACAAATATCCCGGGGGCGCGGGGGCTGGCCCCCGCTCTACGCCAGACACGAGGAACCACGCCATGAACGACCGCTTGCCGCATGAAAAAGGCTTTCACGTCAGTTGGGATCAAATGCACCGCGACAGCCGGGCGCTGGCGTGGCGCTTGGATGGCAAGGGCCCGGACGATGGCATGTGGAAAGCCGTGGTCGGCATCACCCGGGGCGGTCTGGTGCCCGCGATGATCGTGGCGCGTGAACTCGACATTCGCGTGGTCGACTCGATCTCGGTGAAATCCTACCACTCGGGCGGCGGCAAAGCCGATCAGCGCCGCGAAGCGCAAGTGATCAAAGCCCCGCAGGCCGAGGTGATGGGCGACGGCACCGGCATCCTGATCGTCGATGATCTGGTTGATTCCGGCAAAACGCTGGAACTGATCCGCAGTCTGTACCCCAAAGCGCATTTCGCCTGCGTCTACGCCAAGCCCGAGGGCGAAAAACAGGCCGACACCTATATCACCAGCGTCAGCCAGGACACCTGGATATTCTTCCCGTGGGACATGGCGCTGCAATATGTCCAACCGTTCCGCGGTGCCGACTGAACCCAACCCCATATGACGGCTGCTTGAGCCCGCTGTAACAGGGCTTGCCACCGCGCGGCGATCTGCGCCATATCCGGCGTGTCCAGCTTCCGGGCAACTGAAAGGCCGCTCCATGCTCGTCTACCCCCGCCCCGCGCTGGCCACCTTGAAACAGCTTCGGCAGGCCCAGGTGCTCTGAGCATGAAACGCTCCGCCCGCCCCAGCAAAGCCCGCGTGCTGCATTGGCTGTTCGAGACCAGCCTTGCGATCAAGGGCCTGCTGTGTTCGGCAGAGTTTCTGGCAGGGTTAGGCCTGCTTTTGACCCCGAACGCCCCGGCGGCACGGTTGCTGTATTGGCTGACGCATTTCCAGATCGCCGAGCAACCCACCGATACACTCGCCGCATGGACCCAACGCGCGATGGAGGGCTTTCCGGTCGCCACCCAAGACTTCTACGGCTGGTATCTCTTGCTGCATGGCGGCTTGAAACTGGCGATGGTGGTGATGCTCTGGGCTCGGATTCTCTGGGCCTATCCGGCGGCGATGGCGGTGTTGTCGGGCTTCGTGATTTACCAGTTGTTTGAATTCCTGCACAACGGCTCGCCGTTCCTGTTGCTGCTGGCCTTCTTCGATCTGATGATGATCGCGTTGGTCTGGCAGGAATACAAAGCCCTGAAAATCAAGCGCAGCGCCAAAGCCGCCGCGCATTAAAACCTGCCCCTCCGCCTCCCCCAAGCCTCCCCGGCCTTGAGTCTGCGCCTCATCGCTTGCGCAACACCGCAGGCTCCGGCTCGATGGCCGGAGCGGTGTGACGTTTGAGAATAAGCGCCGCTCTCCAGCGTGGCGGGGCCAAGGCTGTGCGGTGTCGCTGATTTTCCGACGCTTCTCGCTTGAACTCGCCCTCGCATCCGTCAACACTCATGCGCAAAGCGATGACGCCCGCCTCCGCGCGGCTGCCCAGGAGGCCCTCATGACGATCCACCCGCTCAACCCCGCCATGGCCGCCACCGATCCGCCCCCGGTGATGGAGGCGCGGCGCTGGTTGCAAGGCGTCACCTTCCCGCCCGAGCGCCCGCTGATCAACATCAGCCAAGCCGCCCCGGTCGACAGCCCGCCCTTGGGCCTGCGCCAAGCCCTCGCTGATGCCGCGCTGAACAACCCAGACGCCCATCTTTATGGCCCGGTGCTGGGTCTACCCGCTTTGCGCGCCGAGGTCGCAAAACAATGGTCTGCGGCCTATGGCGGCACTGTGCTGGAAAGCCAGACCGCGATCACCCAAGGCTGCAACCAAGCCTTCTGCGCCGTGATGTCCACTCTGGCCGGTGCAGGCGATGAAGTGATCCTGCCGACACCGTGGTATTTCAACCATAAAATGTGGCTGAATATGCAAGGGGTTAAGACTGTGCCGCTGGCCGCTGGCCCCGGCCTGATCCCCGAAGCCGAAGCCGCCGAGCGGCTGATCACCGACCGCACCCGCGCCATTGTGCTGGTCAGCCCCAACAACCCCGGCGGCGTCGAATACCCGGCGGAGACCCTCACCGCCTTCCGCGACCTGTGCCGCTCAAAGGGCCTCGCCCTGATCGTCGATGAGACTTACCGCGATTTCGACAGCCGCTCCGGCCGCGCCCATGATCTGTTCACCGATCCCGACTGGCACGACACCCTGACCCAGCTTTACAGCTTCTCGAAAGCCTACCGCCTGACCGGCCACCGCGTCGGGGCCGTCACCGCCTCTGCCGAGCGCCTGTTCCAGATCGAGAAATTCCTCGACACCGTCGCGATCTGCCCCAGCCAACTCGGCCAGATCGGCGCGCTCTGGGGGATGCAGAACCTTGCGCAATGGCTCGCAGGCGAGCGCGCCGAAATCCTGTCGCGCCGCGCCGCGATGATTGCAGGCTTCACCGCCCTGCCCGACTGGAAACTGCTCGGCTGCGGTGCCTATTTCGCCTATGTCGAACACCCCTACCCAATCGCCTCCGACGCCTTGTGCAAACGCCTCGTCTCCGAAGCGGGCCTCCTCATGCTCCCCGGCACCATGTTCCAACCTGAAGGCAGCGCAGACGGAAAACGCCAAATCCGCATCGCCTTCGCCAATGTCGATCAGGCCGGCATCAGTGAGACCTTCCGACGGCTGGCGGCGTTCAAGGGCTAGGCCGCCGAGTTGTCAGGCCAGCAAGGCAGATCAGAAAGCGCGGCCCCCCAACAGGCGGCCGCGCTTCCCGCTGCCCCTGCTGCGCCTTAAGGGGTTTGCAATCCCACGGTGTCGGTGTTGGGCGATGCGCCAAACAGCAGCGCCTTGGCGCGGGGGGCGACAAAAATCTGTGCCCCCACAATCGCACCGATCACCAATACTGCATAAAGCACCATGAATCCGCTATAGCCCAGCGGCTCGGTCAAGGGTTTGGCAATGCCCAGAAACGTCGCATAAAGCCAAGACACCGAAGACAACGCGCCCAGACTGCACGCCATCCGGCACAGCCAGCCCGGCCTTTGCAACGGCGCAAGATGCAGCTTCGGGAAGATCAGATGATGCATCGCCGCGCCATTCACCGTCAGGATCAACACCACCGAGATCTTGGCGACAAGTTTGGGACGGGCAAGAATTTCGCTCAGCACAAAGCCGGTATCAACATAGATGATCGCAGCGCCAGTGACGAACAACCCAGCCAAGGCGCGACTGACTTTCGCAGCTGTCGCCTCCAGCGCATCAATTTGCAGCCGATCCGCCATAAGCAGGCGGATATCTTCGCGCATCACCAGAAACAGTGCAGATGAAAAGCACATAAGGTGCAATAAAATCAGCAAAATTCGGAAAGTTACCATCATCCCCTCGATTCTTGACTTTTTTTATCGGATAATATTTCCGTGCCCCACTCGTCAAGCGGCTTTGTCTGCACGCCATCTTGCTCCCCCGGCCCCAACCGCTTAGACAGGCGGGCAATGTAGTTCAGACAGGCAGACCCATGGCCAAGGCACCCCACTCCGACGACGACACCCCGAAGAAAAAGCGCCGGGGCGCGTCCGTTATGGCATGGGTGCTGATGGCGATGCTGATCGGCGGCTTGGGCGGCTTTGGTGTGACCAATTTTGGCGGCGGTACGGC
Organism: uncultured Cypionkella sp.; assembly: GCA_964387655.1. Lineage (GTDB taxonomy): Bacteria > Pseudomonadota > Alphaproteobacteria > Rhodobacterales > Rhodobacteraceae > Cypionkella. The sequence goes on along the minus strand of CAYLYV010000030.1, from coordinate 24,718 downwards.
CTCCATCGGCACCGTGGGCGACCGCAAGATCGACGTCAACGACTACGCCCGCTCCTTGCGTCAAGCGATGGACGGCTTCTCCAAACAAATCGGCCAGCCCGTCACCCTGCAGCAAGCCCAGGCCATCGGCCTTGACCGTCAGGTGTTGCAACAGGTGATGGACCGCGCCGCGTTGGACAATGAAGCGGACCGCATCGGCCTGTCGGTCGGCGATGCCTCGGTCGCCAGCAAAGTCTCGGCGATCCCCAGCTTCCAAGGCATCAACGGCTTTGACCGCACCACCTACCGCGAGGTTCTGCGCCAGAACAACCTGACCGAATCCTCCTTCGAACAAGGCCTGCGCGCCGACACTGCCCGCCAATTGTTGCAGACCGCGATCTCCAGCGGCCTCACCCCACCGCAAACCCTGACCGACACCATCGCGGCCTGGGCGGGTGAGCAGCGCGGCTTCTCGATGCTGCGCCTCACCGAAAAATCCCTGACCCAACCGATGCCGCCACTGACCGACGCCGATCTGCAGGCCTATTACCAAGCCCATATCGCCGCCTACACCCGCCCCGAGGCCAAACGCATCGCCTACGTCGCGCTGCTGCCGGAAACCCTCGCCAAAGACATGCCCTTGGACGAAGCGGCGCTAAAAGCCACCTACGAGTCGCGCCTCTCCACCTATATCATCCCGGAAAAACGCCTCGTCGAACGCCTTGCCTTCGCCACCGACGCCGATGCCGCCGCCGCCAAAGCCCGCATCGACGCAGGCACCTCGTTTGATGATCTGGTGAAAGAGCGCAACCTGACCCTTGAGGATGTCGACCTTGGCGACGTGTCGCAAAAGGAACTGGCCGCAGCAGGCGACGCTGTTTTCGCGCTGAAAGGCCCCGGTGTGGTCGGCCCCTTCGCCTCCCCCATCGGCCCGGCTTTGTTCCGCATGAACGCGGTGCTTGCCGCGCAAGAGACCACGTTCGAGCAAGCCAAACCCGATCTGGCGCTGGAACAGCAACTCGAATCCGCCCGCAAGGAAATCTCCGGCAAGGTCGAAGCCGTCGATGACGCGCTCGCAGGCGGTGCCACCCTTGCCGATGTCGCCAAAGAACAGGGCCTGACGCTGGCCACCACCGATTATGCGCCGGGTGCCGAGGATAACGACCCGATCACCGGCTACAAAGGCTTCCGCGACACCGCCGCCAGCATGGCCGAGGGTGATTTCCCCGAAGCCATCGTGCTGGATGATGGTGGCCTTGTGGCGATGGAACTTGACAGCACCGTGCCGCCCGCCCCGCTGCCCTTCGACAAGGTGAAAGAAAAAGTCACCGCCGCAGCCCAAGCCGACGCCCTCGCCAAAGCCCTGTCGGATGAGGCCACCCGGATCAAAGCGGCAGTCGAAGGCGGGGCCAGCCTTGGTGCCTTCGGCATCGTGTCGCGCACCAGCCAGATCGACCGTCAAGGCGCGGTGAAAGATGCACCTCCCAGCCTGCTGGAAGCGGTGTTCCAGATGCAGCCGAATGATCAGCGCGTGATTGAGGCCCCCGGCTTTGCCGCCGTGGTGCAACTCAACACGATCACCGCCGCCCCCACCACAAGCGAAGATGCCACCGCTCTGCGCGACGCCATCAACGTCAACGCGGGCCGCGCGATCTCCGAAGATGTGATGGCGCTCTATACAGCCGCCCTGACCGCCTCCGCCGGGATCACTCTGGATCAAGCCGCGATCAACGCGGTCCATGCCCAGATGAACAACTAAGACCAATCTTTACCTCAGGCCACGATCTTTAACTAAGGCGATCCGATGAACCTGCTGCCGTCCTTTGAACAGTTTGAACGCGGCTGGGTGCAGGGTAAAAACCAACTGGTTTACGCCCGCCTCGCCGCCGATCTGGACACCCCGGTCAGCCTGATGCTGAAACTGGCCGAGGCCCGCACCGACACCTTCATGCTGGAATCGGTCACAGGCGGCGAAGTGCGCGGCCGCTATTCGGTGGTCGGCATGAAGCCCGATCTGATCTGGAAATGCCACGGCACCAGTGCCTCGAACAACCGCGACGCCCGCTTTGATCCGCAAGCCTTCACCGCTTTGCCGGGTCATCCGCTCGACTCCATGCGCGCCCTGATCGCCGAATCCCGCGTCGATCTGCCCGAAGGCCTGCCCGCGATTGCCTCCGGTCTGTTTGGCTATCTCGGCTATGATATGATCCGCCTCGTCGAACACCTGCCCAACGTCAACCCCGACCCCTTGGGCCTGCCCGATGCCGTGCTGATGCGCCCCTCTGTCGTGGCGGTGCTGGATGGCGTCAAAGGCGAAGTCACCCTCGTCGCCCCGGCTTGGGCCGCCTCGGGTCTGTCGGCCCGCGCAGCTTACGCCCAAGCCGCCGAGCGGGTGATGGACGCCCTGCGCGACCTCGACCGCGCCCCGGCAGCCCAACGTGATCTGGGCGAAGCCGCCACCGTGGGGGAAATGAAATCGAATTTCAGCCACGAAGGCTACAAGCAAGCCGTTGAAAAGGCCAAAGACTACATCCGCGCCGGTGACATCTTCCAAGTGGTGCCAAGCCAACGCTGGGCGCAAAGCTTCACCCTGCCGCCCTTCGCTTTGTATCGCAGCTTGCGCCGCACCAACCCCTCGCCCTTCATGTTCTTCTTCAACTTCGGCGGCTTCCAAGTCATTGGCGCAAGTCCCGAAATCCTCGTCCGCCTCCGCGACGGCGAAGTCACCGTGCGCCCGATCGCAGGCACGCGGATGCGCGGTGCCACGCCGGAAGAAGACAAGGCGCTGGAACTCGATCTGCTGGCTGATAAAAAAGAACTCGCCGAACATCTGATGCTGCTCGACCTGGGCCGCAACGACGTAGGCCGGGTGGCGAAAGTCGGCAGCGTCCGCCCGACCGAGAAATTCATCATTGAGCGTTACAGCCACGTCATGCACATCGTCTCCAACGTCGTCGGCCAGATTGCTGACGGCGAAGACGCACTCTCCGCCCTGCTCGCAGGCCTGCCCGCGGGCACGGTGTCCGGCGCGCCCAAGGTCCGCGCGATGGAGATCATTGATGAGTTGGAGCCGGAAAAACGCGGCGTCTATGGCGGCGGGGTGGGGTATTTCGCAGGCAATGGCGAGATGGATTTCTGCATCGCTTTGCGCACTGCCGTGCTGAAGGATGAAACCCTCTACATCCAAGCCGGCGGCGGCGTCGTCTACGACAGCGACCCCGAATCGGAATATCAAGAAACCGTCAACAAATCCCGCGCCCTGCGCCGCGCTGCCGAAGATGCCGGTCTGTTCGTGCGCAAAGGCAACCTCTGACCTGAAAACAGGTGCCGCCTCGGGGGCCATCGAGGCCCCCTCTGCGGCGCTGCCGGGGAAGTTCTTCTGAAAGCACAACGCCCCGCTTTGGCCTTGGAAGCGCGCCGCGCGGGAGTATTTCAGAAAGAGCAAATCCAGGACCTGCTCTGCCATTTCACATTGGCATAAATACTCCCGCGCGGCGCGCATCCACCGCTGATGCCAAGCACGCGGGCAAAGATTAACAAAGCCTGAATCTAAAAACCAAGCGATTGTATTAAAACGCTAAAAAATATTGTCCACGCGTGGACACATTCTATTTCACCGCCAAAACCGCCGTGATCGGAGCCAGCGCCACCGAGGCTCCCTTGCCCTCAATCGACCATTCCATCAGCGCCGCAATCGTCTCAGGCCGTGTGGTGCCGACCACCACGACCCGCCCCTCCTGCGCCGCCTTGAACGCCGCCCGATCCAGATAGCGCCGGATCAGCGGCGTGTCCTCGCCCGCGCCGTCCAGATCGCGGAAGATCACCGCCGCCGCCACATCCTCGCGCCGCGCCACCTGATCCGCCGCGTTGAGGCCCGCATCATAGGTCACCAAGCCGCGCCCCTGATCCTTGATGATCGGCACCACCATTGTCGCCAGCGGCCGGTTGTCCTGAAACCCCTGCGCGCCAATATCCATCACCGCGACCGCCTCAGGCAACACCCCCGCATTGGCCTGAAAGGTCTGCTCCAGATCACTTGCCGTCGCCCCCGCAGGGATGCCAGCGGCCAGCATCACCACCTCTTTGCCCGCCGCGCGATACACCGCCTCGGCTGCCGCAGCACCGGGATCGAGCGGATCAATCACGAAACTGACCGGAAACGGCAGCGCCGCGAGCTTGGCGCGATCCAGATCGGCGGCCCCGGTATCCACCAGCAGCACCGCGAACAACGGCTTGCCCAGATCGTTGCTGAACGCCGCCGCATATTGCATGAGGGGCCGGGTGTCAGCGGCAGGCACAGGCTCCACCGCTACAGTCGGATCGGCGGGTGGCGCGGGTTCGGCAATGCTGGGCAGTCGCCCGACGGTCACGCCATCGACGGATTTGGTCAGCCCGGTGCTGGGAGCCAGGGTTTCCGGCTGGGGGGTGTCGAGCACTTTTGGCAGTTCGGTCGCCTCCGGCACCACCACGGCGGGCTCTGGCACGACGGGCGCAGGCTCTGGTGCCGGATCGAGCACCAGCATCGACGGCGGTGTGGGGTCTGCTGGAGCAGGCGCGGGCGTCAGCAGCGACTCGGCGGTTTCTTGCGGCGCAGGTGGCGGCAGATCGGCCGGGGCCGCATCGGTGCCAATATCCCCCGCCAAAGCGCCGGGGCTGGCCGGGGTTGGAGCCGTCTCTGCCCCCGCCTGCACCTGAGGCACCGCCGCGCCCGAAGTGGGATCGTTCAGTGCGGCCGGGGACTCGGCATTTGCCAGCGGAGGTTTGGCGGGCAGCTCTGCGCTCGCCTTCGGCACCACTGGCGCAGGCGCAGCGACCTCGGCTTGCGGCGCTTCGGGCAGAGTGGCCGGCACCTCAGCCATAGGTTCAGCGGGTTTGGCGGCTGTCATCGGTTCCGGCGTGGCAGGCGCTGTCTTTTCAGCAAGAGGCGGCGCTTCCGCAGCGGGCTTCGTCACAGGCACCACCGCAGGCGCGGGCATTGCCTTTGGCGCAGGCGCAGTCACCGCAGCCGTCGGCGCAGGCTTCCCCTCCTCTGGCATGGGCACCACCGCAACCTCGGGTGCCAGCACCACAGGCTTGCTCTGATCCGCCGCCACCTGCACCCGCCCCTGCGGCAGGGGCGTCAGCTGCGAGACAACACCCAGCCCAACCCCCGCAACGACGCCACCCACGACGATCCCTGTCACGAAATTCCGGATCATACCTGTCTCCACCCGTTTAGGCGCCACTTGCCCTTGACGCCGCTTTGCCGCTAGGCCCATCTATAGCCGACATCCATCGCGGGCCCGCAAACCTTGGCCCCTCTATAAACCGAACCGCCGCCGCCTTCATCCCCTTTTCCGTCCGGACCTTGCAAGATGCTCCTGCTCATCGACAACTATGACAGCTTTACCTACAATCTCGTCCATTACTTGGGCGAGTTGGGCGCGGACGTGCGCGTGGTGCGCAATGATGCGATGTCGGTGCAAGACGCCCTTGCGCTGGCTCCTGAGTTGATCGTGCTGTCGCCCGGCCCCTGCGACCCGGCTTCCGCTGGTATTTGCATCCCGCTGACCAAAGCCGCCGCCATGGCCGATGTGCCGCTTTTGGGCGTCTGCCTGGGGCATCAGACCATTGGTGAGGCGTTTGGCGGCAAAGTTATCCGCTGCCACGAAATCGTGCATGGCAAGATGGGCGCGATGCACCATGCGGGTGGTGGCATGTTCCGCGACCTGCCCTCTCCCTTCGCCGCCACCCGCTATCATTCGCTGGTGGTGGAAAAAGAAACGCTGCCCGATTGCCTAGAAGTCACCGCTTGGCTGGAAGATGGCACCATCATGGGTCTGCGCCACAAGGAAAAGTTGATCGAGGGCGTGCAGTTTCACCCCGAATCCATCGCCTCGGAACACGGCCACCAGTTGCTGAAGAATTTCCTCGACGCAGCCCGCGCGCGCGTGCCGGCATGAGCGATATTCTCAAACCGCTGATCGGCGTGGCCGCCACCCGGCCCCTAACCCGTGCCGAGGCCGAAGCCGCGTTCGGCGCCTTGTTCGACGGCGCAGCCACCCCCGCCCAAGTTGGCGGTTTCCTGATGGCGCTGCGGGTGCGTGGCGAAACCGTCGATGAATATGCCGCAGCCGCCTCTGTCATGCGCAGCAAATGCAACGCCGTGCGCGCGCCTGCGGGTGCCATAGACATCGTCGGCACTGGCGGCGATGGCAAAGGCACGCTGAACATCTCCACCGCCACCGCTTTCGTGGTGGCAGGCGCAGGGGTTGTGGTCGCCAAACACGGCAACCGCAACCTGTCGTCGAAATCCGGTGCTGCGGATGCGCTGACCGAGATGGGGCTGAACGTCATGGTCGGCCCCGACGTGGTCGAACGCTGCCTGAATGAAGCCGGCATCGGCTTTATGATGGCCCCGATGCACCACCCCGCCACCCGCCACGTCATGCCGGTACGCGCCGAATTGGGCACCCGCACGATCTTCAACATCCTCGGGCCTTTGACCAACCCGGCTGGGGTCAAACGCCAGTTGACGGGCGCGTTTTCCGCAGCCCTGATCCGCCCGATGGCAGATACCCTGCTGGCTTTGGGCTCGGAAAAGGCTTGGCTGGTGCATGGCGGCGATGGCTCGGATGAGATTTCCATCGCGGCCCCGACCGCCGTGGCCGCCCTCGAAAACGGCACGGTGCGCGAATTCACCCTTCATCCCGAAGACGCCGGGCTTGCGATCTACCCATTCGAGGCGATCCAAGGCGGCACCCCGGCTGAAAATGCCGTCGCCTTCCGCGCCCTGCTGGATGGCGCAAAAGGCGGTTTCCGCGATGCAGTGCTGCTGAATGCCGCCGCCGCCCTTGTGGTGGCCGACAAAGCCGCTACCTTGAAGGAAGGCGTTGAAATGGCGCAGGTTTCCATCGACTCCGGTGCCGCCCGCGGCAAAATCGAGGCGCTGAAGCGTCTGACCAATCTCTAAGCGCGTCCCCCTGATGGGCGGTCCTCGCACACGCGAAGCGGCCCGTCAGGCCAATCCGCACCTCCTACGACCCCGCAATAAAGGGCCAAAAATGACCACGATCCTCGACCGCATCAAAGCCTATAAGCTGGACGAAATTGCCGACCGCAAATCCCAGGTGGCGCTGGCGGATTTAGAGCAAGCCGCCCGCGCAGCCCCAGCGCCGCGCGGTTTTGCCAAGGCGCTGTCGGATGCCGCAATCTCGGGCTATGGTCTGATCGCCGAGATCAAAAAGGCAAGCCCTTCCAAAGGCTTGATCCGCGCCGATTTCCATCCCGCCCAACTTGCACAAGCGTACGAAGCGGGTGGTGCGACCTGTCTTTCGGTGCTGACAGACGCACCCAGCTTTCAAGGCGACGATGCCTTCTTGACCGCAGCGTCAGAGGCCACAGCCCTGCCCTGCCTGCGCAAAGATTTCCTCTACGACCCCTATCAAGTCGTCGAATCCCGCGCCCTGCACGCCGATTGCATCCTGATCATCCTCGCATCCTTGTCCGACGCCCAAGCCGCCGAGTTGGAAGCCACCGCCTTTGAGCACGGCATGGATGTGCTGCTGGAAGTCCACGACCGCGCCGAGTTGGACCGCGCGTGTCTCTTGAAATCCCCGCTGATGGGCATCAACAACCGCAATCTGCATACGTTTGAAGTGACGCTGGACACCACCCGGCAACTCGCCCGCTATGTGCCGGATGATCGGCTGATCGTCTCGGAATCGGGCCTGTTCACCCCCGCCGATCTCGCCGATGTCGCGGCCTACGGTGCGCGCTGCTTCCTGATCGGTGAGGCGTTGATGCGGCAAGATGATGTGAGCGCGGCCACAAAAGCCATCCTGACCAAGCCCTTGACCTCAGAGGCCGGGGTATGACCCAACCCGAAACTGGCCTCACGCATTTCGACGACCAAGGCCGCGCCCATATGGTTGATGTCTCGGACAAACCCGTCACCGCCCGCATCGCCGTGGCGCGCGGGGCGGTGAAAATGTCCGCCGAGACGTTGGTGCTGATCACCGAAGGCCGCGCCAAAAAGGGTGATGTGCTGGGCGTTGCGCGTCTGGCGGGCATCATGGCCGCGAAGAAAACCGCCGATCTGATCCCACTGTGCCATCCGCTGCCGATCACCAAAGTCTCGCTGGATCTGACGCCCGATCCCAGCCTGCCCGGCATCGTGGTTGAGGCCACCGTCAAGACCGGTGGCCAAACCGGGGTCGAGATGGAGGCGCTGACCGCCGTGTCCGTCGCATGCCTGACCATCTACGATATGGTCAAGGCTGTGGAGAAATCCATGTCGATCGAGGGCATCCGCCTTATCCTGAAAGATGGCGGTAAATCAGGTCGTTACGAGACAAAGCTATGATATCGGTTGAAGATGCCCTCGCCCGCTGCCTCGCGCTTGCTGTCCTTGCGGATACCGAAATCCTCCCCCTGCGCCGCGCCAATAACCGCGTCATGGCAACCCCAGCCATAGCGCAACTGACCCAACCCCCTTTCGACGCCTCGGCGATGGACGGCTACGCCTTGGGCCGCCCCGCCGCCCCCGATGAGTCCTTCACAGTGATCGGCGAATCCGGCGCAGGCCACGCCTTCCAAGGCGGGGTGCAGCCCCACCAAGCCATCCGCATCTTCACGGGCGCGCCCTTGCCTGAAGGGGCACTCAGCGTCGTGATCCAAGAAGACATCACCCGCGACGGCGACCAGATCACTCTGACCAAGTCCGCCAAACCCGGCGACAATATCCGCCCGCGTGGGCAGGATTTTGCGCTTGGCCAAGCGCTTTCGCCCCGCCTGCTGCGCCCCAACGACCTCGCCCTCTTGGCCGCGATGAACGTCCCAGAAGTCACCGTCCGCCGTCGCCCCATCGTCGCGTTGATGGCATCAGGCGACGAATTGGTGATGCCCGGCGAAGTCCCCGGCCCCGACCAGATCATCGCCTCCAACACTTTCGCCCTTGCTGCGATGGTTGAGGCGGCGGGCGGTGAGGCCCGCGTGCTGCCGATTGCCCGCGATACCGAAGCCTCTTTGCGCACAGTGTTCAGCCTGACCGAAGGCGCGGATTTGATCGTCACCATTGGCGGCGCGTCAGTGGGTGATCACGATCTGGTTGGCAAGGTTGCCACCGATCTTGGGCTGGAGCGCGCCTTCTGGCAGATCGCCATGCGCCCCGGCAAACCGCTGATGGCCGGAAAAGTCTTGGGAATTCCGATGCTTGGCCTGCCCGGCAATCCGGTGTCCGCCATCGTCTGCGGCCATCTGTTCATGCTGCCGATGCTGAAAGCCATGCTCGGCCTGCCCCCCGAACTGCAGGTTCTGAGCGCCCGCCTTGGCAGCCATCAGTCCGCCAACGGCCCGCGCGACCACTATATGCGCGCCCGCCTGACGGTCGAAAATGGCCAACCCACCGTGACGGCTTTTGAGCGTCAGGATTCCGCTTTGCTGACGATTCTGACTGAGGCGAACGCTCTGCTGATCCGCCCTAAAGGCGACGGCGCGCGGAGTGCGGGCGAGATGGTAAACTACATTGCCATCTAGGCGGCGGCGTAAAACCCTTGACACAAAGCAAGAACACGGGCAGAACATAGCAACAACATCTGCATAAAGGCTGTGGCATGCTGACGCGTAAGCAACTGGAACTTTTGGATTTCATCAAGACCCGCATGGATAAAGACGGTGTTCCACCGTCTTTTGATGAAATGAAAGACGCGTTGGATCTGCGCTCGAAATCCGGCATCCACCGCCTGATCACCGCGCTGGAAGAACGCGGTTTCATTCGCCGTCTGGCCCACCGTGCCCGCGCGCTGGAAATTCTGAAACTGCCCGAAGCGATGGAGAGGCCCGGTTTCTCGCCCAAGTTGATCAAGGGTGACAAGGTCGATCCGCCGCGCGAGGCGATGCCGATAGCCGCCGTTTATGCGATGGAACTTCCCGTCATGGGCCGCATCGCCGCCGGTGTGCCGATTGAAGCGATTTCACATATTTCGCATCACGTGGCGGTGCCGGGGTCGATGCTGTCGGGCAACGGTCAGCACTATGCGCTTGAAGTTAAAGGCGATTCGATGATCGAAGCCGGCATCAATGATGGCGATATCGTGGTGATCCGCGAACAGATCACCGCCGAGAATGGCGATATCGTTGTGGCATTGGTTGAGGATGCCGAAGCCACGTTGAAACGCTTCCGCCGTCGCGGCAGCATGATCGCGCTTGAGGCTGCAAACCCCGCCTACGAAACCCGCGTCTTTCCCGACCATATGGTGAAGGTGCAGGGCCGTCTTGTGGGTTTGATCCGCAGCTACTGACGCGCCAACAGCGCGCGCGGTTTGACAAGGCTGAGGTCTTGCCAAATGGGTTTTTCCGCCATCCAGATACGTTGGGCAGCGCGGGTGGGTTGCATAAGCAGCCGACCGTTCTGAACGGAAAGCGCCAATGCTCCGGTTTGATCCAGCATGGTTCGATCTATGACGATGCAGTCTTTCGGCGTTGGAACAACGGGAGCCACCGCCGCAGGCAGCACAACCAGATCGGCCTGCGCACAAGCCGATACCAAAGCCTCTCCAGCAGCTTTGCCACTGAGCGCCACCCCCTGCCAAGCCTCCAAGTCAAACGCCCGCGCGCCCTTTGGCCCCGAGAAACCCGCGCGCGCGTAAGCCTCTGTCTGCACTGCCAAATCGCCATCGTCTTGCAGCCAGTTCTCGGCGGCAAACCCCGCGCCACGCGCCACAGACAGCGCCCGGCCCTGCGCGCGCATCAGCCCAACCAGAGCGCCATCGCTGGAAATCAGTAAACTGGGCCGCGTGGTGGTCGCCCACAGCGCCAACCCCAAAACCAGCGGAGCCACTGCCGTCCAACGTACCCGCCCGCGCCAAAGCACAGCCCAAATTCCGGCGAAAGTGATCAATGGCATCACCCATGGCCCCGGTTGCACAATCGACGTCACCGCCCCTTCCAGCCCTGCAACCCAATGTGCGATAAACAGAATCCAGCGCCCCGCCTGCTCCATCACCCATAGGGCCGGGCCCGCCAGCCCAATCGGTGCCAGCAGCGCCGCCACAGCGCCCGCCGCCATCAGCACCGACATTATCGGCACCGTGAGCAGATTGGCGAGCAAACCGTAATCGGTAAACCGATTGAACGTCGCCGCCGCAAAGGGCGCGGTCGCAATCCCTGCGAGCACAGAAGTGAGCACCACTGTGAACACCGGCATCAGCCAGCGGGGCAGTTTTTCGCGCAAAATCTGCCGATCCAAGGCCGAAAACCCCGCGATCAGCACCACAGTGGCGGCAAAAGACAGCTGGAACCCCGGCTCTAACAGGCTTTCCGGTTGCGCCAGCAACAAGATCACCCCGGCCAGCGCCACCGAGCGCATGGTGAGCCCGCGTCTGTCGAGCAGCACCGCGCCCAGCATCACGCAGACCATCAAGAATGCCCGCACCGTCGCCACATTCGCCCCCGACAGCAGCAAATAGAACAGCGCCACCGCAAAGGCCGCCACTGCCGCGACCTTTTTCGAATTCACCCGCAACGCCACCGGCGGGATCAGCGCCAGCCCGTAGCGCAGCAGGGCAAACACAAATCCGGTGATAAACGCCATGTTCATCCCCGAAATTGCCAGCAAATGTGCAAGGTTCGAATCGCGCAACGCCTGCACCGTCTCCAAGGAAATCGCCGAGCGGTCGCCGGTCATCGCCCCGGTCGCAAATGCCCCCGCCTCGGACGGCACCGCCGCGATCATCGCGCGGGTAATATCCGTGCGCAGACGGTTGATCGCTTGCGTGCCGGGAGTGGCCTCGGCCCAAAGCAAGACCGGACTTCGGCTATAGCCCACAGCCCCCAGTTGCTGAAAATACGCCATACGGCGGAAATCAAACCCGCCCGGCTCCGCTGGCCCTTCGGGTGCGGCCAGCGAGGCCGTCAGCAAAACCACCTGACCGGGATCGAATGTAACATCCTGCCCATGCAAGGAAATCCGCACATTCAGCGGTGTGTTCGCCGGCGGTAAATCCCGCAAAACCACCTGATCCAAAGTGATCCGCAGCGCGTCCGACTGCGAGCGGTCGATGACGATCACCCGCCCCTGCACCGCGCCATAATAACGGTGCTCCAGCATCGGGGCGGCCACCAGATGCGCCCGCAAACCCGCCACCATCAGCCCCACCAGCACACAAGCCAGCGCCACCAGCGGCGGATGCCACACCTCCGCCCCCAAGCGATGCAGCACGATCATCACAAGAACCACTCCGGCACAGGCGGCATAAAACCCCAAACCCGGCTCAAACGGCAGCGCAAACCACGCAGCGATGCCGCAGCCCAGAAACACCGGCACCCACGGAAACAGCAGCCCGCGCGCCTCTGCCAGTGCCAGCAGCGGCCATCGCATGATGTTCATAACGTGGACCGGGCGTGCCACCACCTTGTTTTGCCCCCCGCATTTGCCTAAAGCTGCCGCGATCCTACTGCCGAACAGGTTTCTGAAAGGTTAACCCCAGATGTCCCGCCCCGTTGTCACCCGCTTTGCCCCCTCGCCCACCGGCTATCTGCACATCGGCGGCGGACGCACGGCTTTGTTCAACTGGCTTTACGCGCGCGGCCGGGGCGGCAAATTCCTTTTGCGCATCGAGGACACCGACCGCGAACGTTCCACCCCCGAAGCCACCGCCGCGATCCTGCGCGGCCTGACGTGGTTGGGTCTGGATTGGGACGGCGATGTGGTCAGCCAGTTTGAGCGCAAAGACCGTCATGCCGAGGTTGCCTACGAAATGCTGGCGCGCGGCACCGCCTATAAGTGCTTCAGCACGCAGGAAGAAATTGCAGCCTTCCGCGCCGAGGCCGAAGCGCGCGGCAGCTATGCCCTGTTCCAAAGCCCGTGGCGCGACGCCGATCCTGCGACCTTCCCCGATGCGCCCTATGTCATCCGCATGAAAGCTCCCCGCACCGGCGAAACCGTGATCGAAGACACCGTGCAGGGCCGCGTGGTGATCCAGAATTCTTCGCTCGACGATATGATTTGTTTACGTTCTGATGCCACACCGACCTATATGTTGGCCGTGGTGGTCGACGATCACGACATGGGCGTCACCCATGTGATCCGGGGGGATGACCATCTGAACAACGCCGCCCGCCAGCAGATGATCTACGATGCGATGGGCTGGGAGATCCCGGTCTGGGCGCATATTCCGCTGATCCATGGCCCGGATGGCAAGAAATTGTCGAAACGCCATGGGGCCACCGGGGTCGAGGAATATCAGGCGATGGGCTATCCGGCAGCGGGGATGCGCAATTACCTCACCCGCCTCGGCTGGGCGCATGGCGATGCCGAGATTTTCACCACCGCAGAAGCCCTGCAGATGTTTGATCTGGACGGCATCGGTCGATCCCCCGCGCGCCTCGATTTCAAAAAGCTGGAAAACACCTGCGGCCATCATATCGCGATGAGCGAAAATGCTGCACTGCTGCATGAAGTAACCGCTTATCTGGTGGCGGCGGGCAAACCTGCCCTGACAAATACGCAGAACAGCCTGCTTAAATCCGCACTCTACTGCGTCAAAGATCGCGCGAAGACATTCCCGGAACTACTTGAAAAGGCTCACTTTGCATTGATTTCGCGCCCGGTCCAACCCGATGAGGCTTCGGGCAAATCCTTGGATACGGTATCCCGTGGTATACTGAAAACATTGACGCCGCAGCTGCGAAATGTTAGCTGGACAAAGGACGCGCTGGAGCCGATCCTTAATCAAGTTGCCGTAGAAAACGGGATCGGCTTTGGCAAACTTGCCAGCCCCCTGCGCGCGGCCTTGGCGGGCCGGACTGTGACGCCGAGTGTGTATGACATGATGCTGGTCATCGGTCAGGATGAGACGATTGCCCGGCTGGAGGATGCGGCGGCCTGATCCGCCCTCCCCCTGCCGAACCGGAACGCGGGCCAGCCCTCTGCCGCAGGGATGGCTTTTATTGGGGGATGAAAGATGGCCGAACAGACCAAGACTGCCACGCTAAGCCTTGACGGAAAATCCTACGACCTGCCGGTATACTCGCCGACTTTAGGCCCGGATGTTGTTGATATCCGTAAGCTTTATGACCAAGCTGATGTCTTCACCTTTGACCCCGGCTTCACCTCGACCGCCGCTTGCGAAAGTGCGATCACCTATATCGACGGTGACAAGGGCGAGTTGTTGCACCGCGGCTACCCGATCGAACAACTGGCCAACAAATCGAGCTATCTCGAAATGTGCTACCTGCTGCTCTATGGTGAGCTGCCGAATGCCGCGCAACTGGCTGATTTTGAAGGCCGCGTCACCCGTCACACCATGGTGCATGAACAGTTGCACAACTTCTTCCGGGGCTTCCGCCGCGATGCGCATCCGATGGCGACCATGGTGGGCGTGGTGGGGGCGATGTCGGCGTTCTACCACGACAGCTTGGACATTAATGACGAGTGGCAGCGCGAAGTGGCCGCCATTCGGATGGTCGCAAAACTGCCGACGATTGCGGCGATGGCGTATAAGTATTCGGTCGGACAACCCTTTGTTTACCCGAAAAATTCCCTGTCCTACTCGGGCAACTTCCTGAACATGTGCTTCGCGGTTCCAGCCGAGGAATATCAAGTAAACCCGATTCTCGCCAAGGCGATGGACCGGATCATGATGCTGCACGCCGATCATGAGCAGAACGCCTCGACCTCGACCGTGCGTCTGGCGGGTTCCTCGGGCGCCAACCCGTTCGCCTGCATCGCCGCTGGCATCGCTTGCCTTTGGGGGCCAGCGCATGGCGGCGCGAACCAGGCCTGCCTGGAAATGCTGCGCGAAATCGGCACGGTGGACCGCATCCCGGAATATATTGCCAAGGCCAAGGACAAGAATTCCGGCTTCCGCCTGATGGGCTTTGGCCACCGCGTCTATAAAAACTTCGATCCCCGCGCGACGGTGATGAAGGAATCGGCGGATGAGGTGCTGGAGCTTCTGGGCATCCACAACAACCCGACCCTGCAAGTCGCCAAAGAGTTGGAGCGGATCGCTTTGTCGGATGAGTATTTCATCTCGAAAAAGCTGTATCCGAACGTCGATTTCTACTCGGGCATCATTCTGGATGCGATGGGCTTCCCGACCTCGATGTTCACGCCGATCTTCGCGATTTCGCGCACTGTCGGCTGGATCTCGCAGTGGAAAGAGATGATCGCCGAGAAAAACCAGAAAATCGGCCGCCCGCGTCAGCTGTATATCGGCGAAAAACAGCGCGATTACGTTGACGTGAAGCACCGCTAAACGGCCAAAGGGCGGCGCAAGCCGCCCTTGCCACTTCGCGGGCTACCTGCGACGTATCCCCTGATTTTTGAGGGTGCCCATGCCGCAAACCAACCGCATTCCGCTGCTTGATCTTGCCCGCACGCTGGCGCTGATCGGCATGGCCGCCTTCCATTTCAGCTATGATTTGCTGATGTTCGGGCTGATCCCCTATGAATACGCCCAAACCCCGACCTTCTATTTCCACGCCCGCGTCGTCGCGGGCAGCTTCCTGTTGCTGTCCGGGATCGGCCTGTGGCTGGCGCATGGCGAGGGCATCCGCTGGCCCGCCTTCTGGCGGCGCTTCGCCAAGATCGCAGGGGCCGCGCTGCTGGTCAGCCTCGCCACCCGCATCGCCATGCCAGAATTCTACATCTATTTTGGTATCCTGCACGCCATAGCACTCTACAGCTTCCTCGGTCTTGTCACGCTGCGCTTGCCCGCCATCATCACCGCCGCCCTCGCCGCAATCTTCATCTACGGCAGCTATCACTGGCATATCGAAGCCCTAAACGCCCCCCTGCTCCGCTTCATCGGCCTCGCCATCGACCCCGCGACAACGATGGATTTTGAGCCGATCTTCCCATGGTTCGGCGCGGTGCTGGCGGGCATCGCCTTGGGCAAAATCGGCAGCCAATGCGGGCTGTGGGCGGCACTAACAGGCAAACCCTCGGGCAGATGGGTGCAAATGCTCAGTTGGCCCGGTCAGCACAGTCTTCTGATCTATCTGATCCATCAGCCGATTCTGCTCGGCCTCGTCTGGGCCTACACCCAGCTAGGCTGAGCCGTCCAAGCTGGCCACCGCCCGGTAGGTCTCCGGCCGACGGTCGCGGAACAATCCCCACGAGGCACGCAAATCCGCAATCGCGTCCAGATCAAAGGTGGCGGTCAGCACCGCCTCGGCCTCCCGCCCCGCTTTGGCGACCAACTGCCCGGTGTGATCGGCGATGAAACTGCTGCCATAGAACGTCACCTCACGCCCGCCCGGTGCCACTTCGCGCCCGATCCGGTTCGAGGCGATCACCGGCATGATGTTGGACCCGGCATGACCGCGCATGCAAATCTCCCAATGCGGCTGGCTGTCATAGCCGGGGCTCGGCGGTTCCGAACCAATCGCGGTGGGATAGAGCAACATCTCGGCCCCCATCAACGCCATCGCCCGCGCGCATTCCGGGAACCACTGATCCCAGCAAATCCCGACGCCAATCCGCCCGAAGCCGGTATCCCACACCCGATAGCCGGTATCACCCGGCGAGAAATAGAACTTCTCCTCATAACCCGGCCCCTGCGGAATATGAGTTTTGCGGTAATTGCCCAAGCACCGACCATCCGCATCAATCATCGCCATCGCATTGAAATAGGCCTGCCCCGCCTTTTCAAAATACGAACAGGGCAGCACCACCCCCAATTCTCGCGCCAAAGCCGAGAACCGCGCGATCAGCGGATGGCCTTCCATCGGCTGCGCCAGCGCAAAATACTGCGGCAGTTGTTCGATGCAGAAATAGGGGGCGGCGAATAGCTCTTGGATCAGAACCACTTGCGCGCCTTTGCCCGCCGCATCCCGGATCAGCGCCTCGGCCCGATCCACATTGGCGGGCAAATCCCACGAACAGGCTAATTGCGTGGCGGCGACGGTGACAGTGCGCATCTTGGGCTCTCCTTTTGGCCCAAGCTATTTGATCAAACCCAGAGAGGTAAAGTCAAAACGGCGGCAAAGCCAAACCGTTTATCGCCCACGTGTCAGCGGCCAAAACAGCCACCCCGTCCGCCTCGGCCGCTGCGCCGAAGGATGCACCTGCTCTGACGGATCGCGCCCGATCACCCGCTTGTGGCGCAGCAGAAACCACATTCCCCAGCCGCGCATCGTGCCAACCATTGGTGCCGCCGGATCGCAGGGAAACCGCGCCCGCCAACCCACTGGCAACTCCAAACCCACGCTTTCCGCCCGCTCCAGCATCCAGACCAGCGGGATATTCGCCAAAGGCCGCGCGTCCGCATCATCGCCAATCATGCCGCCAATATCGCCATGCGCGCCGCGAAACCACATCTGCTGCACATCGCTTTCCCAGCCGGGCGGGCATTCCCACAGCACGGGCTCGAACACCGCGCGAGTCTCATCCATCGCCAGCGCGTGAAAGCCATGCCGGATAGAACTGCCCAAATGGTGGTTGTGAAACTCGTGCTGCTGCTCGGTCAGCATCCACAGAAGCGGCAAGCGCAGCCCCAAAGCCTTCACCGTGTCAAACACCCCCACCATCTGAATCGGCGCTTCCAGATGGCAAAACCGATGCGAAAACGCCTGACTGGCCCGGGGATGGCTGTCATGGCGGTAGTGGCGGTAAGCCAAAGTCACGCCGCGCTCGGTCGCATGTTCGCGCTTCAAAAGCCCCACCCGGTCGATCACCCCGGCCAACGAGCGCACCGCAAACGCCCCGCGCGAATAGCCGATCAGATAAATCCGGTCGCCCTCACGGTAGTGACTGGCGAGCCAGCCATAGGCGCGGCGGATCTGTCTGTTGATGCCGCGCCCCTGCACGATGTTCATGCCATGCCGCCAGCCTTGCCATTGCAGCCCCGGCTCGTAATACACCGTGCGATGCGCCGAGCGGCCGCCTTCGGTCAACAGCTTGTAAATCAGGCCACAGTTGCCCTCTTGCCCATCCGTCAGGGTCGAAAGCGTGCCATCCAGAATGATCACATGATCGACAACACCACGCTTGCGCCCCGGCGGCGGCGCAGCGGCAGGTTCGGTCTCAACGATCGGATGACCGCGCCACCAATGTCTGATCCGGCTAAACAGTGACAGCTCCGCCTCCCGACCCCAAAAACCAAAACGCTCTCGGCAAGTTTCCCTGCCGAGAGCGTAGGTTAACGAGATTACGGCGAAGTTAAAGCTTTTGTGACAGCACCGTCACCATGCCCAATTCGCCAAACCCGTTGAAGCGGCTGTTGGTGACGGTCGAATAGGCCCCCATGCCATGCACGATGACATAATCGCCCTCGGCAATATCCGCCGGGAACGGCACATCGCCGGGCAGACGGTCGACCGAATCGCAGGTCGGCCCGAAGCAAATCCGCGGCAGGATCGCCCCCGTGCGGCGCTGACCGTCCGGCGAGATCACCGCAATGCGGTCGATGATGCCGATCTGGCCCAACTCAAACAGCGAGCCATAGACGCCATCGTTCAGGAACACATGCATATCGTCGCGCACCGCTTTGACGCAGGCGGCCAAAGTGAACGCATCACCGCACATCGCACGCCCCGGCTCGCAGATCAGCATCGGGCGCTCCGCGCCAAACGCCTCGGTTGCCACGCGGTCAATGGTGGCGAAAGTCGCATCCAACTGCGGCATGACGCCTTCAGCACGGTGGCTGGGGAAGCCACCGCCGACGTTCAGCCGCGCGATTTTCACACCCGCGCGCTGCGCGATCACCGCAGCCTCGCGGATGTAGCTCGCCCAAGCCGCCGGATCGGTGCATTGCGTGCCGGGGTGGAAGGTGATCGAGGCGATAAAGCCCGCCGCCGCCACCACTTTCAGCAATTCCACCGCCACATCTTCGGTCGCACCGAACTTGGCACCAAAGTTATAGGCAGCCCCCGCCACCGGCAGCTTGAAGCGCACCGAAATCTCGCAGTTCTCAGCCGGCACCATCTCAACCAGTTTCGCCAATTCACTTGCCGAATCAACCGAGTAGGATTTCACCTTCCGCGCCACCGCATGGGCGATCTCGGCCCGCGAACGCACCGGGTTGTTGTAATGGATCGCCGCATCAGGCGCCAAACGCCGGATCAGGTCGATCTCAAAGGGCGAAGCGCAGTCGAAACCTTTGACGCCAGCGGCAATCAGGTTTTCGATGACTTCCTCACCGGGGTTCGATTTGACCGCATAGGTCACAAGCCCCGGAAATCCATCGAGAAATTTTCGGGCAACCGACTGCACGGCCTGCGGCGCAAAGAACAGCACGGGATTCTCCGGCTGCTGATTGCGCAAAAACTCGGTCGGATTGGTCCAGATCGTTTTGGACAGTCCCATCGGCGTATTCCTTTCTGCCAACAAGATGCGAGTCCCCTTTCGTTGCCGTAAAGGGCAGCGATGGCTCAGAGGACCAGCAAGGTTTTCCAACCAGGCCAGGTGCGTATGAGCCGCCCTTTTCCTGCAACTTAGGATGCCGCATATGCGGTACAACTTCACCGAACAAAACTATATAACTGACGGATTTCTTCGTTATAATAACCAAAAAAGGATACATATTGTATGGATGAGCTGGATCGCAACATTCTGACCCTGCTGGGGGCGGATGCACGCATGTCGGTGGCCACTTTGGCGCGGCGTTTGAAGGTGGCGCGCTCCACCATTCAGGCCCGGCTCGAGCGGTTAGAGACCTCGGGCGTCATCGCCGGCTATACGTTGAAGCTGGGCGAAGCCGCCCGCCAGGGCCGCCTGCGCGCCTCTGTGCTGCTGACCATCGAGCCGCGCTCTCAAGCCGCAATTCTCACCCGTCTCAAGGGCATAGGCGAGGTCGAGCGGGTGTTCACCACCTCGGGCCGCTTCGATCTGCTGCTGCAAATTGCCGCCTCCAACACGCAACTGCTGGATCAAGTTCTCGATCAGATCGGCGCGCTGACCGGGGTGAAATCTTCCGAAAGTTTGATCCATCTCAGCACGAGGCTTGATCGCGCGGTCTAAGCTGGGGTTCAGCAGAGATCGGCTGAGGCCAAGAAAATGCATTGCCCGATGTGCGGTTCAGATTTACATTGATATCAAACAATCAACGGAGGTTCACATGTCCTTTCACGGTCTGCCCTGCTGGTATGAACTCGCCAGCCCCGATCTTGATGCCGTCAAGGAGTTTTACGCGGGCCTGCTGGGCTGGACCTGGGCCGACAGCGGCATGCCCGGCATGACCTATCTGCTGGCCTCGCGCGATGGCGATATGGTGGCGGGGCTGTTTGCGCCCGACCCCGGCATGCCGGTGGCTTGGACCAATTACACCGCCGTCGAGGATGCCGATGCCACCGCTGCAAAGGCAAAAGACTTGGGCGCAAGCGTGGTTGTGCCACCCACCGATATTCCCGGCACCGGGCGGTTTTCGGTGCTGATTGATCCGCAAGGCGCGCCCTTTGGCATCCTGCAACCGCAGCCGATGGCGGATGGCACGGCAGGCGGAGCATTCAATCAACAGAAATCCGGCCATGGCAACTGGCACGATCTGGCCACCCCCGACACCGCAGCCGCTCTGGCCTTCTACGGCGCGCTGTTTGGTTGGGCGCAAACCCGCGCGATGCCAATGGGGCCGGATATGGTCTACACCGTGATCAATCGTGACGGTCAAGACATCGGCGGTATCTTCACCGAGGCCGGTAAAGACGGTGCGACATGGACGGTGTATTTCGGCATCCCTTCGGTGAACGCGGCGGTGGCAGCCGTTAAAGCCGCAGGTGGTCAAGTGCTGCACGACCCTGCCGAAGTCCCCGGCGGTGCGTTCATCATTCATTGCACCGACCCCAGCGGCGCAGGTTTTGCGTTGGTGGGTCCGGCTTGACCTGAAACAAGGGCGGTCTCGGGGGGCATCGAGCCCCCTCTCACCCGCGCTGCCGGGGGTGCGCCGACCATCACTGCGCTTTGTGCTGCGGGAGAAGCCTCCGGCGGGAGTATTTTCAAAAGAGCAAGCCATCTGGCGCTTGGCCTTGTCCGCCCGATTGGGTATGGCAAACCAACGCTTTAAGGATGCCCAAAATGCCGATGGAAAAGACCTTCTCTCCTGCTGACGCTGAAAAGCGGATTTCCGATCTGTGGATCAAGCAAAAGGTCGGCGCGGCCGGAGCGAATGCACGTCCGGGGGCCGAGGCATTCTCCATCATGATCCCGCCGCCGAATGTCACTGGCTCCTTGCACATGGGCCATGCCTTCAACAACACCTTGCAGGATATCCTGATCCGCTGGCACCGCATGCAGGGCCATGACACGCTTTGGCAGGTTGGCACCGACCACGCCGGCATCGCCACGCAAATGGTGACCGAGCGCGACATGGCCGAGCATCAGGAACCCAACCGCCGCACCATGGGGCGCGAGAAATTCCTCGCCCGCGTCTGGCAACAAAAGGTCAAATCCCGCGGCACCATCATTGGCCAGTTGCAGCGCCTCGGTGCGTCGTGTGATTGGGACCGTGAGGCCTTCACCATGTCCGGCGCCCCCGGTGCCCCCGCAGGCGAGGACGGCAATTTCCACGACGCCGTGATCAAGGTCTTCGTCGATATGTACACCAAGGGCCTGATCTATCGCGGCAAGCGCTTGGTCAACTGGGACCCGCATTTTGAAACCGCCATCTCTGACCTTGAGGTCGAGAATATCGAAACCGCAGGCCATATGTGGCATTTCAAATATATTCTGGCCGACAAGCAAGGCTATGAATATATTGAGAAAGACGCCGAGGGCAACGTCACCCTGCGCGAGACGCGCAACTACATCTCCATCGCCACCACGCGGCCCGAAACCATGCTCGGCGATGGCGCTGTGGCCGTTCATCCATCCGACGAACGCTATAAATCCATCATCGGCAAGATGGTTCATCTGCCGCTGTGTGACCGTCTGATCCCGATCATCGCCGACGAATACCCCGACCCCACTTTCGGCTCGGGTGCGGTGAAGATCACCGGCGCGCATGATTTTAACGACTATCAGGTCGCCAAGCGCAACACCCTGCCGATGTACCGCCTGATGGACACCCGCGGTGCGATGCGCGCCGACGGGGCCCCCTATGCCGAGGCTGTGCAGCGCGCGCGTGAGATCGCCGCCGGATCGCCCACCGATGAAAACGAAGTCGACGCCCTCAACCTCGTGCCCGAGAAATACCGCGGGCTGGATCGGTTCGAGGCCCGCAAACAAGTCATCGCCGACATCAACGCTCTGGGGCTTTGCGTCTCGACTCTGCATTCCGAAATCGACCCCGAGACAGGTTCCGAACACCTGACTCGCGAGCCGTTTGTCGAGGCCAAGAAGATCATGCAGCCCTTCGGCGACCGCTCCAAGGTGGTCATCGAGCCGATGCTGACCGACCAATGGTTCGTCGATACCGCCAAAATCGTCGGCCCCGCGCTGGATGCCGTGCGCTCGGGTGCGACCAAGATCATCCCGGAATCGGGCGAGAAGACCTATTTCCACTGGCTGGAGAATATCGAGCCTTGGTGCATCTCACGCCAGTTGTGGTGGGGGCATCAGATTCCGGTTTGGTATGGGCCGGACCTGACTGACCTCTCAGCGGCGGGGCTAAATCCTAAACTGCCATTGGGCATCGACGTTCTCGCTGGCAAAACCGATTTCGCAACGCACTCCTTCTGCGCGCCATCTCAAGAAGCCGCTATTGAACAGGTTTCAAGCTACATCCAAGCAGCCGCACTTCGTGCAGGTGGAATCGCGGGCAGTCACGCGATTTCGGGCTTCACCGTCGTTGAAAGCCGCGAAGAAGCGATTGCTCTGCTGCGTAAACAAGCAGACAGCGACATTATCCTCTATCCGATCTACCGCGACCCGGACGTGCTCGACACATGGTTCTCCTCCGGCCTCTGGCCCATCGGCACCCTCGGTTGGCCCGAGCAAACCCCTGAGCTGCAAAAGTATTTCCCCACCTCGACCCTGATCACCGGGGCCGATATCATCTTCTTCTGGGTCGCCCGCATGATGATGATGCAGCTTGCCGTGGTCGATGAAGTGCCATTCAAAACCGTCTACCTGCACGGCCTTGTCCGCGACGCCAAGGGCAAGAAAATGTCGAAATCGCTCGGCAACGTCATCGACCCGTTGGAGATCATCGACGAATTCGGCGCCGATGCCCTGCGCTTTTCCAATGCCGCGATGGCCTCGCTTGGTGGGGTGCTAAAACTCGACACCGCCCGCATCGCAGGCTACCGCAACTTCGGCACCAAACTGTGGAACGCCTGCCGCTTCGCCGAAATGAACGGCGTGTGGGAGGGTCACGCGACCCTCGCAGGCCCACCCAAAGCCAGCGCCACCGCGAACCGCTGGATCATCGGCGAAACCGCCAAAGCCCTCGCGGAAGTCAACGCCGCCCTGAAAGACTACCGTTTCGACAACGCCGCCGACGCACTTTATAAATTCGTCTGGGGCAAGGTCTGCGACTGGTATGTCGAATTCGCCAAACCGCTGTTTGACGGCCCCGACGCCCCCGAAACCCGCCAAACAATGGCATGGGTGCTGGATCAGTCGATGATCCTCTTGCACCCGATGATGCCCTTCATCACCGAAGACCTGTGGTCCACCACCGGTACCCGCGCCAAATTGCTGGTCCACACCGATTGGCCCACCTATGGCGCGGAATTGATCAATGCCGAGGCCGCGACCGAGATGGGCTTCGTCACCAGCCTGATCGAAGAAATCCGCTCCGCCCGCGCGCAGGTCCACGTCCCGGTCGGTCTGAAGTGCGATCTGGTGGCGACCGAACTTTCCGCCGCCGCCCGCACCGCATGGCAGCGGAATGAGGCGCTGATCAAACGTATGGCCCGCATCGACGGCTTCAGCGAAGGTGCCGCCCCGAAAGGCTCCATCGCCGTCGCGGTCGAAGGCGCCAGCCTCAGCATCCCGCTCGCGGGCCTGATCGACATTGCCGAGGAAAAAGCCCGCCTGACCAAGAGCATGGACAAGCTGGCGAAAGAAATCGGCGGGCTGAAAGGTCGCCTGAACAACCCCAACTTCGCCGCCTCCGCGCCTGAAGACGTGGTGGACGAAGCCAAGGCCAATCTGGCCCTGCGCGAAGACGAAGCCGCCAAACTGCAAGCCGCTCTGAAACGGCTGGCTGAGATTGGCTGACGCTACCCTACGTCTCCAAACACCAATATCTGACTGACCTTCGCAGTTTCACATTGGCATAAATATCCTCGGGGGAGCCCGGCACGGGCGAGGGGGCAGACAGCCCCCTTTCCACATCGGCCTCAAGCACCTGCATTTCCCAAAATGGCGGCGCCTTGTCCCAGCTCAACAAACGATGCGCCAAGCCATCGCCGAAGCAGCCCGCCGCAAATTTCTGCGGTAGGGTGGGTGAAACCCACCAATCATCAGCAAATCATTAAAAATCCCTTAACGCCCCTACCCCATATAACTGATAATAAACAACATTTTTTGGTCCCGAGTTGGGACCTCCCCTCCCCACCCGCAAAATCCCCCTTGCCAGCCCCGCAAAAATCCCCCCAAATCCGCGCATGAAAGCCCCCATCCTCACCCCGCTCGCCACCTCCCTGCCCTCCACCGTCCCCTTCACCGGACCCGAGACGCAAGAGCGCCGCCAAGGCCATGCTTTCATCGCCCGCCTCGGGGCCAACGAAAGCCTGTTCGGCCCCTCCCCCGCCGCGATCAAAGCCATGCAAACCGCCGCCTCGGATGCCTGGATGTACGGCGACCCCGAGGTGCATGATCTGAAGGCCGCCCTCGCCCGGCATCACGGCTGCGCCCCCGAAAACATCGTGGTCG
>CAYLYV010000029.1:25334-36490 GCA_964387655.1 uncultured Cypionkella sp. | reverse complement strand
TCTTGCCGAGAAAATTCTACTTATGCAGCCCCTTACTTTCGGGGAGGATTACCCCGGCTGGTGTGCCACAGTGACTGCCTTGCTTACGCCGGGGCGAACCGGGTCTGAAAACCCAAGCAGGCCCACCATCTGAAAATCCGCATCGGGTTCGGTTCCGCCCCAATGCGGCAGTATGATGCTGGCCACGCCAATCACCTTGTGGCCCGACGCGGCTAAGTCCTGTGTGCGCTGGCGCCAAGTCACGCGGGCCTCATCAGATAGCGCGCACAGGTCAAGTACCGTTTCCGGAGCGCCTTTCATGCAGGCGTTGAAACTGCCATCCCGATTGCGCAGGATCACCACTTCGCGTCTACGATCCTCCGTGAACGGAAACACAGCTTCGATGGACATGTCGGTGGGGTTCGCTACGCCGAGCAGCAGCAGATCAAGCGGATCACCTGTTTCCGCGCGAGAGGCCGCCGCTGCGATCGCCAACACCTTTTCCCGGTCGACGGTCTCTGCCGCATCCACCTTGTTCAACACTAGCCGACCCTCGGTCAGGGTTCCGGTCTTGTCAGTGCAGATACAGGTGATGCGGCCGATGTTTTCAACCACCACCGCGCGGCGCACCAGAACCTGTTGCTTTGCCAACCGGTAGACATCGACTCCCAGGAAGAAACTGAAGACGACCGGGAACTCCTCGGGCAGCGCAGCGATTGCGAGTGTTAGGGCGCTCAGGATCGCATCTGCAATCCCGTAGCCCTGCGCATAGCGCACCAAGGCCAACACGATTCAAAGGGCAAGGGCGATCACGACGAGCACTTTTACCAGTTGTCCGATCGCGTCCTGCAAGGGGGTCCGCTCAGCATGTACGGCTTGTGCAAGCTCTGTAATTTCGCCGTAGAGGGTGTGGGGGCCAGTCCAAACAATCCGAAGTCGTGCCGCGCCTGTCAAAAGCTGGGTTCCGGCCATCCCCCAATGCTCGCCGTCGACGGCAACGCTATCCATGCCAGCCAGTAGGCCAGCGAATGGCACCTTGCGCACAGGCAACGCTTCGCCGGTCAGGGTAGACTCATCGGCCTGCAGGCTCTCACCCGCTACGATCAGGCCGTCCGCCGGAAAGTACGTGCCCGCAGGCACAAGCACCAGATCGCCTGGAACCAGATCTTCGGCGGGAACTTCTGTTTCCCTTCCGTCGCGGACCACCCGGGCCTGCGTTGCCAGTCTGCTCGCAAGACCGGCGGTCGATGCCTGCGTCCTTCGGTGAAGATACGCATCCATTCCGGCGATCGGGATGAGAGCCGACGCCAAGATCGATGCCTCGGCATAGTCACCGAGCCAGACGAACAGGACGGCGGTGATGGCGAGAAACCAGACCATCGGATCTTGCAAGGTGCTTCGAATGACCTCCAGCCATCCCGACACAGTCGCGGCGACAATCACGTTGCGTCCGAAGGCTGATCGGGAATCAGCCACCTTGATCGCCGACAACCCCTCGGACCCTTCCAGCAGGCCGCGCAATCGGGAAACGGGCACCTCACGCCGCATGTCGGCCTCCATTGCGTTGCAGCCCAAGTCTCATCTGCTTCTCGATCTCGAGGATTGCAAAGAAGGCCGCGCCAATCGCCACGATCAGGAGGCCGTCCTCCAACGGTACTGAGCGTGTTCCCAGCACATTTTGCAGTGGCGGCAAATAGGTAACGGCGATCTGGGCGGCGGTGATGGCGATCACCACCCTCCAGACAACTTTGGTGCCGCGCGCGGCTGCCCAGGTCAGCGAGGTGCTGTGGAGGTTGCGGATGAAGAAAAGGTGGAAAATCTCCAGCACCACCAGCATGTTCATCGCCATGGTCTGCGCCAGATCCAGCGGATAACCCTTGCCGGTGGCATAGGTGAAAATACCAAACACAGCCGCCAGGAAAAGCAGCGCCACCAGCACAACGTGCCAAACCAGTTGGCCAGACAGGATAGGGGCATCGCGGTGCCGGGGCGGGCGGGCCATGGTTCCTGGCTCGGTCGGTTCAAAGGCCAGGGCCAGTCCAAGCGTGATCCCGGTGATCAGGTTGACCCACAGGATCTGAACAGCTGTGATCGGAAGTGCCAATCCAGCAAGAAGGGCAAGAACCACCACCATCGCTTCGCCGGCATTGGTGGGCAGTTCAAAACTGATGACCTTTTTGAGGTTGTCGTAAACTGTCCGCCCCTCGCGCACTGCAGCTGCGATAGAGGCGAAATTGTCATCAGCCAGCACCAGATCGGCGGCCTCCTTGGCAGCCTCGGACCCTTTCAGCCCCATGGCGATGCCGGCATCGGCCCGTTTCAGGGCGGGAGCGTCGTTCACCCCGTCGCCAGTCATTGCGACCGATAGGCCGTTGGCCTGCAGCGCAGTGACCAGTCGCAGCTTGTGCTCCGGGCTGGTGCGAGCGAACACATCCACTCCCACGACTTCTACCGCCAGCTGTGCGTCGTCCAGAGCGTCAAGATCTGTGCCGGTCAGCACGCGCATGTCGTTCTGCAGCCCGATCTGCGCGGCGATTGCCGCAGCCGTGCCGGCATGATCGCCGGTAATCATCTTGACCCGGATGCCGGCCGCCCGACACTCCGCCACGGCAGTAATGGCCTCGGGGCGTGGCGGGTCGATCAAGCCAAGAAGGCCGAGAAAGTTCATCCCACCCTCCAGCGATCTTGAATCGATTTGCGCCCCCGCGTCTGGAAGAGCTGATATCGCCAAGACGCGCAGCCCTTTGGCCGCCAGCGCATCGGCACGGCGGTGCCAATGTTCAAGGTCGATCCCTTGGCACATCATCAGCACCCGCTCCGGCGCACCTTTGACATTTACCAACCGTCCGCCTGGCCCCTCGGACAGAACGGCCATGAAGCGATGGCGGGAATCGAATGGTATGGAATCTAGTCGCCGCCAGGCAGTCGCGTCGCTGACACCAGCCTTGGCGGCGAAAGCCAAAAGGGCACCCTCCATCGGATCACCTTCGACTGACCACATCTCGTCCCGGTTGGTCAGCGCAGCGTCGTTGCACAGCGCAGCCGCAAGGCCAAGCAATGACAAATCGCCCTCCGGCCGCACTGCTCCCTTTGGTGAATATCCTTCGCCTGTTATGGTGAACGCACCCGAAGGTGCCTCGACTGCGGCCACCACCATCTCGTTGCGCGTGAGAGTGCCGGTCTTGTCCGTGCAGATGACCGAAACCGAGCCAATTGCCTCGATCGCGGGCAGGCGGCGCACGATGGCCCTGCGTCGCGCCATGGCCTGAACACCGATCGCCAATGTTATGGTCATCACCGCGGGCAAGCCTTCGGGGATCGCTGCCACCGCCACAGCGACCACAGTCATGAACATCTCGGAGAATTCGTGGTGACCAACGAAGTAGCCGTAGACCAAGAGCAGGCCCGACGCGAGCAGGATCAGGAACGATAGCCACCGTGCGAACTCGTCAATCTGCGCGACAAGCGGCGTGGTCAGTTGTTCGACGCCCGCCAGCAACCCGCCAATGCGACCGATTTCGGTGTCGGTGCCTGTGGCCACCACCACTCCGCGCGCGGTGCCTTGCGTGACCAGCGTGCCCGACCACAGCATCGACCGCCGATCCCCGAGCAACGCATGGGCGGGCACCGGCGCGCTGTCCTTTTCCACCGGAACTGACTCTCCCGTCAAAACTGCCTCTTGCGCCGAGAGTCCTCGCGCGTGCAGCAGGCGCAGATCGGCGGGCACCTTGTCGCCCGACTCCAGCAAGACGATGTCGCCGGGCACCAGATCGGCGCCGTTCAACGTGATCCGCGCCGCATCGCGCAGCACAGCAGCATGGGGTGCCAGCATTCCGCGGATGGCCGCCATTGCCGCCTCGGCCTTGCCCTCCTGGACAAAGCCGATGATCCCATTGGCCAGCACCACGGCTAGTATTACACCCGTATCGGACCAGTGACCGAGTGTGCCTGTCACCACTGCAGCCCCGAGCAAGACATAGATCAGTACGTTGTGAAATTGCACAAGGAATCGCCGCAGCGGACCGCGTGCACACTGCTGGGGCAGCTGGTTTGGCCCATGCACGGCCAGCCGCCGTGCCGCCTCTGTGGCGCTCAGGCCGTCTGGGCCTGCATCAAGCTCTGCCAAGCAATCGGCGGCGGTTTGTGCATGCGGGTGCGGCAGCGTCATATCATCGTGCCGTGTAGCCGCCGTCGATGATAATTTCAGCACCAGTGACAAACTTCGCCTCGTCTGAGGCAAGCCACACCACTGCCCAAGCGATGTCGTCGGGCTCGCCCATATGGCCAATTGGATGGACAGCCCCCGCCGCTGCTTTCGCGGCGTCAACATCGGGGCTGGTCGCACGCAGATGGCTTTCGACCATCGGAGTCCAGATGTAGGCTGGATGGATCGAGTTGACCCGGATTTTTTCCGGCGCATAGGTGATGGCATCATTTTTCGACATCAGCCGCACCGCGCCCTTCGAGGCGTGATACGGCGCGATGCCGCCGATGCCGATCAACCCGGCGATGGACGACAGGTTGATGATCACGCCGCCGCCTGCCGCGCGCAGATGAGGAATGGCGTGCTTGGTGCCGAAAAACACGCCCTTGACGTTCACAGCCTGCACCCGGTCCCATTCTGCCTCGGTCACTTGATCAGTGGGCTTGGGGCTCCCGGAAATGCCCGCATTGTTGACCATGATCTGCAGCCCGCCGAAGCGCGCCGCCGCCGCGTCGATCGCGGATTTCAGCGCGACTTCGTCCGTGACATCGACAGTCCAGAACCCGGCGTCATGCCCCTTTGCCGTCAGGTCGCTAGCCAGCGCCTCACCTTCGGTCGCAGCCAGGTCAAAGATTGCCACCTTCGCGCCCTCCCCAGCCATGCGCAAAGCGCAGGCCCGGCCAATGCCGACGGCACCTCCTGTCACAATTGCTGACTTTCCGGCAAGTCGGTTCATCTTCAAACTCCTTTTTAGAAGTGGCGATGGCCGCACCAAGAGCAGTCTGTTCTTAAGCGGCTGCGCGAACGGTGCGGACAGCTTCAGACGGCGCGCGCGGCTGTTTCGCGGGCTTTCAGAAACACCCCGAGATCGGTATCCGAAATCCGCCAGCCCTTTCCGATAGCGATGGCGCGCAGCTTGCCTGACTTGACCCACTGCCGCACCGTGGCCTCCGCCACTTCAAACCTTTCGGCCACGTCCTGCACCGTCTGATAGCGATCCTGCGGCATGATCCCCTCCTGTGTCGCCGTGCGCCAAGAGTAATGATTTTTGGTTGCGTTGGATTGATTTGAATCAAGGATCAGCACCCGTTTCAGCGGCAGGTTTGCCCAGCCGTTCCAGTCGGTGCGAGGATGGCTCTGCTTGCGTCTGGGTTCCGCGCCATGCTGCTCCTTATAGGATTGAGGTCATGACCAATCGTATCGCCTATATGCCGCTGAACACCTATCCCGAAGCCGCTCCCGATCCGGCCGTTCTTGCCGCAATCGGCTTTGCAGCCGCGCTGGAAGGTGGATTGCATGTTTCGACCTTTGCGGTGGATATTCCGCCGGTGGTTGCGCCGCTGGCCAACTTGCTGATCAACATCGAAGGCATGGCGCGCGCGGTGGAAGACCGCAGCAGGGCCGACTGCGACCACCTGCGCAGCCTCGTCGAGGGCGCGGCAGAGCCAAAACTGAATGTTCAGGTCATGAATCACAGGCTGGTGCTGGGCGCAGCACTGGACGCCGCTGCGACCGAGGCGCGCTACTTCGATCTGGCGATTCTGCCGTGGTCCGCCGAAGCCCTTTCGACGCAGGATATGGCACAATCGCTTGTGTTCGGCTCTGGCCTGCCGGTGATCCTGATGCCGCCAAGGACCAAAGCGGCACCCGTTGATCATATCGCAATCGCGTGGGATGAAAGCCGGGTTGCCGCGCGCGCCCTCAACGATGCGTTGCCGCTTCTGGCCGCAGGAGGCCGCGTTTCGGTCCTGACCGTGCAGGATGAGAAGACACTCAGTGGCCCTGACTTGTCCCAAACGCTTGCGTCCGCTCTTGAGCTGCGCGGATTTAACGCCAAAGCAGTCGATCTTACACTCGATGGTCGAAGCATCGCCGAGACGCTGCAGGACGGTGCCATGGCAGCCGGCGCACAGCTTTTGGCGATGGGGGCCTTCGGCCATTCCCGCATCCGTGATTTCATCCTTGGCGGCGCAACAAACGGCGTCTTCGCGGATCTTCGCCTCGCGGTGTTGCTCTCACATTGATATCGGGTGTGCTATAGAGGCCAAGGAACCAAACTAGCCGCGTATTGGCGCAGTCGCCCTACATGCAAACGGCCGGTATCATCCGTTCGTTTCAGGTTCCCTACAAAACAAAGTGGGACATTGCTCCCCAAACCAAGAGCATTTTACGCCCAATCGGGTTACCGATTCCGTTTGTTAGCGCCTGACCACACCACCGGCCCGATGGTCATGAGCGCGCCGATTACCGGTTACAGATCCGAGGCTTGGACGTAGCCTTAGGCGACCAGCCCGGTGCCAGCAACGGTGAGGATTTGGCGGATCAGCGCCAGGATTGCAGGTTTCAGCCTAGGATGGTCCCCTGTTCAGGACTCAAAGGTGGTGGTGAGGAGGCCGTGCAATCTCGCAGATCAACAACTTCTGCCGCAAATGTATCCGTCGGATGATGTTCAATAGTCCCATGTGGATCACTCCTTTGCCCCTGCTGCTCACCGCTTTGGGGGAAGGTTCCCATAGCTGAGTTCTCAGTGAAAATTATGCGACTGTTGGAGTGAACCCCTCGGGCTGGACCACAGCGGCCTAAAGATCTGATACGCTGAACGGGCCTTGTTTGGAGAAGGCTCGTGACGTCACGAAGCCCCTACTGCTGCCATTCGACACCGTTCAAGCTGCAGCTTTGCTAGGAAATTCGAGTAGGCGTCATCGGGCGGCGCGATGCGCGACGCAGCCATAATATCTCCGCCAACCTCATCCAGCTTTGGCTGACCCAGTGCGACCGCGGCTAGCTGACAGATGAGGAAGCTGAAGCCAGCGTCATCGCTGAGTATGAGGCCCGTATTGGCGCCCTTGAGGGTAAGGTTGGCCAGCTCACGATGGAGCTGGACCTTGCCAAAAAAACACCGTGAATGCCGATCGCGACCTTCAGCGAGAAATCCTCCGTGATAAGCGGCCCCTGGCCTGCTCAATCAGGCGGGGGTGCAAAGTCATGAACTTGCCTCGCTCGAGCTATTATTACCGCCCCGCCGCCAAGGCCAAAGGGCTGACCGACGCCGAACTCACGGCCATCATCGAAGACATCCAGGATGAACAGCCATGCTACGGCTACCGCCGCGTGCGCCACGAGCTTCGTCGCTACGGACTTGTAGTCAATCACAAGAAGATAGCACGGGTGATGCGGGAGGCGGGACCTGGCATCAAGCCCCACAGGCGCTTTGTCCGAACGACGGACAACAGGCACGACTCCCCAGTATTTCCGAACCTTTATGGCAACTTCATCCCCGATCACCCGGACAGGGTCTGGGTTGCAGACTTCACCTACATCCCCGTTGCGACAGGGTTCCGCTACCCGGTCATCATTCGGTTACCTCTTTCCTTCTGGCCCCCAAGCAGAGCGATTGCGGATCTTGCTGCCCGGTGTCAGATGTGCGCTGCCCGCAACCGCAAGGCATTCAACACCACCGAGATTGACGAGGCGCTCATGGCGAAGGCCGCGAACATCGGGCTGATCAGCATACCAGTGAAGGGGTAAAGCAACCCCGCCGCCACCGGCACACCCGCAGCGTTATAGATCAGCGCGAAGAACAGGTTCTGGCGGATGTTGCGCATGGTCGCCTGCGACAGCCGCCTTGCACGGACAATGCCGTCGAGGTTGCCTTTCACCAGCGTGAAGCCCGCGCTTTCGATGGCGACATCCGCGCCGGTGCCCATGGCAATGCCGACATCGGCCTGCGCCAAGGCGGGGGCATCGTTGACACCATCCCCCGCCATGGCAACGCGATGCCCTGCCTGCTGCAATTCGTGGATAATCCGGGCCTTATCCTGCGGCAGCACATCGGCGCGGATTTCGTCGATGCCAAGGCGGGCGGCAACGGCGCGCGCCGTGCGTTCATTGTCGCCGGTGGCCATGATGATGCGCAGGCCAAGGTCGTGCAGGGCCTTCAGCGCCGCAGGTGTGGTATCCTTCACTGGGTCGGCGACCGAGACCATGCCTGCAATGGCCCCGTCCAAGACTACAAACATCACGGTTTCGCCTTGGTCGCGGCGCTGGTCGGCGCGCGCCACCAGATCGGCCGCGTTCAAGCCCATGTCCTCGACCAACCGCAGGTTACCAAGCGCCACCACGTGGCTGTCGACAGTGCCGCGCACACCCTTGCCGGTGATCGCCTCGAAATCCGTCGTAGCGGCAAGGTCGACGCCTTTGTCTTCAGCCCCCCGCACAATCGCCTCGGCGAGGGGATGCTCGGATCCGCGCTCCAGCGAGGCGGCAAGGCGCAGCACGTCGGCCTCGTCATGGCCGGGTTCGGCAAGCACGGCGATCAAGCGCGGCTTGCCTTCGGTGAGGGTGCCGGTCTTGTCGACGATCAGGGTGTCGATCTTTTCGAACCGCTCCAGCGCTTCGGCGTTCTTGATCAGCACGCCCGCTTGGGCGCCCCGGCCGGTGGCGGTCATAATCGACATCGGCGTCGCAAGGCCAAGCGCGCAAGGGCAGGCGATGATCAGCACGGCAACCGCCGCCACCAGACCGTAAGACAGGGCCGGGTCCGGTCCCCAGACCGCCCAAACGATGAAGGACAGCACGGCAACTGCGATCACCGCAGGCACGAACAGGCCCGCGACATGATCGGCGTATTTCTGGATCGGCGCGCGCGACCGCTGCGCCTTGGCGACCATCTCGACGATCTGGGCCAGCATCGTATCGGCGCCAATCCGCGTGGCCCGGATGATCAGCGATCCGGTGCCGTTGATCGTGGCCCCGGTCACCGGATCGTCCGCCACCTTTTCGACCGGCAAGGATTCGCCAGTGATCATGCTTTCGTCGACCGAAGACCGCCCCTCGGTCACCACACCATCTACCGGCACCTTGTCGCCCGGACGCACGCGCAAGAGGTCGCCCACTTGCACGGCCTCAAGGGGAATTTCCTCCTCAGCGCCGTCTGGACGGATCACGCGAGCCGTCTTGGCTGCCATGTCCAAAAGTGCGCGAATGGCTCGCCCGGTGCCTTCCCGCGCCTGCAATTCCATCACCTGCCCCAGAAGGACCAGCGTGACGATCACCGCCGCCGCCTCGAAATAGACGCCGACATGGCCGTGGGCATCGCGAAAGCCGTCCGGAAAAATCTGTGGTGTGATCACGCCCACAACGCTGAACCCCCATGCCGCCAGCACGCCCATGGCGATCAGGCTGAACATGTTAAGCTGCCAGGTGCGGAACGATACCCAGCCCCGATGCAGGAAGGGCCAGCCGCACCACAGGACAACCGGCGTGCCCAGCACCAGTTCGATCCACATGGTCGGACGTTCACCAAAGATCTCGCGCAGCCAGCCAAGGCCGACAAGCGGCCCCATCGTCAGCACCAGAAGCGGCAGGGTCAGCGCGGTGCCGACCCACATCCGACGGGTGAAATCCACCAATTCGGGGTTTGGGGCATCATCCGCAGCGCTGGCGGCATCACGTTCCAGCCCCATGCCGCAGATCGGGCATGAGCCCGGCTCGGTCTGCCGGACCTGCGCATGCATCGGGCAGATGTAGATTGGCCCATTCCAATTCTTGGGAACCTTGTCGTAGCTGACTTCAGGCGCGGAACTGGGCTTTGCCGCGTGATGGTTGCCGTGGTGGCCATGCGATACCTGCTGCGCTGTGCCCTCGGGGATCAGTGTCATGCCGCATTTCGGGCAGTTTCCGGGGCTGCCCTGCCGGATTTCGGGGTGCATCGGGCAGGTGTAGATGGTGACGCTGTGGGCGGAGTGGCTTTCATGGGTCATGGCAGATATCCGGAATGGGATGACATGCGCGCGATGCATCGCGGGCGGACACTTGGCGGATGGAGTTCAGGGCAACGCATCGGTGATGACGCGTGTTTCAGATTGCCTGAGGCGCCTTCGGCGGATGCTGACCGGGATCAACGGTACGCCCCAGAGCGGTCGTGGCGTTCGGCCAAACGAATACGATCTGCCCTTGCGACACCCGTGCGATGGTCAGCACCAGCGGGACGATGACAAACGCAGGCGCGCAATGTCCTTTGCCTTGACAAGCGCCCTCGGGATGCACGTCAGGGTTTGCCACCATAGCTTGGGCGATGTGCAGCTGCGGCACCTCTGACCCAAGCTGGGGGTCGAAAGACCGTGCAGCATGTGCAGCGGATGCGACCAGCACCAGGCAAAACAGCACCGCGCGCCAAAGCGCCAGAATCGCATGCCTATCATTGCCGCCGAAAACCCGCATTCAGCCTTCCCTTTACATCACATTCAGTTTGGGCCGGATTGTGCTGGCTGACATTGACTTGCATCAATGCCTTTGCACAACCATTTTCATCTTGGACGGCTGACAGTAGCTGCAGGAGTTCTTCTTTCCCATGCGCGGATGGCTTCACCGCTTTTTGCAGATCAGCTCAGTTCTGGTGCTGCTTGCAGTTGCCGTGCAGGGAAGCGACGCCTGTGTGGTGAGCGATCTGGTTATCAGAACGGCCACAACCGCCGGTGTCATGAACCATGATGGCGGGGCGGCCGCTTCGGAACGTAGACCGATGACAGGACATGCTGCGGGTCAGGATATCTGCAAACAGGTTTGTTTGTCCTGCACTATTGCGCCTCTCGCGCGGCAAGAATGGGTCGACATTCCCCGCATTGCCGCACGGCACCTGACGAACGAAGCCGATATGCCTTCGCTACGACCAGACGTTGTCGACCGCCCTCCGAAATCTGCGGTCTGAGCGCCGGGTGCATCACTTGCACCCGAACCCAGTCCGGTGCCGTCTTGCGCCATTTTTGGAGTCCAAGAATATGACATTACTTACCCGTCGCGGCTTTCTCGCCGCAAGTTCCGCTGCTGCGCTTCCCCTGATCTTGCCGTTCGGTGCCAGTGCCGCTCCATCGCGTCTTCTGCGCGCCACCACCCGCACCCTGGATATCGCAGGACGTGCCGTCACCGTTAAGGGCCTGCTGGATGGCCAAGGCCGCAGCGGCCTGACGCTGGA
>CAYLYV010000029.1:20834-25324 GCA_964387655.1 uncultured Cypionkella sp. | reverse complement strand
CAACGAGCTTGCGCAAGAGACTATCGTCCATTGGCACGGCCAGCACCCGCCGAATGCACAGGACGGCGTGCCGGACATGCCACAACCCGCCCTGAAGCCCGGCGAAACCCGCAGCTTCGATTTCCCCGCCCGCCCCGGCACCCATTGGATGCATTCCCACATCCCTGTGCAGGAGATGGAGCTGCTGGCCGCCCCGCTGATCGTGCGGAGCGCTGACGATGCGGCGCAGGACCGCCAAGAGGTGACGGTGCTGTTGCATGACCTCAGCTTCCGCCCTGCTGATGAGGTGCTGGCCGAAATCACGTCGGGCGCGGTAATGCCGGGAATGGCGCATGACATAGCAGGCGATGGGCAGACGGCCATGCCCGGTATGGATCACAGCGGCACGATGAAGATGGGCGACATGTCGATGGGGGCGATCGACCTGAATGACTTTGCTTTTGACGCCTATCTGGCCAATGATCGGACGCTTGACGATCCCGAAGTTGTCCCTGTCGACAAGGGCGGGCGGATTCTGTTGCGTATCATCAACGGGGCTGCGGCGACCGTGTTCTGGATCGACACCGGGTCGTTGTCCGGTCGGCTGATGGCCACCGACGGCAATGCGGTTGTTCCGGTTTCGGGCAGGCGGTTTGGCCTTGCCATGGATCAGCGACTGGATATCGAGGTCACCATCCCGGCAGAAGGCGGGGCGTTTCCGATCCTTGCCCTTCGCGAAGGGGCCGTCGAACGTACCGGCCTTGTGTTGGCGACCTCAGGCGCTGCGGTCACGAAACTCACCACGATGGCAGACACCGCGCATCCGGCCTTTTCAAGTGATCTGGCGCAAGAGGCGATGCTGCAGGCCGCGGCCCCACTGGCAGATCGCCCCGTCGACCGTCCCGACAACCTGATGCTGGGCGGGTCGATGATGCCTTATCGCTGGACCATCGACGGACAGGGTTGGGGCAGCCACCGTCCCATTCTTGCCAAGACGGGTGAACGGGTGGTTCTGACCTTTCACAACATGTCGATGATGGCGCATCCGATGCATCTGCATGGCCATGTGTTTCAGGTGGTGGCGCTGAACGGGCAGGCTATGAGCGGCGCGCTGCGGGACACGGTGCATGTGCCACCGATGAGCATGGTCAGCGTAGCACTGGACGCGGGCGAGGCCGCGCGCTGGATGCTGCATTGCCACCACATGCCCCATCTGGCCACCGGCATGATGACCGAATTCACGGTATCGGCCTGAGAGCTTTGGGGCAGGCAGCGTTGCCGCCCCGACATATCAAACAAGGAACCGCAAGATGATCCGTTACCTATTGCTGACCGTTCTAGCCCTGCCTTTTTCCGCACAGGCACAGGAGGCTGTGCCACTCGCCGAACTGATGTCCGGCACCCATATTCACGGCATTGCCGCAGGCACGGAAGGCAGCGACAATGTCACGCTGGCCACCCATCACGGGGTCTTCACGGTCGATCTGGCCGCGCAGACCGCCGTGCCGGTCGGCAGCAGCCGGGATGATTTCATGGGCTTTTCGCCGGTGCCCGGCCAACCGGGCCATGCCTTTGCCAGTGGCCACCCCGAAACCGGCGGCAATCTTGGCATCATCCGCACCGAGGATGGCGGCAAAAGCTGGGAGCATGTCTCCGACGGGATCGGCGGCCCGGTCGATTTCCACAATATGGAGGTCAGCCGCGCCGATGCCGCCGTGCTTTACGGGATCACCCATGATGGCGCGGTGCAGCGCAGCGGCGACGCCGGGGCAAGCTGGGCCCTCACCGGCACCGCGCCGGACAAGCTGATCGACATTGCGACCTCGGCCACCTCGCCTGACCAGATCTATGCCGCAACGGAAAACGGCCTGTTTGAAAGCCGCGATGCCGGTGCAAGCTGGCAATCGATCCTTGCCTCGACAGCGCCGGTCAGCACCGTCGACATGGGAGTCGACGGGCGGCTGCGTGCCGTTCAACTGGGGCAGGGGCTGATAGACGTGGATGTGGCATCCGGCAATGCGACCATTGTAGCGGCGGAGGTGCCGGGCGGCTATCTGCTGAACCTTTCAGTGACCCATGCCGATCCGCTGCGGCTGATGGCACTGTCCCCGCAGGGAGGGCTGCTTCTGTCGGATGACGGCGGCATAACCTGGCGGGCGGTGCTGAAATGACCGTGCTGGGTTGATGGCTCAGGGCGCGGGGCGCAATCGTTCGTCCCGCGCTTGGAGGATGCGGTCCGGCCAGGTTGACTTGATGAAATCGAGAATGGATGTGATCTCCGCCGGGCTCAGAATCTCGCCAAACGCGGGCATGGCAGAGCGGAACGAAACCCCCATGTCATCCAGCACAGCTTGCCCACCCCTTGTCACATAGTCCTGCAGCATGGCGTCGTCATGGTGCCAGGTGTGACCCTCGGCGTCATGCGGCGGCGCAGGATAGGTTCCATCCGCTTT
Organism: uncultured Cypionkella sp.; assembly: GCA_964387655.1. Taxonomy (GTDB): domain Bacteria; phylum Pseudomonadota; class Alphaproteobacteria; order Rhodobacterales; family Rhodobacteraceae; genus Cypionkella. Next base: position 22,892 of record CAYLYV010000029.1, on the reverse strand, counting down.
CGGGCTGCGCCAGTCGGGCTGACCCTCGAGGTTCGCGCCATGGCAGGAGGCGCAATGCCGGGCATAAAGCGCGGCCCCGGTTTCTGCCGAAGCGGCGGGGATAAGGTCTGGAAGGTTACACAGCGACAAAATCAGGATCAGATGGCGCATCGACTTTTCTCCCGGCGTTACACATCCTCCTTTCCACGGTTGGCGGCCGCCTCGCCAGTCAGAAAGCCGTGAACCCATGTCCAAACCGCGCGCGCCAAAAGCATCAACGACCTTTCGCCAGACATGGGCGCGGTTTGTGTTCGCACTTGGGGCCCTGAATCTGGTCTGGGAAATCGGACAGATGCCGCTCTACACGCTTTGGCTGACCGGCACGCGATGGGAAATCGCCTACGCCATTCTGCATTGCACGATTGGCGATATCCTGATCGCGGCCTTCAGTCTGGCCGTCGCACTGAAGCTCTTTGGCGCGACGATGTGGCCCGAAAACCGGTATGGCAAGGTGGCCGTTGCCGCCATGGTCATGGCCTTGGGCTACACCCTGTTCTCGGAATGGTGGAATGTCGAAGTTCGACAGGCTTGGGCCTATCGGGACATCATGCCCATGCTCCCCGGTCTGGGGACCGGTCTCAGCCCCGTGATGCAATGGCCTTTTGTGCCCGCGCTGGCCTTTTGGCTGGCGCGGCCAAAATCGGAATGAGCCAAGCCGATGAAGCAGGGTTCACTCCAACGTGATGGGGCGGGCCCAGCGGGTTTGATTTCGATCAAAGCTGATTCTTGCACTTGGACTAGTATGAAAGGATGTGAAGGAGATCCGTCTTGGTGTTCCTGCGGACAGTGATCATGGCCGTTCTGCTCATGCCGGTACTTGTCGGCATGCCGGGCTTCGTGTCGCGGTCTGAAGCTGTCCCAGAAATCGCCGCTGCTGGCAACATGGTGTCCTCCGGGCCTGAGACCTGTACGGATGATCATTCTGTCTGCAGCGCTGATGGCTGTTGCGAGTGGGGCCAATGCGGGAATTGCATCGTCCTCCCGGCAAGGCCTGAAGCCCTTGGCATAACCCCCTCAGCCGAGGCCTTGTTGCGGCCCATCCTTCCGCCGTTGCTCCCAGGGCGCAGCATCCGCCCGGCGCAGGAGCCTCCACGACCGGTCTGATCGGAAAGCTTGTCGGCCCTTTGTAGGGCCGCCCCCCGTATCATGAACTGGAGGTTTACCATGGAACAGCATGTTCCGAATGTTTGCGCACCATTTTCAGGGCCTGCCGACGCTGCAACTCAGGCGCCGTTCAGAAGAATCGCTGGAATGGGTGTTCTTCATCTGAAGGCGAGGGACTGACATGTTCCGCTGCTTCACAAACCCGAAGGGGCTGGCAATTCTTGGCCTTGTCACGGCTGGCGCGATCTATCTGGCCTTTTGGCACGGAGCGCATCTTGCCGCCATCGCGCCGCTGCTCCTCGTTCTTCTGTGCCCGCTGATGCACCTGTTCATGCATCACGGTCATCACGGACAACATCATCACACAAGGCCCCGGTCGTCTGACACCGGCCGCCCACCGACGAAGGAGGATTGAGATGTATCCGCTGAAACCTGGTGCTTTTGGCTTGTCGCTTGCGGTTTCCTTGTCCGCAATCGCCGCCCTTTGTTGGATTGCCGTTTTGATCCTACCTCAAGTTCAGCCGTCACACTGCTGGCTGGGCCTGTTCACCGAAGCGCCTGTCGGCTCTGTCACGGGCGGCATTACCGCCATTCTGGTCAGCTTCGCGGCAGGCTGGGGCACCGCTTTTCTCATGGCAGTCCTTAACAACCGTCTCATCAAAACCGGAGCATGATCATGACGCCCAAGTCCATTCTCGCCCTGTCGTTGGTTGCCTTTGCCTTTCCGGCCAGTCTTTGGGCCGAAGATGCTCATCATCCCCAACCGACAGAGGAGGTCATACCCGAAACGACGCCCGCACCCAGCGAAGCCTCCGCAATGGGGATGATGGAGATGATGCCCGACATGATGCGCATGATGCAGGAAATGGGCGATCCGACGCGCCATGTCGAAGGGCGCATTGCGTTCCGGCCGGG
>CAYLYV010000029.1:0-20824 GCA_964387655.1 uncultured Cypionkella sp. | reverse complement strand
GAAGGAGCACTGTGCCCCCGACGCTCGCAGGGCCCGAGCTGGCCATCACGACCGAGCAGGAAACGGCATGGAGTGCCTTTGCCGATGCGCTTCGCAAGAATGCCGCCGCTCTGAAAACTGCGACGGGTGGCGAACACGGGCATGATCCCGAAAGTGGCGTCGTTGGCGCGTTGATTGTCAAGCAACACCAGCTTGAACGGCAACTGGACGGCCTCGTCGCGATCAACGCGGCACTAGGGCCATTGTCTGCCACGCTTTCGGATGGCCAGCGCGGCATGCTCAATGAGTTGCTGCCGCATGTCAGCGGCCTGATGGCTATGGGTGGCATGATGCCGATGGCCGGTATGGCGCCCGGCATGGCCGCAGAGGCAACCGCGCCCGCGCCCTGAAAAGACGACTTGGCGCAATCCAGTCGCGCCAAGTCGCCCACCCAATCAAAGAGCATCGCGGACCCTTCGGGTGCGCCTCAAATGAGACATGTCGCGCGCCGCCCTAAATGAAGGCGTGGCGACCCCACCAGGATCAGAGTCATGAACAAGTTTCCACCCCCCCCGACTGCTCCGGCTCGCCGCTTCGGGCCTTGTCTGGTTGTGCGCCGCAAGCTTCGCGCTTGCTCAAACAACCGGCTTTGTCTTTACCGCCAATGAGGCCGCGAATTCGGTCAGTCGGATAGATCTGTCGACCGGCAAAGTCGACACCGTGCCGCTGCCGCTTTCGCCGCACAATGTGGATATATTCGGGCCGGGCCGTCCGCTCCTGGTGGTTGGTCCGGGGGTGCAGGCCGAACATGGCGAAGAGGGGCATGGCGCAGGCATGGAAGGTCATGGCGAGGCAGGGCTTCTTGCCGTGCTCGACCCGATTGACCTGAGCCAGCCGCCCCGTGCCCTCATCCCTGTGGGCGAACATCCTGCACATGTTGTGGCGCTGAGGGACGGTTCGGTCGCTTTTGTCACCAATGCCGGTGAAGACACCGTCGGCGTGGTCGATTTGGCGGCTGGCAAGATGATCGCACGCATCGCGACAGGCAAATATCCGCACGGCATGCGCCTTAGCCCTGACGAGCAGTTTCTGCTGGTCGCCAATGTCGAAGATGGCAGCGTTTCTCTCATCGAAACAGCGACAAGGGTTGAAACCGCGCGCATTCCAGTTGGCAAGGCACCGGTTCAGGTTGGCTTTCTGCCGAATGGGCTTAGGGCTTTTGTATCTCTCCGAGACGAGGACGTCGTGGCTGTGATCAATCTGTCGCAGCGCGAGGTCACGGCGCATATCCCGGTAGGCCGTGGCCCGATCCAACTCCATGCAACCCCGGATGGGCGCTATGTTTTTGTTGCGAACCAAGGCAGCGATGCGGCGCCGGATAACCGGGTTTCGGTTGTCGAGGTGGCGACAAGTTCAGTCATTGCAACCATCGAAACCGGAACGGCAGCCCACGGAGTCGATGTCAGTGCGGATGGAAAGCAGGCTTTCGTGACCAACATGGGGGATGCTACGATGTCTGTGATCGACATCGCCAGTCTTAAGGTCATAGAGACCTACAAGGTCGGAGACGGTCCCAATGGCCGCTTATCTGGAGCCTTGAAAGGTCCTAAACCGATGCGCCGTGAAAATTAAGGTCATTGATCTCCAAAACGGTCATTCACGCCAGAGCAAAGCCTGCATCGGCGAGAACCTTAAGGATATCAGTTTCATTCAGGGTGGTTTCGATGGCCACGACCCGCTCTTGCAGGTTTGGCTCTATCCGCGCATGTGCATCGGCTTCATGGACCGCAACCGTGACGCCGCGCACGCAGCCGCCGCAGGACATGTTGGGAATATGTAGCGAGATCATTTCAGCTCTCCTGAACTGGTTGAAACCATGTCTCGATCTCAGATAGGGTTTCCAGTTAGGGGAAGGTCAAGGGCTAATGCCTGCTTTTTCTGTCGGAGAGCGGCGGACGGCCGCTTGTTTGTCATAATGGAAACATCTGATCCTGTCGCGCCGCTGAGGCGCGCCAGCCGAGTTCTCGCCCGATCTTGACCCGCAACGCTTCAGCGGCTTCAGGTTCGCCATGAACGATGATCACTTGTTCGGGTCGATTTCTGAACCCGCGCAACCAGCGCAGCAATTCGTTGGCATCTGCATGCGCCGAGAGCATCGGCAGGTTGGCAACCTCGGCACGCACAGGCACCCATTCGCCAAACATCTTGACCTCGGTCGCCCCATCAAGCATCGACCTGCCGCGGGTGCCTGCGGCCTGAAACCCAGAGAACAGGATCAGATTGCGCCGCTCGGGCGCAAAAGCACGAATGTGGTGCAGAACACGCCCGCCAGTGACCATGCCGCTGGCCGATATAATCACCTTGGGGTGCGGATTGTCGGTGATCGCCTTGGAGCCTTCTACATCCCGCACATAGGTCGCGACTTCGCAGACGTCGCGGCAAAGGCCCGCAGGGATCAGGTGGTCATGGGGAAAGGCGCACAGCAGCTCGCTGGCGTTGATGGCCATCGGGCTGTCAAATTAGATCGGCAAGTTCGCGAAACGACTGCTTTGTTTCAGCTTCCAGAAATAATAAAGCAGCGACTGGGCGCGACCGACTGCAAAAGCTGGAATGACCACCGTTCCCCCGCGCGCCGTCGTGCGCGAGATCAGTGCGGCAAGCGCTTCGCCCGGATCAGTTTCTTCGTGGATGCGGTTCCCGTAGGTCGACTCGATGATGATGTGGTCAGCCTCTTCGACAAGCTCCGGCTCCATCATGATCTCGTCGCCGTATCGCCCAAGATCGCCGGGGTGGCGTAGACACGGCCACGAAAGCCATCAGCGACGAGCTTAGGCAAATAGCCGGAATGGTCCAGATGGGCAAGGCCGCCGCGCCCTCGATGGGCAGATCGACGGAAGAGGGGCTTCCGGTTCAACCCAGTCGCTGAGGCCGCCGAGCGTGCGGTCCGCTTCCAGCGCAGCGCCGATGGCAGCGATCAGGGTGTCGAAGACGCTGGCTCGGCCGTTGTCTGCTTTGACGACGATCTCCAGCTCGGCGCGGTGCTGGTAGTGGTAGCGCAGGGGCGAGAGCGTCACCTCCGGTTCGCCCGGCTGGCCGTCGCGCAGGATGATCAGCCCGGCGGCCGGGATCCGCTCGGGCAGTACCTCATCGCGCAAGATCAGGGCGGCAAGCGGCTGCATCCATGCGTGAAGTGCGGCGAGGACGGCTTCGCGCGTGGTTGGCATCGATGTATCCTGAATTGTGACTTCTTCTACGGTCGTCGATATGCTAAAGGTAATACCTATTAATACTCGCTCGGAGCAGCACCCATGAACGCCGTCCGCCCCATCGCCGTAAAGCTCGATCAGGACATACGCGACCGCCTGAAGCGGCTGGCCGATGCCAAGGATCGCTCGACGCACTGGATGCTGCGCGAAGCTGTGGCGCAGTTCGTCGAGCGCGAAGAAAAGCGTGAGGCGTTTCGCCAGGCCGGGTTGCAGGCTTGGCAGGAGTATCAGGCCACTGGCAAGCACATCACGCATGACGAGGCCGATGCCTGGCTTGCCAAACTGGAAGCAGGCGAAGAGGCGGCAGCTCCTGAATGCCACAACTGATCTGGTCGCCCGCAGCCTTGCGGGATGTCGAACGGCTTTATCGTTTTCTTGCCGACAAGAACCCTGACGCCGCCCGCCACGCGGCCAAGTCCATCCGCGAGGGTATGAACATCCTGCGTGATCAACCGGGAGCGGGGCGACCGGTCGAAGACATGGGCCCAGAATTCCGCGAGTGGTTCATCACATTTGGCGACAGTGGTTATGTCTCGCTCTACCGCTTTGATGGCGAGACGGCGGTAGTCCTCGCCGTTCGACATCAGCGGGAAGCCGGGTACTGAGGGGCGGATCGCACCTCAGTACCCGAAGCCAAGTTTCTGCAACGTTGCCCGGTCAGGCGCGCCGGTCGCCGGGATGCCAACGGAGGTCTGGAAGGCTTTCATCGCTTCTTTCGATCCCGCGCCCCATTGGCCATCCGGCGTGCCTGTGTCAAAACCGCCAGCATTCAGCAGGGTCTGGATGGCACGGTAATCGTCCTTGGTCAGCGACAGCGTCGTCCAGCCACAGGCGCCCGCCACCTCTTCGAAAGCGGCATCGCTTCCTGCGAGCTGGAACGTCGCGTCATGATCCTGGCCGTTGTTTTCGGTAAGCCGAATGAACAGACGCTTTGCATCGTAGATGGTGCGGATGAAAGTCTCTGCCTCACCGCCAAAGAGACCGGCACCCTTGTTGCTGGTCAGCCCGTTCCAGCGCGTTTCCTGTGCGGCCGCTTCATCCACCCGCAGCGTGAGGTCGAAGGTGTTTCGCCGATAGTCCGCCATCAGGAAATCATCCTGCACGAATATCAGGGCGGTTTCACCCTCGACGCAGCGCGCAATCAGGCCAGTCATTCCCATGTAGCTTGAAGGGTCATAGGCAGAGTAGTTCACGGCCGTGATCTGCAGGCTGTCGTCGACTGCGGCGCGCTCGGTCTTGATCGCCCACCAACCGGCAATCCGATCACCCTCCTTGTGGGCCTGTTCGAAAGCGGGGCTGTTGTAGTCGATTTCCGGATATTTCGGATCTGCCCAAGCGACGGTATTGATGGCCGGGGCCTCGCCTTCCACGGCTGCAGCAGGGTCAGTGGCGGGTGTCGCATCTGCAACAGCAGTTGCAGGCGCTACGGACGGGAAGGCAATGCCGTATTTCGCTTGAAGGTAACCCATCTGGAGCTGTGCCAGTGTGAGCTTCTCCGTCTCGGCACGGCTCAGTGCAAGCGCCTGCGCGAGGCCACCACCCGTCGCCGCCTCCTTTTCAGCCTCGTCGATACGCTGCTGGGCAGATGCCATTTCTCCAAGAATTTGCTGCGCGCGCGCTTCGTCGGGTTGCACGGCTGATACGACCACCTCGACAGTTGCGCCACTTTCGGCGGCCGAGATGCGGTTCTCAACGAGTGTTTTCGACAATAGCAGCGCTTCAAGCCGGGCTTCTGCCAGCCCTTTGATCAGACCACCGTCGTAGATTGCAATTTTCGCCTGAACGTCGGCGATCTGTTGTTCGATGGCAGCAAGTTCTGCAAGAAGGGCCTCGTTTGTTTGCGCGAAGGCCAAGTTCGAAAGACAAAATGCGAAAGCAACGGGAAGGGATTTTTGCAAGATGCGCATCTAAAAAACTCCACTTTGCAATCAGGCTAGTGATCTCTCTGGAGTTGTGCAAGCCGCTGTTGTTCACAGCTTTCTTTCCGCTCAGCTCGTCACGATCAGCCCCGGCACCCCGTCCAGTGTCCGTTCGGCATCGCGCGCCAGATCCAGCCGCTTGCGCAGTTTGACCTGTGGCACCAGCAGGAAGATCGGGACGGTGGCCACGCCGCGCCCAGTCTTGGACTTGGGCGCCACGGCCCGACCCTTCGAGTTCAGCCGCCCCTCCGCCACCAGCAGGCTGGGCCCGCGACGGCGGTAGACGAACCGCAAGCGTAGCCCGGTGCGACCCTCCCATTCGCCGGGGGTGATCCGGCCGCCCTTCGTGCTTTTCCCAGCGGCCGGAGTTGGGATGGCCAGCCAGAAGCCATCCTTCGACCGGATCAGCGGGCCGGTATCATGGGCGCCGATGATGATCGGCGCGTTGGACCAGACCAGCGCGGCGGCGTTCAAGCTGTCGCCGGATTTGGGGAAACTGGCGAGGCGGATGCTGTTTCCGAGCCTCGTGCTCAGCCCCGCACTGGTGATCTGGCCGCGCCATGCGGATTTCAGGGCTGTGCCCGCCTCGTGCATGGCGGCGGAGGCCGCCTTTTCCCCGGCGGCGATTTCGGCCTGCATCAGCGCGACGAGATCGGGATCGAATGCGATCTTCAGCCTCATGATGGCCGCAGGTCCAGCGACCAGATCAGGCGTTCGCTGTCGCGCACCGGCTCGCCCTGAATGGTGAAGCTGTCGGCCCCAATGACGATCAGATCACCGGGGCGCGGATGGGGCAGATCGGACACGCGCACAGGCGCGCGCAATCGCCTCGGTGAGGTCCGGTGAGGTCCGGTGGTTGATTCCGGTGCGATAGCCGATCTCCTGGCACCAGGCGAGTTTCTCATCGCTCCCGGCCACGACCACGGCATCAAAGCCCATGATCTTGCATATCTGCCCGGTGATCTGCCCAACCGCACCCGAGGCCGCCGAGATCAGCACCGTCTCGCCCGCCTTGGGCCGTCCGACCCGCAATAGCGCGAAATAGGCGCTCAGGCCCGGCATGCCGAGGCAGCCGAGCGAGGTCTGCACCGGTGCCGCCGATGGGTCGAGCCGCATGGCGGTTTGCGCTTTGACCGTCGTCAGCGGCTGCCATCCGAAATCGTCCGCCATGACGATGTCGCCCGGGCGAAAGTCGGGGGACTCCGAGGCGATCACCTCGCCCACCCCGCCGCCGACCATCATCCTCACCGATCTTCTGCCCTGACGCGTAGTTCTTCGCCGCGCTCAAACGGGCCCGCATGTAGGGATCGACCGAAAGCCAGAGCGTGCGGACCAAAAGATCTCCAGGCGCGGGCGTCGGGATCGCCCGCTCGACCAACTCGAAATCATCCGGCTGCGGCATATTGTTGTGGGCGGCATTGGCGTTTCTGGTGCGCAGGATTTTGAGGATATTGCTTGCGGTCAGGCGGCTTTGCTTGCGGTTGGACCAGCCAGCCCGCCTTAGCAGGCTAGGGCGCGACCAGCCGCAGGATGGTGTCGATGTTGAAGCGCAGGCGTTCTTCCAGCGCTTCTTTCGCCATCAAATCGCGCTCGAACACGATGGAGCCGGTGAATCGGTTGGTCATATAATAATAACCAATCGCCGCGATGGTGATGTTTAACTGCACCGGATCAATCCCGGCGCGAAAAACCCCTGTTGCGACGCCGCGCTCCAGAATGTTTTCGACCATCGCCACGAACTTGCGGCTGTAGACCTTCACCACTTCGGATTTTTTCAGATGCTTGGCGCGGTGCAGGTTTTCGCTGTTGACCAAAGTGATGAACTCGGGGTTTTTCAGATAGTATTCAAAGGTAAACCGCACCAGTTTTTCCAGCGCTTGGGTCGGCTCGACATCGTCAAGTTTCAGCTTTTGTTCGGCGGTGCGGATGTCGACATAAGCGTTTTCCAGCACGGTCTGGAACAGGCCTTCTTTGCTGCCAAAATAGTGGTAAATCATCCGCTTGTTGGCTTTGGCCTTCTCGGCGATGTCATCGACACGGCCACCGCCCAAACCGTTCTTGGCGAATTCTTTTTTGGCGGCATCAAGGATTCGGGCTTTGGTCGCTTCGGCGTCACGAATGCGCGGCTTGGCTACGGGTGCCGTGGGCTCGATGTCCGTCGTCAAGGTGTCGTTCTCCAGCGCAAGGGTGGTTGGCGTGACTGCCAGTCTTACACACAGCTGTTGGCCCACGCCAAGTTCTTCCTTGCGAAGCGTCGCGTTTTTATTGCGGAAAACACTTGACTCATGTCGGGCTAAAAAAGTAACCAGATAGTGCGTTAATCGAGTGTGACTCTGGCCATGCCCGCCGCTCCTGGCCAAAAACCTGGAGTCAGCAGTATTCGCGAAACTGGCCACGATACGGCAGCAAAATGTGGAAAAGGGGAGGAACCTATGTCTACTTTCATCAAGGATTTCATCGAGCGGGAAACCGTTAATCGGCGCAACTTTTTGCTGGCCACTGCGGCGGGCATGGGGTCGATGGCGCTGCCGATGGCCTTTGGCAAAGACGCGGCATTTGCTGCGGAAAACCCGGCCTTGGCTTGGAGCTATCGCGACCGTGCCAGTGCTTACTGGAATGCGGTTGTCTCGGGGGGGGAGAATTTTGTGGAAAGCCTTGGTAAGACCAAGGCCGATATGACCAGCCTGATCAATGAAGGCTCGTCCGAAAAATCTTTGGCCGATATCAAGGCGTTCCTGGCGAAGAACTCGGGCAATTGCGCAATCGCCTGTGACGCCAATGACAGCCCGAACGCCCGGCCTGTGGTTGAAGCGGTGAAGGCTGCGGGCGGCTATATCTCGACGATCTGGAACAAAACCGACGATCTGCACCCGTGGGATATTGGCGACAACTATGTCAGCCACATGACGTGGTCGGATGAAAAACCCGCCGAAGATACCGCGCGGCTGCTGTTTGCAGCGATGGGCGGCAAGGGCGGCGTGGTGCATCTGGGCGGCATTCCTGCCAACAACCCGGCGGTCGAGCGTTTGAATGGCTTGCACAACGCGCTGAAAGACTTCCCGGAGATTGAGCTGCTGGACGCGCAGCCCGCCGATTGGGATACCACCAAGGCTGCCGAACTGATGGCCTCGTTCATCACGCGCTATGGCGACAAGATCACTGGCGTGCATTGCGCCAACGACAACATCGCTTACGGCGTGCTGGAGGCTTTGAAGGCTGAAGGCATCGAAGGTATGCCGATTGTGGCCTATGACGGCAATCCCGAAGCCGTGCAGATGGTGATGGATGGCAAACTGCTCTGCACCGTGTTCACCAACCCCTATTGGGGTGGCGGCGTGTCCTTGGCTCTGGCCTATCATGCGGCGATTGGCACGTTCAAACCCTCGGAAGAGCCGAATGAGCACCGCGAGTTCTATGGCCCGACCGTGATGGTGACCAAAGACGATGCCGCTGATTTCAAGGCCAAGTATATCGACTCGATCCCGACCTATGACTGGAACGACTTCTGGGGTCCGTCCAACGGCGGCATCGTTTACAAGTAAACAGTTTGGGGGCCGCCAGGAGGCGGCCCCGATCTGACGGCAAGACCTAAGACTGACCGAGGGGGAGAACGGATTTGACAGGGCGTTTCACGCGCGAAGACGCAATTCGCTGGGCACCGCTGATGGTGCTGATTGCGTTGGTGATTTTGTTCACTGCCATCAACCCCAATTTCTTTGCGCTGCGCAACTTTGCCCGTATCGCCGTGGCGGCAGCCCCTGCGCTGATGGTTGCGGTGGGTGTGACATTCATCATCCTGATGGGCTCGATTGACCTGTCGATGGAGGGGGTGCTGTCGTTCACGGCGGTGCTGTTTTGCTTTGCCTTCGTCAAATTCGGCGGCAGCCTTGCTGTGGGCGGTTGGGTTGCTATCCCTTTGATTTTGCTGATCGGAGCCGTAGTTGGCATGGTCAATGGCCTGATCCATGTCAAGCTGCGCATCCCGTCCTTCATGGCCAGCCTTGCGATGGGGTTCGTCGCTACTGGCGCGACCGTGCTGTTGACCGGCGGCGGTATCGTCAAGATCGACGACGATGTGTTTCGCGGCCTGCTGACCTACCGCCTGCTGGGCTTTCCGCTGATGGTCTATGTCGCGGGCTTTTGTCTGCTCGTCGCCTCGTTCATCCAGACCCGCACCACACTGGGCCGCAACTTCTATGCGGTGGGCGGCGGCGAGGAATTGGCTCATGCCTCGGGCTTGAATGTGCGGCGGGTGCGGGTGGCGGGCTTTACGCTGGCCGGGGTGTTTTATGCGGTGGCGGCGATTTTGCAGGTGGCCAAGCTGGGGCAAGCTGAATCGGTCACTGGCGCGAATTTCATGTTCATCTCGATCACCTCGGTGGTGGTGGGCGGGGTGGCTTTGTGGGGCGGTGTCGGCGGCGTCTGGAACGCTTTGGTCGGCGTGCTGATCGTCAATGTTATCAACAACGGCATGGTTGTGATCGGTCTGCCGGATTACGTGCAAGACGGCATGTTGGGCCTGCTTGTCATCATCGCCGTGGTGCTGTCGACTGATCGCCGCGCTGTCACTGTCGTCAAATAGGGGGCGGGCATGTATCAGTTAGCAAAGGTCGACAAGAAGTTTCCCGGCGTTCACGCGCTGAAGTCAGTGGATTTCCAGATTGGGCGCGGCGAGATCGTTGGCCTTGTCGGCGAGAATGGGGCCGGCAAATCGACGCTGATGAAAGTGATTTACGGCGCCTATCAGCCCGATGGCGGTCAGGTGATGATTGATGGCAAAGCTGTCCGCTTCGCTAACCCGCGCGCCGCGATGGAGCAGGGCATCGGCATGGTGTTTCAGGAACAATCGCTGATCGCCAATCTTACGGTGATGGAGAATATCTTTCTGGGCTACGAGCAACAATTCGTCCGCTTTGGTGTGATCAACTGGAAAGCCATGGCCGATGCCGCGCGGTTTCAGTTGGCCAAGGTCAAGCTGGATATTGATCCGGCCACCGTCACCTCGGCACTGTCGTTTGCGCAGCGCCAACTGGTCGAACTCGCCAAAGTGTTGACGCTGGAAGAGCGCGTCCACGGCAGTCTGGTGATTTTGCTGGATGAGCCGACCTCGGTTCTGGCCGAGGATGAGGTGAAACTGCTGTTCAAACTGGTGCGCGAACTGACCTCGCGGGCGTCGTTCATCTTCGTGTCGCACCGCATGGATGAGGTGATGGAGCTTTCCGACCGCATCTATGTGATGAAAGACGGTGCCGTGGTCGATGTGGTCACGCGCGGCGAAAAGTCGGTCGAGCAGATCCAGCACAAGATGGTTGGTCGCAACGTTGATAAGGAGTATTACCGCGAACAGCGTCAACAGCCGTTCGATGCGTCCAAGGAACTGGTCAAGCTGGACGGCGTCTCATTGCCCGGTCGGATCAGCGACATCAGCCTGACGCTGCACGCGGGCGAGGTTTTGTGTCTGGTCGGCACGGAAGGCTCGGGCCGCGAGGCGATCTTGCGCACGATCTACGGGATGCGCACGCCTGTGGCGGGCAGGGTCACGATCAAAGGCCAGCAGATCAGCCAATTCACCCCGCGCAATGCGGTGGCGCAGGGTGTCGGCTATGTCCCGCGCGAGCGCAAGGTAGAAGGCATCGTCGCGGGGATGAATGTCTACGAAAACATGACCTTGTCGCAGATGGGCCGCCATTCCAGCGCGGGCGTTTTGCGCATCGCGGGAGAGCGGGCTTTGGCGCGGGATTGGATCAGCAAGCTGTCGATCAAGGCGAGTTCTGAGCTTGCCGATTGTGGCAACCTCTCGGGCGGCAACCAGCAAAAGGTGGTGCTGGCGAAATGGCGCTCGGGTGGCTCGGATATCATGCTGCTGGATCACCCGACACGCGGGCTGGATATTGGCGCCAAGGAAGACGTCTATGACATGATCCGCGATATGTCGGATGCGGGCGTCGGCATCGTTCTGGTGGCCGACACGCTGGAAGAGGCGATTGGGCTGTCGCATTCCATCATCGTGATCAAAGACGGTGCGATCCAAAAGCGTTTTGACTGCACGCCCGGGGCGAAACCTTCGCTCTTTGACCTTCTCCATTATATGATCTGAGGCACATATGGATCTCCAGCGTTTCAAACCGCATCTGCCCTGGATCACTTTGCTGGTTCTGGTGGTGGCCGTCGGCATCGTCGATGACACGTTCTTGCGCCCGGCCAACCTGCTGTCTTTGGCGGGCGATATCGTGCCCTTGTTCATCATGGCACTGGGTCTGACCTTTGCGATCTACATCGGCGGCATTGATTTGTCAGCGCAGTCGATGGCCAATCTGATCACGGTTGTGGCCTCGGTTTACCTCGCGCAGTTCGGCGGCTGGGTGGCGCTGCTGTGCATTCTGGTCGGCTTTGGCTTTGGCTCGATCTCGGGCTATGTCACCACAAGGCTGATGGTGCCGTCGTTCATCTCGACTTTGGCGGTGGGGGGCGTGGCGTTCTCGCTGGCGCAATATCTGTCCGGCCAAAAGGCCCTGAACATGGAGGCCGCGCAGCGTGATGCCGTGTTCGGTTGGATGATTGGCAAAACCGGCCCGATCCCGCATGAGTTGTTCATTGCCGCTGGTCTGCTGGCGATCACCCTGTTCATCGAGCGTCGCACCACCTTGGGGCGTGCTTTGAAGGCGGTCGGGGCGGGCGAGCCTGCGGCGGCGGCCTCTGGCCTGAACGTGGCGCGCTACAAAATCCTCGCCTTTGCGATTTCCGGGGCATTGGCCGCGATTGCCGGCCTGTTGTTCTCGGTCAAACTGTCCGGTGGCGCACCAACGATTGCCAATGGCTTTCTGCTGCCCGCCATTGTGGCGGTGCTGGTGGGTGGCACGCCGTTGACGGGCGGGGTTGGTGGGGTGCTGAACACGGCGATTGGCACGTTGATCGTCGCGGTTATCCGCGCCTCGATGCTGTATTTCGACATTCAGGCGACGCAGCAGCAGATGGTGTTCGGATTGGTGCTGATCGGGGCGATCGCGCTGACCATTGACCGCGCCAAGCTGCGCACCGTGAAATAGAGGGCCTGCAGATGAAAGCCGCCGTCCTGATCGCCCCGCAGCGTTTTGAGCTGCGCGATGTGCCTGTGCCTGTCATTGGCCCCGAGGAGGCGCTGATCCGCGTCACGCGGACCGGCATCTGCGGCACTGATCTGCATATCTTCAATGGCCACTATGCCGCCGACAGACTGCCGCTGATCCCCGGCCACGAGTTTTGTGGCACGGTTGCGGCGTACGGTGCCAACGTGAAGCACCTGTCCGAAGGTCAGCGCGTTGTGGCTGATATCAACATCGGTTGCGGCACCTGCTATTGGTGCCGCCGCAATGAAATCCTGAACTGCCCGACGATGACGCAGGTGGGCATTGGCCGCGACGGGGCCTTCGCCGAATATGTCGCCCTGCCCGCGCGATTGGTGATCCCGGCCCCCGATGGTATCTCAGATGCTGTGCTGGCGCTGACCGAACCGGTGGCTTGTGTCGTGCGCGCCGCCCGCAAAGCGCAGGTCAGCTTTGGGCAATCGGTGGTGGTGCTGGGCGCTGGCCCCGTTGGGAACCTGCATGTGCAGATGATGCGGCTGGTGGGGGCTGCGCCGATCATCGTGGCCGACTTGTCAAAAGATCGCTGCCAGATGGCGCTTGCCGCGGGTGCAGATGCCGCCATCAGTGATCCCGACCAGCTGCGCGCCGAAGTGCAGCGCCTCACCCAAGGTCGCGGCGCTGACGTCGTGATCGAAAGCGTCGGCTCGGCCCGGCTTTACGCCGCAGCACAAACCCTGATCCGCAAGGGCGGGCATATCGCCTTCTTCGGCCTCACTGGCCCCGATCAACCGCTTCACGTCGATATCCTGCGCACGATCCTTGAGGAAAACAGCCTGAAAGGTTCGGTCGCGGGCATGGGTGAGGATATGTTCGATGCGCTGACCCTGCTGGCGCATGGCCGTTTCCAAACCGATGCCTTCACCGCCGCCAGCTTCCCGCTGGATGACATTCAAACGGCGTTTGACACGCTGGCTGCCCGCCCCGCCGATCTGAAAACCCAAATCCTGATTTAATCCCGAGGTTCCCATGGACACCCTGCGCCCGTTTCCCACTTTGCCCGCCACCCCGCGCGAGTTTGGCTTTTACATCGACGGTCAGTGGCAAGGCGGTCGGCCTCTGTTTGAGCGCGCCTCACCCGGCCACGGCGTGCCTGTCACCCGCATCCCGAAATGCACACCGGACGATCTGAACGCCGCCGTCACCGCCGCCCGCACCGCCTTTGAAGATCGCCGCTGGGCGGGTCTTGCCGGGGCCGCCCGCGCCTCCGTTCTGCTGCGCGCCGCCGAAATCCTCAAACGCCGCCGCTCTGAAATCGCCTATTGGGAGACGTTGGAAAACGGCAAGCCGATCAGCCAAGCCATGGGTGAAATCGACCATGCCATCGCCTGCTTTGAGATCGGCGCAGGGGTTGCGCGGATGCTGCATGGCGACAGCTATAACAGCCTTGGCGACAATCTGTTCGGCATGGTCTTGCGTGAACCCATTGGCGTCGTGGGATTGATCACGCCGTGGAATTTCCCGTTCCTGATCCTGTGTGAACGGGTGCCGTTTATCCTCGCCTCGGGCTGCACGCTGGTCGTGAAACCTTCCGAAATCACTTCCGCAACCACCCTGCTGCTTGCCGAGGTGCTGGAAGAAGCAGGCCTTCCGTCAGGCGTTTACAACGTTGTCACCGGATCAGGGCGCACGATTGGCCAAGCCCTGACCGAGCACCCCGATGTCGATATGCTGTCGTTCACCGGCTCCACGGCGGTGGGCCGATCATGTGTCCATGCGGCAGCGGACAGTAATTTCAAGAAACTTGGGCTGGAGTTGGGCGGCAAGAACCCGATCATCGTATTTGCCGATGCCGACCTTGACGATGCCGCCGATGCCGCTGCTTTCGGCATCAGCTTCAACACCGGGCAATGCTGCGTCTCGTCCAGCCGCTTGATTGTGGAACGCTCGGTCGCGGCGAAATTCGAAGCCCTGCTTGCCGCCAAAATGGCGAAAATCCGCGTCGGTGATCCACTTGACCCGAACACTCAGGTTGGTGCAATCACCACCGCCGCGCAGAACGACGTGATCCTGAGCTACATCGCCAAGGGCCAAGCCGGGGGTGCGACACTGGTGACCGGAGGCACCATCAAAGACCTTGGTCACGGCCAATATATCCAACCGACTCTGTTCTCTGGCGTCACCCCCGACATGGCGATTGCACGGGATGAAATCTTCGGGCCGGTGCTCTGTTCGATGTCCTTCGACACCATTGAAGAAGCTATCGCGCTGGCCAACGACACAGTTTATGGCCTTGCCGCCAGCCTTTGGACGAAAAATATCGACAAAGCCCTGACCGTCACGCGCCGCGTTCGTGCAGGCCGTTTCTGGGTCAACTGCATCATGGCTGGCGGGCCGGAAATGCCGTTGGGCGGTTTCAAACAATCCGGTTGGGGGCGCGAGGCCGGAGCCTACGGCGTCGAAGAATACACCCAGATCAAATCCGTGCATATTGAAACCGGAAAACGTAGTCACTGGATTGAATGATGTCCCGAGGTTCTGAACAGTTGGGCTTTGATTATGTGATCGTCGGTGGTGGCTCGGCGGGTTGTGTGTTGGCGGCCCGGCTGTCAGAGAACCCGTCTGTCCGCGTTTGCCTGATCGAAGCAGGTGGCCGGGACACCAACCCTTTGATCCACATGCCGGTTGGCTTCGCCAAAATGACCACCGGCCCGCTGACTTGGGGTCTGATCACCACACCGCAGCGTAACGCCAATAATCGGGAAATCCCCTATGCACAGGCCCGCGTTCTGGGTGGCGGCTCGTCGATCAACGCCGAGATTTTCACCCGAGGCCACCCCAGCGACTACGACCGTTGGGTGACCGAGGGCGCGGTGGGATGGGGGGCTGCCGAGGTGCAGAAATACTTCCTGCGCTCTGAGGGAAACACCATTTTGTCCGGTGCGCTGCACGGCACGGAGGGGCCGCTTGGGGTATCCAACATCCCCGATCCGCAACCTGTGACGCGGGCTTTCGTGCAAAGCTGTCAGGAACGCGGTATCCCTTATAACCCTGATTTCAATGGTGCATTGCAGGAAGGGGCGGGGTTTTACCAGACCACGACCAAAAACTATCGCCGCTGCTCTGCCGCCGTGGGCTATCTGCGCCCCGCCTTGTCGCGGTCCAACCTCACGGTGATCCCCGGCGCGCTGGTGCTGCGCGTGGTGTTTGAGGGCAGCCGAGCGGTTGGTGTGGAATATGCCTTGGGTAATGCGCCGCAAATCGCGCGGGCCGACAGCGAAGTCATCGTGACCTCTGGCGCGATTGGCACTCCCAAGCTGATGATGTTGTCAGGCGTGGGGCCCGCTGCGGACCTTAAGCACCACGGCATCAAAGTGGTGCAGGACCTTCCCGGCGTGGGTCAGAATCTTACCGACCATTATGGCATCGACATCGTGGCCGAACTGAAAGGCCATGACAGCCTTGATAAATACAACAAACCGCATTGGGCTTTGTGGGCGGGCATTGAATACACATTGTTCAAATCCGGCCCTGTCACGTCAAACGTCGTAGAAGGCGGCGCGTTCTGGTATGCTGATCAGGACGCGGCTTGCCCCGATCTGCAATTCCATTTCCTCGCTGGAGCAGGGGCCGAGGCCGGCGTGCCCTCGGTGCCCAAAGGTGCGTCGGGCATCACGCTGAACAGCTATACACTGCGCCCGAAATCGCGTGGTGCGGTGACCTTGCGCTCTGCCGATCCGCGTGCGCTGCCGCTGGTGGATCCGAATTTCCTGTCCGAACCCGATGATCTACGCATCGCCGTCGAAGGGGTGCGGATCAGCCGCGAGATTTTCAGCCAGCCGTCTTTGCAGAAATACATCCGCACCCTGCGCTTCCCGGATGAAGCCGTGCGCAGTCAGGCCGATTATGAGGCCTATGCCCGCCAATATGGCCGCACCTCGTATCACCCGGTTTCCACCTGCCGGATGGGGCAAGATGAGATGGCTGTGGTGGACCCATCCTTGCGGGTGCATGGAATAGACGGTCTGCGGATCTGCGATAGCTCGGTAATGCCCAGCCTGATCGGCTCGAACACCAACGCCCCCACCATCATGATCGGCGAAAAGGCAGCTGATCTGATCAAGGGAAATTCCTGACATAGTGGAGCGGGCGGCCCTCAAAGGTCGCCCCTGCGCCGTCAATCCCATTCGGGCGCAATCGGCACCAATACTTTGGTCACCACCCGGTAGCCGACCGCTTTCATCGCCTCAATCCGCGCCATATCAATCGACGACAGCGTGAAATCCATCACCTCAAAATTTTCGGCAATATTCGCAGGCTTGGTCGACATCGTGTTGATCGCCACGCCCTTCTGCAAAATCCACCGCAAGACCACCTGCGCCGCTGATTTGCCATAGCCCGCGCCAATCTCGGCAAACAGCGGATATTTGAACACCTCACCCCGCGCGACAGAACAGTAGGACGACAGCGGAATGCCAGTCTCAACCGCAGCGGCCAGCAAGATGTCCTGATTCAACAAAGGCTGAAACTCCACCTGGTTGGTCACCAGCGGCACATCCGCCACCGCCCGCGCCTGCCGCATCATGGCGGCGGTAAAGTTGGAGATCCCGATATGCCGGGTAAGCCCCCGGTCTTGTGCCTGCTGCAATAACCGCAACGAGGGCGCTATATCACCATCCGGCGCAGGCCAGTGCAAAAGCAGCATATCCACTTGATCCAGCTGCAAATCCTTCAAGCTTTGTTCGACCGAAGCGATAAACCTGTCCGCGCCATAATTCTCTGGCTGCACTTTGGTCGTGATACAAAGCTGATCCCGCGCGATGCCGGTGGCCTTCAGGGCCGCCCCGGTATCGGCCTCATTGCCATACATTTGTGCGGTGTCAAACGCCCGGTAGCCCACCGCCACCGCTGCCGCAATCGCTTGCGCCAGAACTTCACCCTTCAGGGGAAATGTCCCGAAGGCGCGCTGGTGGGTCTTCTGAAAACTGATGTTCATCTGCGTCTCCAAACGGTTGGCAATCCCTGCATTTATTCCCTTGATGGGCTTGGCAGGCTGTGCTTAATCTTATAACCAGTTAGTTACTTGATGCAAAGCCCATAAAGGAGAATCGCCATGTCAAAGATCAAAACGGCTGCCGAGGCGGTGCGATTGATTGGAGATAATGCGATGGTCGCCGTGAACGCGTCATCGGGCCTGTGCTGCCCGGATGCAGTGCTGAAGGCCTTGGGCGAACGCTTTGATGCCGAAGGCCACCCGCGGAACCTGACCTCGATCCACCCGATTGCGGCGGGCGATATGTTTGGCTCGAAAGGGGTGGATCACATCGCCAAGACGGGAATGCTGACCAAAATCATCGGCGGCTCTTATCCTTCCGGCCCTTCAAATGCCGAACCGCCCTTGGTCTGGCAAATGATCCTGGCCGAGCAATTGGCGGCCTATAATGTGCCTTCCGGCATCGTGTTTGACATGCTGCGTGAGGGCGCTGCGAAGCGCCCCGGTGTGCTGACCAAAATCGGGCTGGATACCTTCGTGGACCCTTTGCAAGACGGCTGTGCGATGAACGCCACCGCCCGCGCGCAACCCATTGTGAAACATGTCGATTTCGCGGGCGAAGACTGGCTGCATTTCCCGCCCTTGCAGCCTGATGTGGCGATCATTCGTGCCTCGACCTCGGACGAAAACGGCAACCTGACCTTTGAGCAGGAGGGTGCCACTTTGGGCGCGATGGAGATGGCCTTGGCCGCCCGCAACTCCGGCGGCCTCGTCATCGCCCAAGTCCGCCGCACCGCGCAAAATGGCAGCTTGCGCCCGCATGATGTGCGGGTGCCGGGCATCTTGGTCGATGTGATTGTCGAGGCCCCCGACCAGTTGCAAACCACCGCCACCGCCTATGATCCGGCGATTTCGGGCGAGTTGTTCCGCCCGCTGAACACCTTCCGCCGCGCCGAATTCAACCCCGCCAAGGTGATTGCGCGCCGTGTCGCACAAGAACTGCAAGCCGGTTGGGCGGTAAATATCGGCTTTGGCATTTCGGCCAACGTGCCGCGCGTGCTGCTGGAAGAAGGCCACCATGGCAAGGTCACTTGGGTGATCGAACAGGGCGCAGTGGGCGGCATTCCCTTGCTGGATTTCAAATTTGGCTGCGCCAGCAACGCCGAGGCCTTTGTCGCCTCGCCGCATCAATTCAGCTATTTTCAGGCCGGAGGATTTCATTGCTCTCTCCTCTCGTTTCTGGAAATCGACGCCGAGGGGTCGGTCAATGTATCGCGCCTCTCGGCGACGCCCCATCGCACCGCAGGCGCGGGCGGTTTTGTCGATATCACGTCGCGCGCGCGCAAGATTGTGTTCTCGGGCAACTTCAATGCGGGGGCCAAGATGCACCTCGAAGACGGGCGGCTGGTGATCGACAAGGAAGGCAAGGTCGCCAAGATCGTGCCAAAGGTTGATCAGGTGTCGTTCTCGGGTCGCCGCGCGGTCGCCCAAGGCCAGGACATTTCCTATGTCACCGAGCGTTGCGTGATCCGCCTGACGCCGCAGGGTCTGCTGCTGACCGAAATCGCGCCGGGACTGGATTTGCAGCGCGATGTGCTGGATCAGGCCAGCACGCCGCTGCATGTCGCGCCCGATCTCAGGCTGATGGACAGCGCCCTGTTCCATGAGCCGCCGTTCGGGCTGGTGCTATGACCGCCGCGTGCCTCTCGCTGTCATTCGATGGCGCTGTGGCGCATCTGAAGCTGTGTCGCGGCGAAAAGTTGAACGCTTTGGATGCCGACATGGTCGAGGCTTTGCTGGCGATCTGTCGTCAGATTGACCGCTCGGATGCCCGTGTCGCAATCCTGACGGGGGAAGGCAAAGCCTTTTGCGCCGGGGGCGATATTGCGGCGTGGAGCGGGTTGTCCCCCGACGATTTCGGCCGCCGCTGGCTGCGCGATGGCCATCAGGCGTTTGACGCGCTGACCCGTCTGCGTCCGCCTTTGATTGCCGTGCTGAACGGCGCGTGCCTTGGCGGCGGGCTGGAGCTTGCCGCTTGCGCCGATCTGCGCATTGCCGAAGCGCATGTAAAATTGGCGCTGCCCGAGACTGGTTTGGGCATTATCCCCGGCTGGTCCGGCACCCAGCGCGCCAGCCGCCGTTTCGGTGCGCAATTGGTGCGCCGCATGGCGCTGATGGGCGAGGTTTTTACCGCCGATCAAGCACTTATGCTGGGTTTGGTGGATCAAGTGGTGCCAAGCGGCCAGGGGATCGACGCTGCATTGGTCGTGGCGCATCGCGTGGCGGCCCGCAGCCCGCGCGCGACCGAGGTCGTCAAACAACTGATCAATGCCGCCGAGGGCGAAGATCGCGAACGGACGCTTGAAATGCTTGCAGGCGCGCTCGTGGCAGGGTCTGATGATCTGGCCGAGGGCCTGACTGCCTATCGCGAAAAACGTCAACCCCGGTTCGGAGGAATGGAATAACATGATCCGCCATATTGTTGCGCTGCGCTTTCCGGCTGAGACGCCTCAGCAGACCAAGGACGGTCTCTATGCAGCGTTGGCGGGGTTGAAATCACAGATAGAGGGTATCTTGTCATTTCACGCTTCGCGAAATGTCACGGTCGAGCCGCTGTCTCGTGGGTTTGACGACGTGTTCTGGTTCGATTTCCAAGATGCCGCCGTGCGGGACGCCTATCTGGTTCACCCTGCCCATCAGGCCATCGGTGCCCGCATTGTCGCGGCAACCGAAGGTGGGGTCGAGGGGGTATTCGTGTTTGATGTGGAGCTGGCATGAGCCCCGAAGATCGCGCTTTTCTGACCGGGTTGTTCGAGGCGGCGGTGCAGGCGGCTGACCCAAAGGCGGCTTTGCGTGCCAATCTTCCCGCCCGCCCGAAAGGCAGGGTTGTCGTGATTGGTGCTGGCAAAGGCGCGGCACAACTGGCGGCGGCGTTTGAGGATTTGTGGGACGGGCCACTCGAAGGCGTGGTGGTGACTCGCTACGGCTATGGCTGCGAAACCAAGCGGATCAAGGTGCTGGAATCGGCGCATCCGGTGCCGGATCAGGCCGGCTTGGCGGCATCGAGCGCGCTGTTTGGGGCGGTGCAGGGGCTTACGGCGGATGATCTGGTGGTGGCGTTGATCTGTGGAGGCGGGTCTGCGCTGCTGCCCTGCCCGCCGGGGGATCTGACGCTGGAGGATGAGGCCGGGTTAAACCGGGCCTTGCTGGCCTCGGGCGCGCCGATCTCGGTGATGAACGCGATCCGCAAGCAAGTGTCGGGCATCAAGGGCGGGCGGCTGGCGGCGGCGTGTTATCCGGCGCGGGTGGTTTCCTTGGTGGTGTCGGACGTGCCGGGGGATGATCCGGCGCAGGTGGCCTCTGGGCCGACGGTGCCAGATCGGGTCAGCCGTGAGGACGCGCGGGCGATGGTTGCGGCGTGGCGGATTGAACTGCCGGGGAAGGTGGCGGTTTGGTTGGCAGGGGAGGACGGTCGCGCGCCTGATCCGGGCGATGCGGTGTTTGCCGGGCATGAGGTGCGGGTGATTGCTTCGGCTCGGCTGAGTTTGGAGGCTGCGGCTGTGGCCTCGGCGGTGCCTGCGGTGATCTTGTCGGACGCGATCGAGG